>JAAZBG010000152.1 GCA_012513915.1 Fibrobacter sp.
TGCAGAAACAATCGTCGTTGAAGGTAAAAGTTACCGAATGAAAGATCAAATCGAAGCTGATTAATACTATATTGTCAATACATTTTCAAACCGGTCGAAATGAGACATTTTCAGACCGGTGCTCGCAATTCTCCATTCAGTGAAATTTGGGAAAAGAGTTCATTGATTCATTTTTCAAATAATTGGATATATAAGATTGGTTTGCCATTAACGTGGCTATGCACCTATAGTTTACGTCTAGGGAACCGCCTTTTTATTATTCTCCGCAATAAATAACATTAAATCTAAATATTTTCTCTTTGTTAAGTACGTTTTTACTATATCAGCAGTAACTGCAATATGTATTGTAAGATAATTTAAACAAAGGCGGATCCTTTTTGAGTATATTTTAGAATTCTTCGAATTCAATAACAGGCTGGGTCATAATAGACCTCCAAAATGGTTATAAAAAGGTAAACCTCGCCGTTTTTGATAGAGCATTTTTATTAACAGTAAAATTATCTACAGAAAATAGCAATATCTCACCAGGTTTTTTAATTCACAATCAAAACGAAATGAAAAACAAATAAGGAAAACAAGCTATGCAATAAAAATAAAAATTTTAATTTAACTGATGAAAACCCGTGCTTTGATTTTCTATTAAGAATATTTCTTAACTCAGCCAATTGACTTACTCAATTGGTTCATTTTTTTCCTGACTACAAGAATCTTTAAACCTATTACAGCGATTACCTGAATTACAAATGAAATTATTAATCCCTCTGTTTTAAAGTGATACCCAAGATAGAAAGCCGAAATGAAAAAAAGAGCATTTGCTAAAAATGTAATAACTAATGATTCTTTAATTCCTCCAAGCACATACAATAGTGTGTGAATAGCATTGAAACCATTAATGAAAATGTAAATCAAAATAATCATCAAAATCAGATGTTTTTCGACATTGACGTTAATAAATAAACGTGGAACCCATAATGATTCTGATAAAATTAAACCTATAGCAAGTATTATTGAAACACTCGAAAATAGAACTATACTTTTCTTAAATAATTGCAACACACCTTTAACATTATTTGAATTAAAACGTTCTGAAAATTCATGAAAAAATGATGTAGCAAAAGGAATCACTACCATTGCCATCATTGTCCCAATTCGTCTCAAAATATGATATGTCCCCACATACATTGGTTGGACAAAAATTGAAAGTATTAATTTGTCAAACTGCTTTACAGGAAGATCACACCACTCCTGAACTGTTATAGTCAAAGAAAATTTAATCATTTGCTTGAATTGTGTTGGTTTATTCCACTTCTGAGATATTAGGTTGTTTGGAATAAGAAAAATAAGTGCAACTATTCGTAGTAACTCCGGCACAATTAAAGCTATTATTAACGTATTCCCTTGAGAAGTTGCTATTTTTGGCAAAAGTAATAATAATACAAATCTCAGTAATTGACAAAAAGCACTCCAGATTGCAACATACTGAAATTTATCAACTATGCGTAAAACAGTTGATATAGTTTGTCCTGAACTTATTGATGTAGTCATTACAACAATAATTGGCAAAATAGTATTTATATCAATTAAGTTATGATATGTTTTATTTACAACGCCGTAAAATATTAAAAATCCTGTAACAACTAATAATAGGGATATTACTTCATTTATTATACCTAACTTCATCATTACACTGGTTTTATTTATGCTATCGGAAGCATTTGGTGAAAACTTAAGTATTCCTTGATAAAACTGTATTTGAGTAAATGCAGAAAATGTAAAGACAATTGTTTGAATTATTACAAACTCTCCAAAACCATTACCTCCCATCAATTTTAAAAATAACGGTAATTGGAAAAAACTAATTATTGCACCTATAGTATTTAATACAAACTGGAATAAAGAATCTCTGGCAAGTCGCGATGAGTTAAGTTTTTTAAATGTATTTATCAGATTCAATGTACATTTACCTTGCCTGAAATTAATTACTTTACAACTAATCCATTTTTTGAATTTCTAATTGAGAGTATATTTACTGCAATAATTATCCAGTAAACACCTTCATAATCAAATGAATGATACACAACGCCCTGAATCATAAACATTAGAAGTGAGATAAAACAAATCAAATTTATATTGCTTTCAGGCTTACGCTCCTTCCAAATTATTTTGTACTGCTTATATAACAAACCTCCATTTAATAATAAAAATATTATTAACCCGATAATACCCTGTTCAGCACATACATTTACATAACAATTGTGTATTGCAGTTATACCCTCTAATCCTGGTAATCCTTTGACCATATATTGTTTATACTTTTCTTGTGCTTGTCCATACCCAACTCCGATTACAGGATGTGCTGCAATCATTTTTATTCCTGCATGCAGAAGGTTAATTCGATGAAGATCTGAATAATCCGCAACCGCCATCTTCTCATTTGCCATACGTTTTGCAACCATAACTGAGAAAACACCAAGTAATAAAACTGTCGTTACTATGAATAGTCGCTTTAATCTAACACTTTTCAGCTTTATTATTATTATAAATATTGTAACAATAAATAAAATGTAACCACTTCGTGAAATCAAATATATCAGTTGAATAGGAACTAGTGTAACAACAAATAATTCCCACCGCCAAATTTTAAACCTCTCAGAATCAAAAAAATATCTTACGGCAGCAAATGCAAAGATTATACATAAGAAACGTGCATAGAGATTCTTATCTGCAAAAATTACTGAGTGATCAATCTGTAAATTAAATCCACTTAATATAAAAGAACTAAATGATAATATTGAGTTAAAAGCACCGAAAATTATAAATGAGATAAAAATATTCTCAATAAATTTATTATCAGCTGTTTGAATTAATAAAAGAGTAATTACTGCAGGATACAGCATCAATTGAAAAGCATAAAAACCAGTGAACGTTGAAATGTTTACAATTATAGAAAGCAATGCAGATAGAATATAAAGTAATATCAGTATAATGTACTTATCGTAATAGAGAATTACTTTATTTTGTTTAAGAAGATATACAGGAAAAATGAAGGTTATTAAAACAAATAATAGCCTATACAAATAGTAAAAGAAGAAATTTAAGGAAGTATAATCATCAGTACTGGTAAACAAAGAATTACAAACAGCAACTGTTATAAATGCCCATACAAAATAAGCATATTTGTATTTAATTTTACTACATATATGCAGAATGTAAAAAAACATTATTTGATTTACTTTTTATTTTTAAACAATGCAGATTGTAATTGACCCTTATAAAGCAAATACTTTTCCGGGTATTGTTCTTTAAATGTTTTGTAAGAGCCTCGAAAAAATAGAAAAATCAGGCAAAATACCATATATGCACTGACAATTCCTACCATTACGAAAGCTCTTTTGGGTTTTATTTTCCATTCAGGAGGTCGCGCCGAATCCACTAAAAATAATTCTGTATAGTTCTTTTGTACCTTAATTTTTATGATTTCAATTTGTTGAATCAACAATTGATTAATTTGCGAGTATGTTTCAACCTTCTTCATTAATTCATAATATTGATTTGATAAATCTAAAGAGTTTTTTAAACCCGGTATAAGAGCAACATTTTTATTTTCTTCAAGTGCAATTAGTTTATTTTTCAAAATTGCGATTTTTTGGTTAATTGATTTTAACTCGATATTATTACTATAATTATTTGATTCTAAATATGCTTTTTGTGTATTTAACATATTTAATTCTGCCTGATAGCTTCCAATTACTTGCATAGTCATGGTAATCTGACTGGAAATATCATACAACTTGTATTTAATTTTAAAAGCTTTTAGCTCATTTTTCCACTTATCAAACAATGAATCATTCAGAACGTTTTGAGATAAGAGGAAATTTAACATTTGTTGGTTTTCCCCATTATGAAGCTCTAAAACCTTTTTTTCCATCAGACTATAAGCATAATTTGCAATATCAGCTGCTCTTTGGGGACAGTTATCAACAACTTTTATTTCTATAGAAACTATATCAGTGATACCTAAACCACCTTCTTCTTCTGCTAATATTTGCATTCTTTTATCTAATATTTTTAACGATCTGTCTAGTGCATTTGGTAATTCTTTCTGTTTATATACCGAAATTAAATCAAACTTTTTAATTATTTCTTCTCGCAATTCCCGGGATTGCAGAAGTGTAATATATTGACGCTTTGAAAACTTTGATGCGCCGAGAATATCTCCAGAGTAGCTTGATCCAAACATTGCTAACAGATTATTTCCTGTTGGCCCTTGTGGAATAAATCTGACAGTTGATTCATAGTATTTAGTGAGGGAAAAAGCAATTACTGCTGATACAATACTAATTATTATAAAATTTAGTAATAATGCTTTAATGTTTTTTAGTATAAAAAGAACTATGTGTAAAAGATTTAGCTCTTTCTCATTTGAGTTCTTTTCATTGTAATTATTTATTAAATTTGATGTCATCTTTTATTCGTTTTTAATAGCATCTCTGATTGTGAATACTGAAACTATTGTTGTTGCAATCGCCCCAATAAATAATACTACTTCTTTGGTGATCTTTACTTTATCATAATAGATTTTTTCTGGAATCCAAATTGCATCCCCAGGTTCGATGATCGCGTCGTCAGGGGAAACCATTTTTTCTGTGTGATTTTTAATAATTCTAATATTTTTGCTATCTGCTCGTTTATCCAGACCTCCAGCCATTTTAATATAGTACATATATTTCTTATCAGATTCAAAAGGATAAATTCCTTGATTAGTTATAGCACCAAACAATTTAATTGAATTGGGTTTTTTAGGAATAAAAACGGTGTCTTGATTTTCGAGGATTATTTTTAAGCTTGAACTATCTAGTAACTCCTGACTATTTACATTTACATTAGTAACGTTTTCCTGATCAAGCGATTTGGATAATAGATATTTTTTATCTTTGCTTGATTGATAATCCGGATTTAATTTTTGCACCCGATTGTATTCTCTTTCCCCAGGAAACACTTCATTCGCTCGTATTATTTTACACTGTGAAAGATCTGCTCTATTTGTTAATCCCCCGGCTTTTTCAATAATATCTGCTAAGGTTGATTTATTATACATTATTGAATAGTTACCAGGAAATTGTACCTCTCCAGTTATAGTTACACTGAAAAAAGGTCGATAGTCATTTTTAATGTATACTACAACCTTATCGTCAGGCATTAATACAAACGTATCCAGTTCTTGATATGATAAGACTTTAATAGAAATTGAATCAAAATCATTCATATATCTTATAATGCTTACATTGTTTGAATCTGCACCTCTTGTAAACCCTCCTGCAATTTTTATCAATCCTTTTATTGTATCTCTTTCTTTATAATCAAATTTGCCAGGATAAGCAACAGCTCCTTCAAGAATTACATATTCGTTTCGTTTTAAAACATGTATCTGGTCACCAATTCGAAGATATGGATTATTATTTATATCATGAAGTTTTTGAGCTTTTAAAAGATCTACTTCTAACGTATCATGTAAAACTTGATTTATTATTACTATTCTTCTTTTATTTGATTGATCGGTTAATCCAGATTCAGCAATCAGTTCTGTTAGCCTTGTGACCCCATTAACAATAAAGCTCCCATTCTTTATTGTTTCCCCACTTACCATCACTTTGAATTTTTTTAATTGGTGAAGATTAACACTTAGTGAAAAATTTTTATACACTTCTGAAAATTTTACTCTGACCATTTCCTTTACTTCAATCAAATTTTTATTGTTTACGGGTAATTGGCCAACCCCAGGAATAGTAATCATCCCTTCAAAATCTACCTCAAATATTAAACTTTTTTTCTCTAATCCCCATATATGTACAACAAAAACATCACCAGGTCCAACAAAATATTTTGCTGAGTCAATTACCTGATCTAACAAAATTGGTACTTTCGTTAAACTTGATGAATTATTTCCATCTGAGTTTTGATTATAATTCTGCATTCCAGATGAAAGTACTACTCGTGACTCATCATTTTTGAATCTGTTTATTTGTGATGTCTCATTCTCGAATTTAACAATTTGTGAATTACAAATTGTAATAATTATAGTTATAATAATGACAATTTTTAATGTGATCTTAGTATGCTTTTCCAAACTTTTTTCTTTCTTTTTAGCATAAAATAGTAAATTGCCTGTTACATTCACAAACTAAAATATCTAACCAAATACAATTATACCTAATTTATTTTTTATAATAAATATAGATTTTTTACCATTTGAAAAAATACTTTTTATTTTCTTTAATCCTTTGATTAATGTGATTAATACGAATATTAAACTTATATATTTACATTATCTACCAATAATGCAGTTTTCATTTATCTAAACAAGTGTTACTTTACTTATAATAGCAGAACCTTATTATGTATTTAATTAACATGTTAGTACTACTAATAGTGTTTCTTTATAGTGTCTCCTACAGCAACTGGAAACAAGAATTTTTTATTATCGCAAGTGGCTCTAGTCCGGCTCAATTTTTTAACGCAATAAAAACGAAATCTGAAATTCCTGATTCTATTGAAGCTAACGATCTAAAAATTCTCAAGATATACAAAGATGCTAACTTTAACATTCTATTAAGCGATTGTACTACTCCTGGAGATGCATTTCCTACCAATGAGTATATTTTAAAAGTTATCAATCAAATACCTGATCTGTATCTTTTAGTTAGTGATTGGCGATTGATTGGAAGTCAAAGACCTTATTGGATTGATTCTAATAAAAAAATCAACTATTTAAATGATACTACAATTCAGGATGTTGTAAATCAATACAAGAAACTCCCTGCAAAGTTAAGAAACTACATTTATGGATATTATATTGCAGACGAACCAAATTATGCAGATCTTGAACCTAATACTGGAACTTATTTAATTACAAGAATTGCTATTATGCAAAAAAATCAATTACTTGGAGATCCTAATAAAATCTCTTATGTAAATTTATTTTCTAATAGAGTTGCGCCTTTTTTCTATAATATTACAGATGGTACATACGATATAGATCGATACAATAAGTATGTTGATCTTCTTTGTGAAACAGGAGTAAAGGTTATATCTTTTGATAATTATTCATTTATTAAAAGTGGAAAAAAAAGATACTTACGAGATAAATTTTTCTTAAATCATGAACTAATTGCTAAAAAAGCAATTGAAAAAAAAGTTAATTTCTGGGAATGGATTTTATCAAATGAACATGTAAATTATACTAAAACCGGAAGTATAAAAATGGAACATGATGGTCCTGCTGATTACCGCACCTCGATTGATGAACCGCAGTTACGTTTCCAAGCTTTTGTACCAATCCTATATGGTGCCAAAGGTCTACTATGGTATCTTTACGGTCCAGGATCTCCTAATAGTGAAAATGCTTCTTTTGTCAATGTTCCAGGTTGGACTTATAATAACAAAGCGATTGTCGATTTAAACGGATATCCGAATCTTGACACAGCCAGACCTTTATACACATGGGTAAAACAGATCAATGGTGAAATTACTAATCTTGGACCAATTTTAATTAATCTAAATTGGTGTGGAACGTTCCATGGATCAGCGATTAACAACTGGAGTTCTATTCAAGCAATAAAAAACAAAAAACCAACTATTAAATATAGCACTTATTTCGAAAACAATTTACCAACTTTTAGTGACGCAAGAAATACAACAATTGCCAGCGTTTCAACACCTGATAATAGTGTTGGTACAATTGCAATTGGTGTTTTCTCTTTGAATAATACTGATTATTTAGCATTGCTCAACAAAGACTTAGATATGGCTCATACATATACAATAACACTTAAAAAAAGTGGGTTTTCAATCTGGAAGAAAAGTAAAACGGATTCTAGTTGGTCTCAATATTGTAAGACTGGAAATTCATTCACTACAACATTAAGTTCTGGAAATATGGATCTTTTCATGTTAGGAAATCCTTAAAATCTGAATGTAATATAAAATGCTTTTAGCCTTACTTCTTAGTGAGAATTCAGATCGTTTTGGATGTGTTATTGAAAGATCTGGTTTACAACAAATTGCATAAAGGCCCAACATCTGCATAAAATGCCGTGCTTTACATCGACCGACATTCACATCTCGCTTTCTCCTACGAAAAACGATATATGTTGCCACAAAAGTAATTGGGCGAGTTTCGTTTGATAACGCAATCATTGCAATATCAATACACTGTTGAACCGCGCGTTCAAGATTTAGTGTAATAATATCCTGAATGTCAAAATCAATCATTAACTGCTCAATACCTAATGGCTTTTTTTGTTCAATTCTACTCACACATCTTGATAGAAATTCCACGTTTAATCACATACTCCCAAAAGCATTAACAATAGACCTGTTTAAAGCCCTTAAAAGCGGGGGGGCGTACTTTTTCTTTGAGTTTTCTACAATGTTGGCATCAAAATTTTTCTTGCGTGCATACTTATAAAATAGAGGCTTCCCAAATGATGCACTCCCTTTTGAACTACTTAAAAGAACGCCATCCTTTTGAAAAAATGCAATGCTAAACTCTGAAAAAGCCCGAACTGAAACGGGCCGCTCATAACTGCTACCCCCCCGGCCATTACGCCAGTTATTCCGATGCATCTGTTTGTAGGTCATCAGGCAATACTGCGGCATTACGATATTATCTGCTTTGTATTTCGTTGACAATTCTGTACAGATTTTTGTAAATTCTGCTGTTGCTGTCACTTTGGTACTGTCTTTATTCAATTGAATTGTTTCATATAATTTTCGGATATCCGTGGTATCAGTCAACAACTCTATGTTTTGAAACCGTTTCGATAACTCCTTAAAAACAATCTGATCTGCAACTTGTGCATAATACTGGTCACTGTACTCCATTACGGGTACTACTGTTGAATTATCTTTATAGGATGTTTCAATAAATTTTAGCGGCACAACTAACTGTTTTTTAAATACTGTTAAAACAGATGTTCCCCGGGACATCACACTAACAGCGTAAATCACTATTAGTAACAAACTCTTTATTCTCATGTAGTACTCACTTATAGATTTTTTTGAATATTACCAAATTCTATATTCATTGCATTGCTTTGATCAATAAGAATATATATCACATTACATATTTACATAGTAGAATTTCTGAGTATTTGATATAGTAACTTACCAAAATAGTGCAATAAATGCTGATGGATACATAAAACTTATGATTACTTTGTTTAAAAAACAATCCTTTTTCTTTCCGACAATCTGGGGATTTATTCTAATTTTTCTTTTTGTGATTGTTATTAATACATTCTTTTTTCTAACAATTCATCCTTTTCTGGCACAAACAACTACAGTCAAGACCAGCTGTCTTATCGTTGAAGGGTGGGTTCCTGACTACTGTCTTAAAAAAGTTGATTCACTTTATAACACAGGTACAATCAAACACATTTTTGTTACCGGCGGACCAATTGAACGCGGTTCATACCTTCTTCAATACACCACCTTTGCAAATCTTGGCGCGCTTTCACTACAAAAAGCAGGTATTCCTGATTCCGTTATTTCGGTAGTTCCTGCACCTCTTGTGATAAAAGACCGGACATTTACATCAGCGGTATCACTTCGTACCTGGTTTCTGAGTAACAAAATTACCCTCACCGATGCAAACATTGTCACTCTTGGAGTTCATTCACGCAGATCATTGATGGTTTTCAAGAAGGTTTTTCCTGAGTGCAATCTTGGTGTACTATCGGTCGCTAATGACAGTTACGATTCACGTCGCTGGTTTTTATCCAGTGAGGGAGCAAAAACAGTAATCACTGAATCAATCAGCTTTCTTTATTCGTTAGTATCATATCAGTAGATAAATACTGCCGATGAATTATTGATAAAATCTCCAATCACATATAGTATTTTTAATCAATGGTACTCAGAAACCTTCATTGCAGCTTTTTTCGAAATATTACTGATCTCAACCTTGATTTTAGTCCTGATGGTGCAATTTTTGAAGGCTCCAACGGAGCTGGGAAAACCAACATTCTTGAGGCTGTTTTTCTACTATGCACCGGTAAATCCCAGCGTAATGCCAAAAAACTCTCGATGATCAATACTCAATCTGCGTTTTCATTCATTGAAGGAAACTTTATTGCGGATAACAAAGAACCTATCAGGGCTTCCTACGGATTTGATCGTCAGAAAAAAACATCTATGCAGATCAATAATATCCCAATACTTTCGGTAACTGAATGGTTTGGAAAACGTCCGATCGTCTCTTTTAGCGTTGATGATCTCGAGCTTGTCTATGGTACTCCTGATCATCGTAGAAAATTTCTTGATATTACCTGCTCTCAACTCTATCCTGAGTACTTTGATGCTTTACTGAAATATACATTTTTCTTGAAAAATCGAAATACTCTTCTGACACAAACATTTGAGCCCGATCAATGTGATATTTATGATTCATACCTCGCTCAATACGGTGCTGTTGTAATGACACTGCGAGACATTTTTATCAGGGAATCAGAATATGATTTCAATAGATTTTACAATGAGATTTGTAATGGAAAAGAAACGGTAAAAATCATCTATAAACCATCTATTTTCGCCGATTGTAGTAGTAAAGAAGAGTGTAAAAATGTATTTTATAGAACACTACAGGAGCAGCGAAAAAAAGACCTTGATGCTCACTTTACAACTGCAGGTATTCATCGGGATAATCTTGAATTTTATCTTAATGACATGCCGGTTAAGCAGTTTGGATCTCAGGGTCAGTGCAGGTCAATTGTACTGGCACTTAAACTCAGTTCTGTTACATGTATGGAATTACACCGAAAAGAGAAAATGATCTTTCTAATTGATGATGCAGTTGCGGAGCTTGATCCTCTTAGAATATCAAAGGTTATTCCACTTATTGAAAAAAGAGGACAGCTATTTATTGCAACACCAGTGTTTTCATCACCACTTACAAAACCTATACCGCGATATACAGTTGCTGACGGATCGGTATATCAACAATGAAACTAAAGAAAAAAAAACAACCTGAACTTATCGGTAACCTGATTGATTCCATCTTACAGGAGCGCGGCTATTTTTCTATATGTAAAGAATGGGATGTTGTCGCAAAGTGGCCGGTAATTGTTGGTGAGAAAATTGCTTCTGTTACAGAATGCACCAGAATGGAAGATGGACGACTGTATGTAAAAGTTTCGTCATCCAGCTGGAGAAATGAAATTGTTTTTCTCAAAGATGAGATTATTAAAAAAATTAGAAAAGAAACTGATTGTTCAACACTATACGATATCGTTTTTTATTGATAGTCTGACAATCATCTCACGGAGTATTTATGAGCGAAAGTAACGCAGCATCTTATACCTCTGACAGTATTAAAACCTTAAAAGGTCTTGAAGCTGTTCGTAAACGTCCTGCTATGTATATTGGAAGCACTGGTTCTTCAGGACTTCATCATCTTGTTTACGAAGTGGTAGACAACTCAATTGATGAAGCACTTGCCGGTTTTTGTAACAGGGTTGATGTAACAATTCATCCCGATAATTCCATCTCCGTTCTTGATAATGGTCGTGGTATACCAGTAGATTATCACGCTGAAGAAAAAATGTCGGCACTTGAACTTGTACTTTCAACACTTCATGCCGGTGGTAAGTTCGATAATTCGTCATATAAAGTATCGGGCGGTTTGCATGGTGTCGGTGTATCGTGTGTCAATGCACTATCTACTGTTTTAAAAGTTCACGTATATCGCGATGGTCAAATTTACTTTATGGAATTTCATCGTGGAGCTGCAGTTGATGATATTAAAACAATCGGTACAACAGATTTACGTGGTACAAAAGTAACGTTTACACCAGATCCTGAAATCTTTGAAACAACCGAATACAGCTTTGACATTTTATCAAAACGTCTTCGTGAGCTTGCATTTCTAAACAAAGGTATTACGATCACAATTACCGACGAACGACCGGATGGTAAAAGTCATGAGTATTGCTATCCGGGAGGGTTGGTTTCATATATCCAATATCTTGATGAAAACAAAACAACATTGCACCCACAACCACTATACTTTTTTCAAGTCAAAGATGGGGTTGAAATTGAAATTGCAATGCAGTATAACGATACTTATAACGAACTTATTTTTTCATTTGCAAATAATATCAATACCATTGATGGTGGTACGCACTTGTCTGGCTTTAAAAAAGGTTTAACACGGGCAATAAATACCTATATCAGCCAGAATAATCTACTGAAAAGTAATGATAAACTTGAAATGAAAGGTGAGGATCTTCGTGAAGGTCTTACGTGTATTGTAAGTGTAAAACTTCCAAATCCTCAGTTTGAAGGACAGACAAAAGGAAAACTTGGAAACTCAGATATTGCAGGTATCGTTGAGGGCGGTATTAACGATATGCTTGGTACGTATCTTTTGGAAAACCCAGCAATTGCACGTAAAATTGTCGATAAATGTATTAATTCAGCTATCGCCCGTGAAGCAGCAAGAAAAGCCCGTCAGCTTGCACGTAGAAAAACGGTTATGGATGGCGGTGGTCTTCCTGGTAAACTTGCCGATTGTAGTGAAAAAGATCCAACTAAATGCGAAATTTTTCTCGTTGAGGGAGACTCTGCCGGTGGAAGTGCTAAAATGGGACGCGACCGTACCTTCCAGGCGATTTTGCCACTTAAAGGTAAAATTCTCAACGTTGAAAAAGCTCGAATTGATAAAGTTATCTCTCACGAAGAAATTCAGGTTATGGTTCAGGCTTTTGGAGCCGGATTTGGCCGTCCCGATGAAGAAGATGGATTTAATGCATCAAAGCTCCGGTATCATAAAATTATTATCATGACTGATGCGGATATTGACGGGGCTCATATCAGAACACTGCTTCTTACTTTTATTTATCGTCACATGCCTGCACTTATTGAAAATGGTCATGTATACATCGCACAACCTCCTCTTTACAAATTAAAATGCGGTAAGGAAGAGCATTATGCTTTTGACGAAAAAGAGAGAGATACAATTATTGAAGGTTGGCAGGATAAAAAATCTATCAGCATTCAGCGGTACAAAGGTCTTGGAGAAATGAATCCTGACCAGCTTGCCGAAACTACAATGAATCCCGCATCACGATCATTGCTGAAAGTGCACATTGAAGATTCTATTGAAGCCGACCGTATTTTCACCATGCTTATGGGTGAAGAAGTCGAACCTCGCAGAAAATTCATCGAAACCAATGCTAAACTTGTAAAGAATCTTGATGTATAAACATGAATAAAAAACTTACTGTGCTCCTTACTAACGATGATGGTTTTCATGCAGATGGTATAAAAATCCTTTATACGGAATTAATAAAAAAATTCAATGTAATTGTTGCTGCTCCGGAACATGAAAAAAGTGGTGTGGGACATGCGTTTACATTTAATAATCCGTTGCATTATCAAAAAACCCAGGAAATCAATAGCTATCAGGGATACATTGTTAGCGGAACTCCTGCTGATTGTGTAAAGTTCGCTATCGGTCATCTTCTTTCTAAAAAACCTGATATTGTTGTATCTGGAATTAACAATGGAGAAAATTCCGGTTTATCTGCATTTTATTCCGGAACTGTTGCTGCAGCACGTGAAGGCGCTTTTTGGAATATTCCCAGTTTTGCTTTCTCTGTTTGTTCCGAAGCATTTTCTCATGTAAAAGAGTATGCTGCAATTGTTCCATCTATAATCGAAACTATTCTAAAAACTGACAATTTAAGTCTGGCGCCTCGAGTTTACTATAATGTAAATTTTCCAGCATGTCCGCTTTCAAAAGTTAAGGCAACAAAAGTTACCTGGCAGAGTCTTGCCTTTTTTGATGATCGTTACAAACGAATTGAATCAAAAACTCATTCCTCCGGTGAAGGATTTGTCGTTTTTGGTGAAAAGAAGGACATAGAAAACTCTGATGCATTCGATTCAAAAGCATTATCTGAGAATATAATTACTATTACTCCTCTAACCTTTGATTCAACAGCGCACCAAGCTATACCTCATCTTCTCAAACTTGAGAAAGAGGATTTTCTGAGAGGTGATTTAAAATGAGTGATAATTCAAGAATTTATCCCGTCTTTATTGAAAATGAGATGCAGAAATCGTATCTCGATTATTCAATGAGTGTTATTGTGTCAAGAGCTCTCCCGGACGTAAGAGATGGTTTGAAACCTGTTCATCGTCGGGTTCTTTTCGGAATGGAAAACCTGAATCTGGTCCATAATAAACCACCAAAAAAATCTGCTCGCGTGGTTGGTGACGTAATCGGAAAATACCATCCTCATGGTGATTCAGCCGTTTATGATTCACTTGTCCGTATGGCACAGGATTTTTCCATGCGATACACAATGGTTAACGGACAAGGAAACTTCGGTTCTATTGATGGCGATCCGCCTGCTGCAATGCGTTATACAGAGTGTCGCATGACTCCCCTTGCAGAAGAGATGCTACAGGATCTTGAAAAAGAAACTGTTGATTTCGTTCCAAACTATGATGATTCAATGAAAGAACCATCAGTGTTACCATCAAAAGTTCCTTTTCTTCTTGTTAATGGATCAACTGGCATTGCCGTTGGTATGGCAACAAACATGGCACCGCACAATCTTAGTGAAGTTGTCAATGCAATTGTTGCTGTAATTGACAACCCGGAACTATCAATTGATGATATTTTTAAAATTCTCCCTGGTCCCGATTTTCCAACTGGTGGAGTTATTCACGGACGAGGTGGAATACTTGAAGCATATCGGACCGGTAGGGGAAAGGTTATCGTTCGCGCTAAAGCTGAAATTGAAAAATCCGAAAATGACAGGGAAGAAATAATAATTTCTGAAATTCCTTATATGGTTAACAAGAGTACTCTGCTTGAAAAAATGGCAGATCTTGTTCGTCAAAAAACCATAGAGGGTATCTCTTTTATACGTGATGAATCCGATCGCTCAGGTATGCGTATTGTTGTTGGTATTAAAAAAGATGCATTTGGTGAGATAATTCTTAATCAGCTTTACAAGTTCACAATGCTTCAGACCACATTCGGTATAATAAACCTCGCACTTGTTGATCTACAACCGCGGGTTCTAACCATTAAAGAACTAATCACTTATTTTGTAGATCATCGACATGATGTTATTGTAAAGAGAACTAATTTTGAGCTTAAAAAAGCACTTGATCGGGCACACATTCTTGAAGCACTCAGAATTGCGCTTGACCACATTGATGAAATAATCGCTTTAATTAAGAGTTCAGATTCACCAGAAACTGCAATGACTCAGCTTCAGGCCAGATTCAACTTTACAGAAATACAGGCAAAAGCTATTCTTGACATGAGACTGCAACGTCTCACTGGACTCGAACGGGATAAAATCGAAGAAGAATATAGAACTTTGATGCTGCTTATAAAGGATCTTCAGGATATTCTTGCGAACTACTCAAGAAGAATGCAGATTGTAAAAGATGAACTTATCGATCTAAAAAACCGTTATGGGGATCCCCGCAGAACCGAAATTGTTGATGCATCCAGTGATTTTGAAATTGAAGATATGATCGCTGATGAAGATATGGTTATTACCATGACTCATGAAGGATACATTAAACGTACTTCTGTAAATACCTATCGTTCTCAGGGACGCGGCGGTAGAGGTGTAAAAGGAATGGAGTCAAAAGAAAATGACTACATAACAACAATGTTTGTCGCTTCGACTCATACTTATATTCTTTTCTTTACAAATACCGGAAGGTGTTACTGGCTGAAAGTTTATAAAATACCTGAGGCCGCACGTGCATCACGAGGTAAACCGATTATTAATTTGATCGATCTTAAACCCGGAGAAAAAATTGCATCTTTTGTACCGGTCAGAGTGTTTGATAACGATCATTTTATTGTCGCTGCAACAAAGAATGGTGTTATCAACAAACAGCCACTAAGTGCTTATTCAAATGTTCGTCGTGATGGTATCAATGCAATCAATCTTGATGAAAACGACGATGTTATTGAATGTAAACTTACCAATGGTGACAGCAATATTATTCTCGGAACACTTAATGGCCAGGCTGTACGATTCCATGAAAGTGCAGTTCGTGAACTTGGGCGAAATACTCGGGGTGTTAAGGGAATTACCTTAAAGGAAAATGATAAAGTAGTCAGTTTAATTATTGTTAATGACAATGATACAATACTCACCGTTACCGAAAAAGGCTATGGTAAAAAGACTCCTGTTGAAGATTATCGAAAAACTAATAGGGGAGGATCAGGTATCATTAATATTAAAGTAACAGAGAAAAACGGAAATGTTGTTGCTTTAAAAGGAATCAATAGTGATATTGACGTAATGTTAATAACACGTAATGGAATTATTATCCGCGTAGATGTTAATAAAATTTCAACAATTGGTCGTAATACTCAGGGTATAAGGCTCATTAGTCTAGACCAGGATGATCATGTAATTGACTTATCACTTTGTGATAAAGATGATGAGTCAATTGCTGATAATGAAAATGTTCAGATTCAGGATGCAGTTCTGGAACAGGCTCCTGCCGATGATGAACAGAATAGCTTTAATATTCCTGGTGAGGAAAATAGTGAGGAATCTTCATCTGATGATTATCCAGATGGAAAATAATTTATTTATATTGTTTCTATTATAAAAAAGGCCGATCTCTTCGGCCTTTTTTATTACTCTCTATTCCTATAGAGTTGACACTACAGTACAAATTGAACGTGTTATTTTGTAAAATCATTCGTCCTTTTTAATTGCCTGAACAGTAACTACAAGAGTAATAATTGTAGCCAATAAAGTAGCAATTTTAAATACCGAATCAACTGTTTCAACGAATATCTTGTGTCCATTTGTATATTTTAATTTTTGTGGAACAACAACTGCATCTCCAGGTTCAAGTACTGCACTCATTATTTTCACAGTTTTATTTGTAGTTATTGATCCGTTTGCTTTAATAACATAAATATGTTTTTTATCTGCATTCTCTTTTATCCCGCCTGCTGCTTCAATATAGGAAGCTACTGACGCATTCCTGATATCATATTTAAATGTTGATGGATTATAAACTTCACCAAGTACAGATACAGTATTTAAATTTCTCGGTATTTCAAGAGTATCGCCATCTTCAAGAGCAAAATCATCATAGTTCTTTTCATTTCGTAAATCAATAACAACTCTTCCTGTTGCCGAGCTCATTTTTAACTTTTCTTTCAGTGCCATCTGTTGTTTTAAAAGTTCCTGAGCCTCAGCGGAATTATCCTTGGCTGCGATCTCTGCTGATAATTTCATAATATCTGTTTCAAGCTGTTTACTATATTCTTCCATTCGTTTATTTTCAAACTCCTTAACTGAACGCCGGGTAAACATTGCAGCTGCAAGGTAGGCATCATCTTTAATTCCACCAGCCCTTTTAATAAGATCTCCAAGAGTTTCACCTTCGTAAAGAATATATTCTCCAGGATATACAATTTGACCTTTTAGAAATACTTTTCTTTCCTCTTCCCAGCCCATTTTACTTCTAATAAAAATGTGATCTAATCTTTTTAGTAAAATATTGTCTTTCGAACTGTCTGACATGGCACATTCAACACAAAAGTCCTGCTTTTCGGTTTGAATCTTTTCCATATTCAAACTCGTTCTTCTGTAAAGCTCTCCACGTATCGGGCTTGCCTCATCTTTCAATCCCCCGGAGAGAAGAACAAGATCACGGATCTTCATGTTATCAAGTAATTTATATCGTCCGGGTTTAGTTACGGCTCCATCAATAAATACATATCTGTCAGGTTCAAAAAAATCACGGTTATAAATGAAAATCTCATCTTTTGGTTTTAGAACAAGATTATCATATGATGTTTCATTTTCAAGTGCATTCTTTAAATTAAATGGGATAATATTATTACGATATTCTGGTGGTTCCATTCTGTAAATAACAGCATAATTAAAGTAGGTCTCAGGCAGAATTGAACTATACGTTGTTAAAATATCCCTGATTCTCATATTGTCTTTATATTCATATTTACCCGGACGAAGAACATTACCATTTAAATAAACGGTATTGCTCTCTTTATCCAGTACTGGAAAAATTTTGACAATATCTCCATCCATTATTTCAAAATCAGGTAGTCTTTCTCCGCTGGAATCCAGATCCAGAATAACTCTTTGCTCATTATTCTTGAAACGCTCTATCTGAATTTTATGTGTCCATGCTGATGGTGTAAGTCCGCCTGCAATTGAAATTAACTTCTCAAGTGATGTTTTTCCACTTAATTCATATATTGCATTCCGCCGCACATTACCTGCTACTGCCGCCATTGATTGTACTATTGGTACAACAATTACATCACCTGATTGTAAACGATAACCGGTTTTATCCTGCCCCGACATGAGAAAATCATAAAAATCAAAACTTGTTACTTTATTACCACTACGTTTCAATTGCACATTTCTCAAAGATCCGCTTTTTGTAGGTCCACCTGCAGCAAAAAGAGCATTTGTAACATTTGACAATGCACTTACTGTATAATACCCCGGACTTTCAACCTCACCAACAATGTAAACACCAATTGACCTTAGTGAACCCAAAGATACCGTTACGTTAACACCTTCAATCTTTCCAACTCTATCATTAATATTTCTTTTTGCTGCATCAAATGATAAACCTGCCACTGGGATTGGACCAAGTCTTGGAATATTAATTGTCCCATCACGTCCGACCTTTAATTTATACTCCTCATTAATTCTACCCCACAACATGATGTTTATTTCATCTTCTGCATTAACCGGATAATCACCTGGAACTGCTACATTATTGTTTGGCGCAAATGTTGATGGACGCGAATTTTTAAAAACTTCATAACCATAAATCGGTAAATTTTCAAGAAGACTATCGGGATCCAGATTTTTTCCCAATATTAATTGTTCATACACAGATAAAATTTTCTTCTCATCGTTTTCTTTATCGTTTTCTTTATCGTTCTCTTTATCGTTCTCTTTATCGTTTTTATTATTCTCTTCTTCCAGACGATCCCTCTTTGTCAACGAATCAGAAAGATATTTTGAAAATTGCGACGAGTTTGATTGATACTCGGACTTATAGGTATTCTGTAATTGCTTAATCATCTCAGGACTAACCTGCTGTGATGAAATAGTACCTGCGGAAAGAATCTGACCTGCAGCAAGTATACTTGTCAATAGATTACTAACAAGGAAGTAACTCATTATCTCTATTACCTTTTCTTATCTTGTAATGTTAAAACACTTTTTTAAACCTTGTAATATTCCTTGTACCATGAAATAAAATTACTGATACCCTGTTGAATATCTGTTTTTGGTTCATATCCTAATTTACTTATTTTACTAATATCTGCAACAGTTGCAACAACATCACCGGGTTGCATCGGAAGGAATTCTTTTATGGCTGTTTTACTGGTATTCTTTTCTATTTCATTTATGAAATCCATTAGTTTTTCAGCTTTATTATTTCCGATATTATATATCTCATATTTCTTTGGTGTATTTAATACCCTGATTACACCATTTACAATATCATCAATGTAAGTGAAATTTCTTTGCATATTTCCTTGATTGTAAATCTGTATTGGTTTTCCTTCAAAAATTGCTTTTGTAAAAATAAACAATGCCATATCAGGACGCCCCCATGGACCATATACTGTAAAAAATCTTAATCCTGAACATGGAAGGCCAAACAAATGACTATAAGTATGCGCAATTAGTTCGTTTGATCTCTTTGTCGCCGCATACAAAGATATCGGTGTATCAACCGGATCTGTTTCTGTAAATGGCAGTTTCGTATTAGCTCCATAAACAGACGATGACGACGCATAAACAAAGTTTTCGACCTTATGATTTTTCGATAATTCAAGAATATTCATAAAGCCTTCCATATTTGACTTTTGATAAACAAACGGATGTGTAATTGAGTATCTGACACCAGCCTGTGCAGCAAGATGACATACTTTTGATGGAGTATATTTTTTAAAAATATCCGTTAACTTTTCATACTCACACAAGTCCATTTTTTCAAAAATAAACTTTTTCTCTTTTTTAAGATTCTCAAGCCGGTGTTGTTTCAAGGTTACATCATAGTACTCATTCACACTGTCAATGCCAATAATTTCATGACCTTGTGCCATCAGTTCCTTTGACACATGATAACCAATAAATCCGGCAGCTCCTGTAACAAGAATCAATTTCGTCCTCCAAATACTTTTGGCTTAAGTGTTGAATCAGCACCTTTAATGAGAACCCCCTGATGAAGTTCTATGGTTCTGTAATGATACGGTTTGATTAATTGTAAATCATGAGTTGACATTATTATAGTTGTTCCCCATGAATTGATTTTTTGAAGTAACATAAATATTTCATTTGATACATTCATATCAAGATTACCAGTTGGCTCATCAGCTAACAGCACCCAGGGGTCATTAATTATAGCTCTTGCTATACATACACGCTGTTGCTCACCACCTGATAATTGATTTGGATAATTAAAACATTTATGACTTAAACCGGTTAGTGCAAGAACTTCAAAAACTTTACGTTTGATTTCTTTCTCTTTATGTCCGGTTACTCTTAAGACAAATGCAACATTATCAAATACATTTCGATCATTAAGTAATTTAAAATCCTGAAATACTATCCCGAGTTTTCTTCGTAGTTCTGAAACTGCATTTTTCTTTTGATGAACTATTTTAGCATCATAGCCGCAAACAAACACCTGCCCATTTGATGAAAACTCATCCATATAGATGTGTTTAAGCAGGGTAGTTTTTCCTGCGCCGCTTTCTCCTGTTAAAAAAACAAATTCTCCCTTATCTACAAAAAATGAAATATCATGTAATGCTTTATAGGAATTATCATATATCTTTG
This sequence comes from Fibrobacter sp., assembly GCA_012513915.1. Classification (GTDB taxonomy): domain Bacteria; phylum Fibrobacterota; class Chitinivibrionia; order Chitinivibrionales; family Chitinispirillaceae; genus JAAZBG01. The sequence continues at coordinate 20,901 of JAAZBG010000152.1, forward strand.
AAACATGAGAAAATTGAATCATGTTGCATTATTTTCTTTTTAGACAAAAATGAATTCTTTCAGATCTGGAAGAGTATTTTTTCATTCTGAACTCATCCCAGATTCCGACTGTTTCAAATGTTTTAACAGGTATCGCCTCTTCAATATGCTGTGCAGGGAATACTTTTTGTATATGTTTATCTGTAAATTTGTCATATTTCTTTGTTTTTGGATCGAAACTAAAAATCGTAAAATCATTGTGCTGTAGTGATGTCAATTCGTCATAGTAGCTATGACGAACTACTGAACAATCTGAAAATTCCTCAAAGTCAAGAAAATCATAAAAATGTTCCATCGAATTGTACTCTGTAGTAATATCAAACAGGAATATTCCCCCTCTGTTTAAACATTCTGAAACTTCAGAAAATACTTTTTTATATTCCTGTATTGTTTGAAGATAATTAATCCCGTCGTAAAGAAATAATACTACATCAAATTGTCTCCTAACCGGTAATAATCTTGCATCAGCACAAAAATAAGGGATACTTTTTTTTCCGGCTTCCCGTGACATATACAAACTTAAGTCTGAACCGGTATATGCATATCCAAGTCCTTTCAGATGTTCACCAAGGACTCCGGTTCCACCACCTATTTCAAAAATTGAAATAGTATCCTTATTAATATATTTTTTCACTATTTTATCAATTAGCACTATCCATTCTTCATATTCAACATGACACATTATTCTGTCATATATTGGTGCAAGTGCATTGTAACTCAAAGAAAATTCCTAACCTGTATATATATTTCATTACGCCATTTTTCTAACATTTCAATTAACTTTTTTTGAGCCATGATATCTTTCGTTTTTTCTTCAAGAAATGGGTAGTCATCTTCTAATGTCAACTTACGACTACTAACTCTGGCATTAATTCTATAAATGGTAATTTGCTTATCTTCATTGATTGGCTTCGTAATAAACCCCGCAGGGAATGTGTCAATCTCCGATTGAACAAATTTAGGCAACTCAAGTATGGATTTCCAACCCATAGAACCATTTTTTATTTTTGTAGTGTTATCATCACTTAATTCATTCACTTTTTTTACAAATTCATTCTGAGTTTTACATTCTGTTCTGATAGAGTCAAGTTTCGCCTTTATCAAGTCGATTTGATTATCAGCCGGCGCAACCTTTACAAAAATCTGCCGTATATGGATTTTCTGATCCCTTTTCTCAACTGCCTTGATTACATGAAAACCGATTCGTGTTTCAAAAATATCACTAATCTTACCTTCTGCAAGAGCAAATGCCTTTTCCTCAAAAACAATTTCTCCTAATGATCCTTTAGAAATAAAACCAAGATCACCACCATCTGCAGCGTCCGGACTTTCAGAGTACTTCTTGGCAAGTTCTATAAAATCCTCACCCTGATCAAGCTTTTGTTTAACGTTTCTGATTTTATCATAAGCTGCCTGACGAGCATTACCGGATGTTTTTATTTTTATTGATAATTTTGAAAGTAAAACACTCTCTCCCGCCTCAGGTAGGCTATCTTTATATTTAGAATAAAAATCCTCAACATCTTTACGGGTAACCTTTATTGATGTAAACAGCATTTGTTGAATTCTCTGTTTGTACATTTGCTCTTTGATAGCTCTTCTTGACTCTGTCTTAAATCTACCCAATGTCATTCCCTGATACTTTATCAGCACACTCTCAAAACTGTCAATTGGAATATTATTTTGCTGACAAATGCTTGTAATATGATTTTTTACAGCATTTTCGACTTCCATATTGGAAATCTGAATTGTTGAATCCTCTTTTGCATGTGCCAATAATATTTTTCCATCAACCAGTTCTTTAATGAAAGATTTTTTGTATTCATCAATTTTTGAATTATCCGGTTTTTCTTCCATTGCACTAAGTCGCATAGTCGTATATGCATCAAGTTCAGATTGCATGATTATTTCATCACCTACAACAGCAATTACTGCATCAAGTTTTTCATTTGATGCATATGATAAGGTGGTGAATGCAATCAGTGAACAAATGAGTGTTGTTATTTTTCTTATCAATGTATTTTTCTCCTCAAATTACAAATCTATTTACTTTACAATCAAATCAGATAAAAGTTCTTTGTTGTATTCAACATTTGATTTTATTCTTAAATCTGCCAATAGCTGATCTATTAGATTTTTCTGTTTTTCATTTACTATTTGATCAAGTATTTCCTTTTTTACTTCCTGTAAAGTACAAATATCACCTTTTTTTAATTTGTCTATATAAAACAAAATGTGATATCCGTTTGATGTTCTTACCGGTGATGAAACTGAATTCAGGGAAAGGTTACTCAATGCCTGACGAATTTCAGGCTGCATGGCATCAAGTGGTGTGAATGGAATATTTGTAGAATCAAATGTTGGAGTCTTGGAATATTGAGCAGCAACAGAAATAAAATTGTTTTTGTTTGTTGTCCTGTATATTTCCCAGGCTTTACCAGATTCATCAACAGCAATATCCAGATATTTTACATAATCTTTCTGACGAATATAATTATTCCTGTTTAGATTATAAAAATTTTCAATATCACTTTCTTTAATACTATCAGGATGGATTCTCTGAGAAAACCGGTTTAACATTTCTGCAGATAGTAAATCTATTTTCATTTTCCTGATACGTTCTTTTATTGCAATCTCTTTGTCAATTTTCTGATTAATTGCTTCCTGACAAAGCAATTCGTTGTTGATCCACTGAATAACAAACTTATTATACTGATCCGGGGTTATCTGATCACTGTACTCTGTCGGAATAGTACGTTTAAGATCATCCAGGGTTAATGTTGATTTTCCAACTTTCGCAATAACATTGATCTCTTTACTCTGATTACACTGAACAGAAATCAACATCGAGACTACGGATGTAATCATTATATATTTTCTGATTCCGATCATTATGCAACCTTTCAATTATTGCTACTGGTTCTATGGTATATCATTAAAATTAAGATTTTAATAATCTTTAAATATTTGATATATATATCAGTAAAAGATATATAATTCCTACGTTAAAAATCCATTTTTATCGATTTTTAGTAGTGAAATATCAGTCATTCTTCTCTTTATCTACTACTGTCGAAATTTCTGAAAGAATACCGAGTACTTCCAATACCTGATCTTCAGATTTTTTAGTTGCTAATAGAGTCTTAATACTTATAGGAGTCTCATAGGCAACTTCAAATTCTCTCTCACTATTACCAAATATTTGCTTTATAGAATCTTTAAAACTACCTTGTTCGTTATCAAAATATAAAACAAGTTTGTCCTCCCTGGAGATTGCTACCCGTATACAACCTAGTAAACCTGCAAAGATTTTTATTCTCATTAGCAGTAATAGTGAGTTTACACTTTTTGGAAGCGGCCCAAACCTGTCACTGATACTTTTTTCGATCTCACTAACAGATTCTATTGTTCTGACTGAAGAAAGTTCCTGATACGTTGAAATTCTTGTAGCTCCATCATTTATATACTCTAACGGAATATATGCCTCTATAGGAATCTCAATCTTTACATCATTTAGATTTCGTACTGGTTTTTCCCCTTTTATCTCCTTTAATGCATCTTCAAGTAACCTGCAGTATAGTTCAAAACCAACTGCTGCTATAAAACCATGCTGGCTTGTACCAAGAATATTTCCGGCTCCCCGAATTTCAAGATCTCTCATTGCAATTTGAAATCCGGAACCAAGATCAGTATATTGCTCCAATGCCCTGAGTCTTTTAAGTGATACCTCAGATATAGCGCCGTTTTTTGGTGTTAGAAAATATGCGAAAGCCTGCTCTGATGATCGTCCAACCCGGCCGCGTAACTGATATAACTGTGATAATCCAAGTGCATCTGCCCTATTGATAATGATTGTATTTACATTTGGAATATCAAGTCCATTTTCTATGATAACCGTTGATATCATTACATCAAATCTTCCTGCAATAAATTCCTTCATTATCATTTCAAGTTCTTTTTCATCCATCTGACCATGAGCAGTAATTACACGGGCTCTTGGCACAAGCTGTTCAATCTTATCTCTAAGTTGCTCAAGATTACTTATTCTATTGTTTACAAAAAAGACTTGTCCTCCTCTGTCAATTTCATTATCTATTGCATTTCGAACAATTTCATCGTGATACTCTGCCACTTTTGTTTCAACCGGCAATCTGTTTCTTGGAGGAGTATTAATAATTGATAAATCGCGAGTTCCAATTAATGACATATGCAGTGTTCTTGGTATCGGAGTAGCGGTCATTGATAGCACATCTACTGAAAATCGTAATTGTTTTAATCGCTCTTTGTGATTTACTCCAAACCGCTGCTCTTCATCAACAATTAATAAACCAAGATTCTTGAACGTTACATCTTCAGAAAGTATTCTATGTGTACCGATAAGAATATCACATTTCGAATTTGCCACTTTTTCAAGTACAACTTTCTGTTCTTTATTTTTTAAAAATCTACTAATAACTTCAATTTTAACCGGAAAATCAGACATTCGCTCAGTAAATGTTGTATAATGCTGTGCTGCGAGAATTGTTGTCGGTGCTAAAATCGCTACCTGATATCCGCTCATCACAGCTTTAAAAGCAGCACGCATTGCTACCTCAGTTTTTCCAAAACCAACATCACCACATATCAAACGATCCATTGGTTTTGATGATTCCATATCTTCTTTAATTTCTTTTACAGCTTTTAACTGATCCTGTGTTGCATCATAAATAAAAGAATCTTCAAATTCCTTTTGCCATAAATTATCCGGTTGAAAACGAATACCCTCAAGATATTCTCTCTTCGCATAAAGATCTATCAGTTCCTGAGCCATCTCTTTAAGAGATTCGCGTGTTTTTGTTTTTAATTTTTCCCATGCCTGCGAACCGATTTTTGACAGGGATGGTTCACCAGTATCTTTACCTACATATTTTTGAACTTTATGAAAATCTTCAACCGGAACGTATACTTTGGCATTATCTGCATACAACAGAACCATACAATCCTGTTCAAGAGACGATGTCTTAATTCTCTCGATTCCGATAAATTTTGCAATACCATGATCTTCATGTACAACATAATCCTGTGGTGTCAATGAATCAAAATTTGATAAGGGAATTCCATGTTTCTGCTTTTTTATTTTTATCGGCTTAACAATACGATTAAAAATCTGTGATTCAGAATACAGAAGAATTTTATTATCAAAATCAATAAATCCTTTTCCAAGAAAACCAATGTAAATTTCTATATATGAACAGACATCACCAAGCAACTCCTGTATTCGTTCTGCGTGACCAATATTTGGACACAGGAGCATACAATGAAAACCATTATCGTGATGTCGCTTAAAATCTTCACTTAATGCGTCAAGCTGATGCGGTAATTGAGGTTGTTCAGAAAAATGTACTTTGTAAATAATACTGCTTTCAGGAACATCTGTCGTATCAATAAATACTGTTTTGTAAAAATCAATTGAAGATCTGGTATCGTTATCATTAAATAATAACTTTTCAGGTGGAGAAAGTACCGGCAGAAAAAGTGATGGTGCTCGCTCAAGGTGACGATTATAATTGTTTTTTGATTCGTCAAGACGACGTTCTATAGTTAGTACATCATTCCAAACAAGGATACTATCTGATCCCAAGTAATCAAGTATTGATGAAGCAGGCAGATCAAACCAATGAAGAAACCATTCAATTCCTTCGTAATCACCGGAACTCTTCCATTGATGTTCAAGTTTATGTACCACCATTTCATCAATTTTTGATTCAGAACAAAAAGAATGCATTTTTTCAATTGCATTCTCAATCATTTCGTCATTAAATAAAAACTCACGCATGGGAAAAATTTCAACATTTTTTACTGATTCCTGCGATTTTTGAGTAAATACATCAAATTGACGAATTGATTCAACATAATCACCCCAGAATTCTATTCTGACAGGATTTTCTGTTAAAAAAGGATAAATATCAAGTATACCACCACGAACGCTGAACGTACCAAGATCCGCAACCTGATTCTCACGCCTGAAACCATTTTCTACAAGCCAGGACGACAGCTCAGTAATTGTAATCTGATCTCCAACCTGTATCCTTATAATTTTTTTAAATAAATTCCCTCTCGTCATTATCTTTTGTGAAAGCGTTGTATAGGGAGTAATTATTATTGATAAATTTCCATTAAGTAAAGATGACAGGACTTTATACCGCATCTCGGTGGTGGGACCAAATGGAGATTTTAAATTGTAAGGAACAGCATCACGGGAAGGAAACATCAATACAGATTCATCATCAATAAATGTCCTGCATTCATCAACAAGATTCTCTGCTTTTTTACTGCTTTCAACAAATACAATAATTGATTTTTTGGTGGTTCTGAAAAGATCGCTTATTAAGAAAGCATCACTTGAGCCTGATATTCCCGAAAATAACGCATTTTGCGGATTATCTTCTATCCATTTGTTAAGTTGACAAAAATGAAATTTATTCCAGGCTTGTGAAAATTGTGTAATTCCCATTTATTACTCGTAAGTGCTTTTTTAATCAGAAGGAGTGCAGAGCGTGAAGAAATGAGCTAGGAAGGATTCGAACCTTCGACTCTCGCCTTAAAAGGGCGATACTCTACCGCTGAGTTACTAGCCCAACATTTTGTCATCTCTAACAAAAGTTTAAAGAAAATAATAAACGGTAATATGTGAGTCAACAATAATTTTATGTTTTCTTAAATTTAATATAAATTATTTGATTTTATACATGTCTAACGATGTTGTATTACCATTTTACTATTAAAATAGTAACTTTGCTTCTACATTTAATGCCTGAATATACCGTTTATTGTTATAAATGTTATCCAATGAATATTCAAATCGATAATAACCACTTAATAATAGATTTTTTCCTGCATTAATGTTTGAATTCAAAGAAATAATATGTGACTTCCCGGCTCTATAACCACTGGCGATTCTGTAATCTTCAATAGTATTAAATCGTACATCTGAAAATGTATATAAAAATTCTACGTTTCCTGTCTTTTCTATATTCCATACTACTCCAGGTGATAACTGATAGTAAATTTTACTTTTTCCAAACTTCATTCTATTTGTAATATTTTTATCCTGTAATACATCTCCAATTGTTTGTTTCCCGATTATTGATAAGGAATTTTTAATTCTTACTTTCTCTTGTATTGACAAATTAATATCAGTAAATTTCATATCCTGATATGTCACGCTATCATCATGAATAACATTTAACAGTGCAGCATCATTTTCTAAAAGTAGTCTGTTTTTTTTGATTGTAAGATTAAGACCAGTACCGATAATACGTTCATAATAGGATCTTAAAAATTTTATTGATGGATTTATGTAGTACTTGCCATATACATTGGCATTCCAATCTGGTTTCCATGAAATATCCTGCTTGTATGAAAATTCAGCATTTTTCAGGTTTTTGTTATATGTTTTATTTTTATAATTACTAATTGTCATAAAACCTGGAACCCATGTGATTCCCCTGGTTTCATTGTCATCAATATCTTCCTTTATTGATAAAAATCCGTTCCATTCTAAATCTGATAAAATTCCCTTTATTTTCTTCGGCTTTTTTAGATCTATCTGCATTGAAAATTCTGTTTTTCTAATTCGTGAAAACTCATCTGTATTTGAAATCTCCTTATTTTGCATAAACCAATCACCAGGAATATGAGCAATAAACTCTTTTTTTATTGAATCATATGAATGAGTACCTAATCCTTTGCCTGCATATACAGGTATTTGAATTAACGATGATGATTTTTCGAAACTTGTAGAATACGATTGATTTATTTCTGCATTATTAAAATCTAAATTATTATTTGCTTTTATAAGTAATGTCTTACTCTTTTTATTCATCTCTTTATCTAATTCATAAGAATAAATGGAACTTGTAAATAAGTTCCAAATACTAAGTGGTTTAAATTTTATACTCTGTTCCCAATTTAAACCAAATCCTGTATCTTTTGAATCTAATATTGATATTCCTTTTCTGTAATTTCTAAACTCAACAAACTCTTTCCAATTTACTTTATCATAAATGGAAGATATACTTCCTAATATCTGTCCATTACCTGATCCGTTATTTAATTTATTCCATGTTTCAGTTATGTTTAAATTAACCTTGTTTTCCAATAACTCAAATTTGGAATTTAGAGTATTTACATTCTTAAATTTATATTCGGATTTTTTGTGCGTGTAATGTGAAAAAGTGTAATTGAATAATGAATAATAAATGTCAATTTCACCATTCATTTTGGTATTATACAATTCATGATCAAGAAATCGCTGTCCTATACCGATATTCAAAAAACTGTTTTCATTTAATCGCAATCCAATATCTGATGTATAATATTGTTTATTTTTTTCACTGAAATAATCAGTTGTATCATTCCATATTTTGTAAAGTGTATATTTTTCAGTATGTATGTCTTTAAAAAAATAGGTATTGTACCAGTATTCACTATTTACCCATAAAAAACTGCTTTTTTTTTCTCCGAAATTTACTATTGTATTTATTGCTGCACTATTATTATTATCATTATCAATTTTTGAAAATGTATTGTTGTCATTATTTTCCCCTGCGACTCTTGTCAAAAGTGTAAAGGGTTTTTTAATCAATTCAACTTGAATTTCTCCAGTAATATTTCTTTTCGGCGAATCAATTTCATTTATTGGAAGATATGAACCCTGATTTTTTCCTTTATAAAAATAGGTGTACATTATTACTCCATTATGAATAACAGTGTCTTTTTCATAATCTCCTTTTTCATCACCGAAATAATTAAACCAAACCTGATAATACCCGCTATTATCTGAAGAATACAATGGATCAAATTGTTTATAAATAAAAATAGTATCATTCCCGGATAATCCCTTTATATATAATGGATATATTTGACTCAGAGCAGCTACATCGCGTTGATCCACTTCTGTCTGAGAGGAAATTGATATAGTTGAATCACCTTTACTTTTAATTTTTTGTATATCATTTTCTGTCAATACTAAATCAATAGGATTATTTTTATTATCAGATGTTACAAATAAGGAACCCGATACTCTGATAGACGTATCTTTGCTTGAAACTGATGTTTGTATACCATACATTAATTTTTGATAGTCAAATAACTTATATTCATAATTGACAGATATTAAATCTCCTTTTTTCAACATTGTAGTAGTATTAAATGTTAGTGTGCCTAATTCATAGTCTACTGAAAATTCATCCTTCTCTGATAGAATTTTTCCATTAATTATAACCTCAACTGTACCATTTACAGGTTGAATATATCCTTCTTCTCCATTACCAGTTAAAAAATAAGGTCCCTGTATTCCTTCAATATATGAAATATTCTGTTTTGTAAACATTCCTCCTGCCAATGCACCGAATGTTTTTACAAATAGTGAATTTTTTTTAAAGGAACCTGAAATTCCTTTTACTTTTTTATTAGAATTATAAATCCAGTTTTTTCGCCCGATATATTGGTCGCCAATAACAATATCATACTTTGGGTTTTTTAATTGTAAATATATAAAATCAAAATCACTAATTTCTTTCGTTGTATTTTCCAGTGAAGATCCCTTATCAGATAAATGACCACTAAGTACAGTTTCGCTATTTATGTTGCCTTTAAGCTGTATATCCAGTCCCTGGTCAAAAAATAAAGCTCCGTTGTTGTCAACTGATAAAGAAAAACTTTTATATCCAAATATTGATAATTCCTCATTCTTTTTTTGAAGCGAATAATTAAAACTATTGTTTTGAAATATGGAATCTATGGATGTCAGATGTTGTTTTGGAAAAAGCGATACTTTTTTAGGATAATGAAGGAAATTTTCGTAATAGTGTATCTTTAGAGGTTCTCCAATGCGCGGTATACTATCAAGAATTAATCTTTTGTTTTTTTTGTCATATGACCAATTTAAAAATTCTAACGAATCTTCAGTTATTATTCTAAACGATGATGAGTCTATATAATCAGAATTGAAATTTACTATTTCAACATTATTAGTAACAATAATCGTTGTGTCATTTGCAAATGCACTTTTAATAAATAAAAAAATTATACATATAATTTTTATTCTTGCATTACTTCCAGAATGAGACACAAACAATCCGATCGATTATAGTAGAATTTCAATATAAGGAATACGATTTAATACCATATTTTTTTTCTATAAAAATACTTTCATCACTGGTTGGACAGATACATATCATTTTTTCAATTGGAATTAAATTCAGGTCTAAATCGCTAAATAAACGATACTCATTTTCCTCTGACCAGTTTGTTTTTTTCCCTGATGAATGATACCTTTTCTTTTCATCATCAGATAATTTATCAAATTCTTCTGGATGACAATAAAGAACTTTTTGAAATCCAATAGTAGTTGCTTCTTCCTTATCGATACCTATACCATATGGTTCAAATGACATTTCATTATACTTTTTTCTCCATTTCATTAAACCGAAAAATTGACCAATTGAAACTCCGGTAAAAGAAACAATTTTACATTTTTTTATGGCGTGTCGTGAACTTGAGCAAATTACTTTTTTATCAAAAATATTACACAACGTGTCAAATGCAGTTCTCGACGTTCCTTCTTTCTTTAAAATTGACATGTAATAATCAAACTGGCTTTCATCAGGCCAGTTTTCTTTTGGCATCCTCGTCCAATGAAAAAGATAGTTATCCAACTTTTCAGTTTTATTTTCGTCAATGGGTTTATAACTTTTCTTTCGTTTTTCACAGGAATGCACTATATAATCAATTTGAAAAGTGGTATCTATATTTTTCTTATTTTTTAAACTATTGTAGAAAAATCCATCTTTTCTTATTGATATAGGAAAAATCAAATCTGCATTATCAACGATATACTGATCTCTTCGATAATTATTTTTGAACACTGAATTACTTGCTAAAAAAACAAATTCTACTTTTTTGTCATCCAGATGAAACTGATTTTTATAATGTCTGCAATTTTTTTTAAACTCTTCCTGATCAATTGATGGTACAACAACTCTCATCCTAAGTTTCAAAAGAGATCCGCAAAATAGTTGAAAATTCCAGGTTTTCTGTCCTATTGATGTAAGTAAAAGACTATCGTTTTCATAAATTTTTTTACATGCAGATAACGTTTGCTGTATCCATGGTGTAAAAGCACAAACAGATAACGATTGTCGTGAAATCAGGATTGAAATCAACATAGTATATCCAAAAAAAATTTATATCAGTTTTTATAACACGGATCAATTAAAATAATTGGGGAAACAGCGTGTTTGTTATTTATATCTAACACTAACAATTGTGCTTTAAGTGTCTTTTTTATATTTGCGATTCCAAAACTATCTTTTAAATCCCATACTATAACTTTAGGAGGAATATTTCCTCCAGAAAACGATTTTATCAATTTTTTATTGTTTTCATATTCTGTAATTATTAATGACCAATTTTTGATTTTTTCTACGTTATCAACATTTTCTATGTTAATAATTAACTCATTATCCACATTTTGTGAACAACTGCAGGAGATTATAAACATTGGAGGTTTTTGATTTTGATTAAATAAAGGGTTTATCAATATATTGTTAACAAGTTTTCCGTTTGATCTGTTAATTTCATGTTGATAACCTGTTGATATCCCATTTTTAAAATTCCCAGCCTTGAAATTAAACCCTAAAAAAAGGCCAATTTCTGTTATTATTTCATTTTCTCTGTTTTTATATATGGAATTTTCCAACGCAGTGTAGAAATTTCTGTTTTTAAAAAACTCATAACTTATTGATATTTTAAGAGCATTTAATGGTTTAAATTTACTATAGTCAAAAAAAACACCGCTGTAACCTAATTCAAAATTTATGGCGTTTATAGTACCGTGGATATATGTTGATAACTCCGGATATAAAATTTCTGATCTGTAAAGAGTTAGAATATTTTGTATAATTATATTATATGATAAGTCAATATTAGGAAGTAATTTTTTTAGATTTCTTTCAATTTTTAATGCCGCTCCAAATAAAGATATCAATATCGACCGGGAAAAACCTGTTGATAATATATTGATATCTTTATCAATATGTTTATAACCAATAGCTACTGCGTTATTTTCAAATGAATATGATAATCCTCCACTAACAGAAACACCTTTAAAATCGAAATAGTCTGATAGTATCTCTATTCCGATTGGTAAGCCTTGTTGTTTTGAAAGTAAGGCTGGATGATTTAGAATCAGTAGGGGTGATGAGTAGATATTTTCACGTGCATAAGTATTATTTAAAAAAAAATTACTGATCACTATAGTTAGACTAATAATTATCAGTAATTTTTTCATAGCATACTTCACTTTAATTGTGAAGAATGAACTATTTACAATTCTTCAACAATTCTTAAAGGCATGATTAAAAATTGATCATCACTAATTATTTCAGTACCCGGTTCATATACAGGAAAAAGCAAACAAGCACTTATTTGAGTATTCATCTCTAATCTTATTTTAGGAGTCTTTATAATGTCAAGTATTTCAGCAAAATACTGTCCATTAAATCCTATTGAATGGTCATCCATATCATAATCAATTTGAATCTGCTCTCTTGCTTCACCACCAATTTCTCTGTTCAAAACAACAATCTCAAGAGACCCTTTTGTAAAAGAAAACTTTACTAAATGACTTTTTGTATTGGATAACACAGATACACGCCGTACCGCACTTTGTAATGTCACTCTATCAATAATCACATTTCGAGGATTATTTTTTGGAATAACTTTCGTATAATCAGGATATGGCCCATCAATCAGCTTTGAACACATATAGAGATTCTGATTATAAAAAGCTATGTATTTGTCACCAAGCTGAACATTAATTTTTTCATCAGGGGATTTTGAATCAACAACTCTTATTAGATTTACTAAACTTTTTGGAGATAATATACCATTTACCGGGGAAGACACAGGAAAAGAAGCATTTATAAAAGAACTCCCAAGCCTATGTCCATCAGTAGCTACCATACCAGTTCTATTTTCTGTAATATCCCAATATACTCCACAAAGACATGCTCTGGTTTCTTCCTTCGAAACTGCGAAAGAACTTTTTACGATCATATCTTTTAAATGTGAAACATTTACTTCAAATTCACTTTTTGGTTGAACATCAGGAAATCCTGGAAAATCACGTGAGTCAGCTCCTGCTATTTTACAGGAGAATCCTTTTTCGCTCTGAACAAGTAACACTGTTTCATCAATATCAAGAGTAACATTACCTTCCGGTAATTCTCTGACAATATCAAAAACTTTTCTTGCATTAACAGTGATGTCAAACAGACTGTTACCTGATGCCGGACAAGTAACTTTCATCGAATGATCAAGATCTGTTGCTGAAATTTCAAATTGATTATCTGAATATGATAATCTGAAATTTGAAAGTATTTGAAGAGAAGATTTAGAAGGAATAATTGGAAAAGCTTTCTGCATTAAATCGAATAGATCTTTTTTCAAAATTGTGATCGACATAAATCCCTCTACGATTAAAAGTTATTAATATTCACATATGTATACTAATATAAATAATATATAAATACAGTAATAGAAGATAGAGATGTGAATAAGTTGTAATAAGTATCTAAGTTATTGAAATATAAATATAATTGTATGTTGATAATTATATTAAAATATATGTTGATAAGTTTTAAAAAATATTAATAAGTGATATATAACACATTATCCACAATTTAAGAACACTGAGATAGATTGATAAGTTTAAAGGTTCAAAGAACTAATAATTTCCTGAATATCTTTTGATATATAGCTATCTGAAGTTTTTAAAGATTCTATTTGTTGAATAGCATGAATAACTGTACTATGATCTCTTCCACCAAAATTCAGTCCAATAGTTTTCAGGGAATTATTGGTTACTTCTTTTGAAATGTACATTGCTATTTGTCTGCATAAAGCAACTTCTTTCCTACGATTTTTTTCTCTGATGTTATTAACAGGAACTTTGTAATAATCCGCAACTTTTTCTATAATTTTATCTATAGAAACACGAACCTTTTCAACTTTTGTTGTTCCTTTTAGTACATTTTTAATTAAGTCAATAGTGATATCTGATTTTGTAATTGACGCAAAAGCAAGAAGACGAATAACCACACCTTCAAGTTCCCTGATATTTGATGATACATTTTCTGCAATGTAATACAAAATATCCTGAGGAATACTAAGATTGTCTTCTTCTGCTTTTTTCTTTAATATTGCAACCCGAATTTCTAAGTCTGGTGGTTGAATATCAACAGCAAGTCCCCACTGAAATCTCGAGATTAATCTGTCTTGCAACCCTTTTAAAGAATTTGGTGGAAGATCTGATGTTAAAACTATTTGTTTACCATTTTGATAAAGGGTATTAAAAATGTAGAAAAATTCTTCCTGAGTACTTTCTTTGCCTGCAAAAAACTGGACATCATCCATAAGTAATAAATCTGATGACCTGAAACGGGCAGTAAATTCTTTTGTATTATTATTTTTTATTGCATCAATAAAATTCAGGTAAAATTCTTCTGATGTTATATAGGTTACTTTCTTATCGGGATGGCATGCAAGGCAATTATTTCCAATAGATTGGAGAAGGTGTGTTTTTCCCAGGCCAACACCACCATAAATTAATAAAGGGTTGAATTTTGTTTTTCCAGGAGATTCAGAAACTGCCAGAGCTGCACTTCTTGCAAATTGATTATTTGGACCTACGACAAAAGAGGAAAGAGTAAATCTTTTGTTCAATTGAGGATAGGAAGAAATAGTTAATTCTGAAGGATTGTGTAAAACAGTAGTGATAGGTTTATTTTGTGATATATCATCAGTTTCTATGAAAAACTGATTTTTTAATGTGTTAACAGTAAATTCAATTGATGTTATATCAGATGAAAATGATTGAGCATGAGAAAGAATTAAATTTTTATAGTGTTGATCTAAAAAATCAGCTATGAATTGGTTAGGGACATAAAGTGAAATTGTGTCAGGCTTTGAAGTGTTATTTAAAACAAGTGGCCTGAACCATGTTTCAAATCTATGAGCATCTATTTCCTGTGAAATTGAAGATAAAATATTCTGCCAAATTGATGTATGCATGGTTAATAAAATAAAAAATAAAAAGAAATAAAATGTTAATAAGTTGTTAATATAGTTTAAAACTATTCATAAATGAAAAAAGTTATTGACTTAAAACAAAAAAAATAGCATTTTTCGTAGATTATTTAAAAAGGAGATTTTAATGAAAAGAACATTTCAACCGTCAAAGAGAAAAAGAGCGAATAAGCATGGTTTTAGAGCAAGAATGGCTACTGCTAATGGCAGAAAAGTTCTTGCCAGTAGAAGAGCAAAAGGAAGAAAGAGACTTACAGTTTCTGATTCTTTGTAAAATGAGCACCTCGAAATAAAGAGGTGCAATTTAGAATGCAAAAACTTACTAAAAAGCAAAAAATAAAAAGTAAAAAAGATATTTTATTTTTATTAAAAACGTGTAAGAAGGTAAGTTATAGTTCTTTTAATATTTTCTATAAAGTAAATAATTTTAATAAAGATCGATTGGCTGTATTAGTTTCACGCAAAATTGGTAATGCAGTTAAAAGAAATAAAATAAAAAGAATAACAAGAGAAGTTTTTAGAAAAGAAATTAAAAGAAACCCGCCATTTATTGATATCCTCATCCAGATCCGGCCTGGAATTAAAATTTATAATAAGAATGAATATGAAATTTGTTTGAGAGAATGGATAAAAGAATCAAAAACAAATTAGCAGATATCTTATTGGTACTCTATAAAATTATAAAGAATATATTTTTTATTAGAGAGGGTTCTTGTAAATTTATTCCGAGTTGCTCACAATATGCAAAAGAGGCAATCATTATTTTGCCTTTGCATACAGCATTGATAAAAATTGTTATAAGAATTATAAAATGTAATCCGTTTTCAAGAGGTGGATATGATCCAGTGATTGTAAACGAAGAAAGGAAATGAAGTGAATAGAAATACGCTACTTGCAATTTTTTTAATATTAGTTGTAGTAACTTTATTCAGCAGTGAGACGTATAATAAGTTTTTTTATGAAAATATATATCCAAAAAAACCTTACATCACTCATAATAAACAGTATAGCAAAAATACACAAAAACAAGATGTTACAATAGATTCAACAGAAACGGTTAAAAGTGATACTGCTCCTGTTGTAACAGAAACGAATGTTAGTGAAAAAGCAGATGTTACTATTAAGGCAGATTCTGTTTTTGTTGAAACCGATGATATGATTGTTTGTATTGATGAAATAGGGGCATCAATAGTGTCAATCAAAATGAAAAAATTCAAATATAACGAAGACAAAAATAAAAATAGAAAAAAGGGTGACTTAATAGATATAATTCCTAATAATTCAGGAAAAGGAATGAATTTCAGTATTAATAAAAGTGATTATTCAAACAAAGTTTTTAAAATTAATAGTGTTAATAAGAATTTTAAAATTGAAAATAGTGATGAGAAAATAATTTCGTTTGAGACAGATGATAATGGGCAGAAAGTAATAAAACAATATGTTTTTAAGAATGGAACATATAAGATAGGTTGTAATGTTATAAGAAACGATCTTTCAGGTAAAAATATTGAAATGCGTTGGGATTGTGGTGTTGAGGAGAGCGAGAAAAACAAACCAATGCAACCAGAGATACGAACTGCTCATTACTCAGACGGAAAATATTCACAACACTTGCAATTCACAAAAGAAGATAAAGAAAGTTCTTCCGGTTCATACAAATGGGCAGGAGTTACATCTAAATACTTTTTTGTTGCAATCGTTAATGAAAGTAACAAAGATGCAGACATTGCTATAAATTCCTTTAAAGATGAAAAAGAAGTAGTAGATAAAAAGAATTCCACAATAAACTATAAATTTTCTTATGCGACAATTGCAGAAAATCAAAAAGAAAGTTTCTGGATTTATGCTGGTCCTAATGATTATGAAGAATTAAGAAAGTATAATCTTGCTTTTGATAATAATTTATTTCCGGTATTATCCTGGGCAAAATGGTTATTTTTCTCTGATAAGTGGTTTCCAGCACTTGCGGAGGGAGTTTTGTGGTTATTGATCCATCTCTATAAAATTGTAAAAGATTATGGTGTTACAATATTTTTACTTACATTGCTTGTTAAATTAGTAACGTATCCTATGACATACAGTAGTATGAAATCAATGAGCAGGATGAGAGATTTACAGCCAAAAATCACGCAATTAAGAGAAAAACATAAAAATAATCCAAGGAAAATGAATGAAGAGATGATGGCACTCTATAAAAAAGAGGGTATTAATCCCCTTAATCCTGGATGTTTACCTATGTTTTTACAAATGCCAATTTTTATTTCACTCTTTGTAGTATTAAGGAAAGCTATAGAATTAAGAGGAGCTGAAACAGTTATTATACCATGGATAAATGATTTATCAAAACCAGAGATGATTTTTCAATTACCGTTTTCAATACCATTATACGGAGATAATTTTGCAATACTGCCAATTATTATGGCAGTTTTAACATACTTCCAGAATAAAATGACTATTAAAGATCCGAATCAAAAAGCTATGATATATTTCATGCCTCCATTTATGTTGGTTTTGTTTAATAGTTTTTCAGCAGGTTTAGTACTTTACTGGACATTATCAAGTGTATTTGCAATTATTCAGCAGGTATTATTGGATAAGCAATTAAAGAAAAATGAAGTAATAAAAAATGCAAAAAAGTAAATCAACAATAACTGCTATAGCAACGCCCGAAGGAAGGGGTGCTTTAGCAGTTATAAGAATATCGGGATATGAAGCACACGATATTTTTTCTAAATGTATTAAAGAAAAAGAAAAGTTTAAAAAGGCTAAGGAAAAATGTATAGAACTTTATACATTTTTAAATGATCAGGAAATTATTGATGAAATAACTGCAATCAGATATAAATCACCAAAATCATTCACTGGTGAAGATATGATAGAGATTATAGCTCACGGCGGTAAAATTACAGTGAATGAAATTATACATACTTTAATAAAAAATGGATGTACAATAGCGCAACGAGGTGAATTTACCAGGAGAGCTTTTAATAATGGAAAGATGGATTTATTAAAGGCTGAATCAATTCAATCAATAATTGATAGTAATAGTTTAATTCAGAATAAAAATGCATTAAATGTATACTACGGATCGGGTGTTAAGAAGGTAGGAAAACTAAAGAATAGTTTAGTAGAGATCCTTCGTGATATTGAATCAGAAATTGAATTTGCTGAAGAAGATGATATAAAGAATAAAGATAATCAAAATATAACAATAAAAAAATTAATAGAAGATTTAGAAAAAGAACAACGAAAACGGAAAAAGATAAGAGAAATTGAAAAGGGAATAAAGGTCGTTATAGCAGGACCACCCAATGCAGGGAAATCTACCTTATATAATAAAATATTAGGATATGATAGATCTATTGTACATGAGAAAGCCGGTACTACACGAGATATTATTACAGAAAAAGTTTCTATAAAAAAAGCAAATGTAACGATTATAGATTCTGCTGGAATAAGAATTACAAATGACGAAATAGAAAAAGAGGGAATTAATCGTAGTGAGAATGCTATAGAAGAGTCATCAGTAATTGTCTGGGTTACATCGGCAAATGAAGCAATGAAAAATGAAGAAAACGAAAAAATCGATATACTGAAAAATAAAAACACTTTATTTATTGTTAATAAAAGTGACACAGGAATAACAATTAAACAAGAAGCATTAAAGAATAAAGATGTCGATTTTGTAGTGACAAGTTTTAAAAAAAATAATGCAGATGATGTTGAAGCAGAAATAATTAAAAGAATAGAAAATATTACTAGTGAAATTGAAATAAATGAACTGATAATTAACGAAAGACAGGAATTAATTATTGGTAATATTAAAAAAGCATTAGTATCAGCGATCTCATCATGGAATCAAAAAGAAATAGCATCTATATATATTAATGAAGCGCTGAAAGAAGTAGAGAATCTTACGGGAAAAGTAGGATCAGAAGAGATTGTTAATTCTATATTTGATAAATTTTGTATTGGTAAGTAATGTTTCACGTGAAACAAAAAAACTATGAACTATGATATAATTGTTGTAGGTGGTGGTCATGCTGGAATTGAAGCAGCTAATATACCTACAAAAAGAAAATTAAAAGTGCTGTTAATTACATCACATTTAGATCTTATAGGTCAAATGTCATGCAATCCATCAATTGGAGGTATTGCCAAAGGTAATATTGTAAGAGAAATTAATGCAATGGGTGGATTGATGGCACAAATTACGGATAAAGCCGGTATTCATTTTCGGATGCTTAATAAAAGTAAAGGCACAGCAGTTTGGGGAAATAGAGCACAAGCAGATAAAGTACTATACAGATCCATAAGTAAGAAAATTATCGAAGAGAACCAATATATAGATATACTACAGGCGTTTGTATACCACATAATGAATGATGGAAAAAAATGTATCGGGGTAATTATAGATTCGGGGAAAAAAATCTATGCAAAAGCTGTAGTTTTATGCATGGGTACATTTTTAAACGGTGTTGCGCATATCGGACTTAATGAGTTTCCATCAGGTAGAACAGGGGAACCTCCATCAATAAAGTTAACAGATTCAATAAATGAATATGGAATAAAATCGGGAAGGTTAAAAACAGGAACGAGTCCAAGAATTGATGGAAGAACAGTTGATTATTCAAAATGGGAAATACAGGGAGGTGATGATAACCCCTGGCCATTTTCTTTTTTTACAAAAGAAAAAATTGTCAATAGAGTAACATGTTGGACAAGCAGAACAAATAATGAAACACATTCAATAATTAAAGAAAATCTTAGTAGATCTCCTCTTTATTCAGGAAAAATAAAAAGTATTGGTCCAAGATATTGCCCATCAATTGAAGATAAGATAGTTAAATTTGGAGATAGGGAAGGACATTCATTATTTTTAGAGCCAGAGAGTCTTTCAAACAGTGAACTGTATTTAAATGGACTGTCTACATCATTGCCATACGATGTACAAGAAAAGATGGTTCATAGTATTGATGGGTTGGAATATGCAAAAATATTGCGTCCAGGATATGGTATAGAATATGACTATTTTCCACCTACACAGTTGAAAAGTACTTTAGAATCAAAAGTAGTAGAAAATTTGTACTTTGCAGGTCAAATAAATGGGACATCAGGCTATGAAGAAGCTGCATGTCAGGGTTTAATAGCTGGAGTAAATGCATCACAGAAGATACTTAATGAAAATGAAATTATATTAAAAAGAGATAGTTCCTATGCTGCGGTTCTTATTGATGATTTAGTTACTAAGGGAACTGAAGAGCCTTATAGAATGTTTACGTCACGGGCAGAATATAGAATTCTATTACGACAGGATAATTCTGATGAACGTTTAATGCCTCTTTTTTATAAATGTGGATATATCGACAAAGAAAAATATGAACTTCGTGAAAACGAATGGCATAAGAGAAAAACTATTACTGAAGTAATGAAAAGTAGATTATTTTACATAAATGAAATATGTAATAATAAGGAAGAATCTACACAAAAATATAAAATGAGTGAGCTTTTAAAAAGGCCGGAGATTTCACTTACTGATTTTAAAAACCATGTGGATTTTATTGATTTTAGTGATGAAATGTTAGTTGTATCAATTGAATCTGATATTAAGTATGAAGGTTTTATTTCCAAACAAAAAGATGAAATTGAAAGAAATGAAAAACTTGAAAGTACAGTTATACCAGATGAATTTGATTATGATAGTGTTAAAGGATTACTTAACGAATCAAGAATAAAAATGCAGAATATCAGACCATATACCCTTGGACAAGCATCAAGAATACCTGGTGTTACACCTGCGGATATATCAATTTTAACTATGCATTTAATAAAGTTTCGTCATTTAAAAAGTTTCACGTGAAACAACGGGAAGTGGCGTATGAACAATGATTTACTGCCTTATCTTGAAAAAGCTAAGGAATGTTATGAGTTGAAGGAACTGGAACGTCTTGGATTGACACCGGATATGGATCAACGGGAGTTAATACTGACATTTACTTGCATGATTCTAAAATGGAATGAAGCAGTTGGGGTTATTTCGAAAGCGGATGAAGACAATCTGTTTTTGCGTCATTTTTGTGATTCTTTACAACCATTACTATTGTTTGGTTTCAAAAAGAATGCACATGTGCTTGATATTGGTGCAGGTGGCGGATTTCCTTCCATTCCAATAAGAATATTCAGACCGGATCTTACATTTGTTCTTGTTGAATCATCAAAAAAGAAAACTGCTTTTCTTAAAGATGTTCTTACTGAATTAAAAATGGAAAATGTATCTATTTATAGCGGAAAAGTTGAAAATATGGTTCCTGAGAGAAAATATGATTATGTGATGAGTAGAGGTGTTGGTACACTTCAAAAATTTTCTCAGTTAGCAAAACCATTGCTGAATGATGATGGGCATATGTATACTTTTAAAACAAAACAATTTGTTACAGAGTTAGAATCGATTACAACAAATAAAGACAAAGAAGGCGTACGTATAAGCGAAATTGCAGAATATGATCTTGGAAATCAAATTTCGGGTCTGAATCTTGTTTCTCTTGAGTTAACGAAGTAACGTAGTTTTTGTTTTTTCAAAAACAGCATTTTCGCCAAAGAGGAGCGTATCTTGGCAAAAGTAATAGCAGTATGTAATCAAAAGGGTGGTGTTGGTAAAACAACGACATCTATTAATCTGTCAGCTTGTTTGAGTGCCGCGGAAAGAAGAACGTTGATTATTGATATGGATCCGCAATCTAACGCAACGACAGGTTTGGGGTTCGATAAAAGTAAAATTGATTTTTCAATATATGATGTACTCACTGACAGATCTGAAGATTCTGAACGAATTACTATTGATAAAATTAAACTGAAGTGTGATTCAATCAAGTATCTGGATCTTGCACCAGCAACCCCTGATCTTGCCGGGGCTGAAATAGAACTCGTAAATGCAATTGCCAGAGAAAAAAAATTGTGCGATGCAATTAATGCTGTCAGAGATCAGTACGATTATATAATTATTGACTCACCTCCATCACTTGGACTTCTGACAGTAAATGTGCTTACTGCTGCAGATGCGGTATTAATTCCAATTCAATGTGAATATTACGCACTCGAAGGTCTTGCTGAACTATTAAATACCATTCGTCTTGTACAAAAAAACCTAAATTCAAAACTTGTTATTGAAGGCGCGTTGATGACAATGTATGATGGAAGATTAAACCTTTCAAGGCAAGTTGCTGAAGATGTACGAAGTTGCTTTCAGGGAAGAGTTTTCGAGGTGGTAATTACAAGAAATGTTAAATTAAGTGAAGCACCTTCGTTTGGAAAACCAATAATACTATATGATATTATGTCATCGGGTGCTGAAAATTATCTGACTCTTGCTAAGGAAATTATGCAAAATGAACAAACAAAACCAACACAGGAAAGCATTGGGTAGGGGCCTTTCAAACCTAATTCCTACACAGGTTGAATCTTCTGGTACTAATGAAGAAATTCATCTTATAGATATAAATGCTATTCGGACAAATCCGTTTCAGCCGCGAACGGATTTTGATGAAGATGAGATACAGGGTCTCGCTGATAGTATTTCTAATCAAGGTTTACTTCAGCCGGTAGTTGTCAGACAAAAAGACAATTATTATGAAATAATCTCCGGTGAAAGAAGAACCAGAGCCTTTAAGCTATTAAAAAAAGATAAAGTACCTTGTATTATAAAAAACAAAGTTACTGACAGAGAGATGTTGGAACTTGCCCTTGTTGAAAATATTCAACGAGAAGAGTTGAATGAAATTGAAAAAGCAAGTGCCTATCAGAAACTTTTACTTGAATGCAATTATACTCATGATGAACTTTCTAAGCAGGTAGGGAAAAGCAGAACTGTAATTACTAATAGTTTACGGTTACTCAATCTGCCCGATGATGTTCAACAAATGGTTCGGAAGAATCAAATTTCAATGGGTCATGCACGTGCCCTTCTTGCACTGCAGGATTCTAAGCAAATGCTTGATTTGGCAAATAGAATTATAAGTGAAAATTTGTCAGTTAGAGATATTGAAAAAGAGACTCAGGAATTTAAAGGTAATAAAAAGATAAAAGTTCTGCCGGCTGAGCCTCTTATGGATCCTGACCTCGCAAATGTTGTCGAACGGTTACAGTATAAATTTGGTACGTCAGTTTCAATTAAACAATCAACAAAAGAAAAAGGTAAATTGGAGTTTGAGTATTTTAATCAACAAGATTTAACTCGTATTGTAGATATTCTTCTTGCATGAATAAAAAAACTAATCATTATACACTAATGTTTTTCCCGGAAGATAACGGGAAACCATTTACACTGAGAGTACATAAAAATATAGTTCGCTCTCTTATTTTGTTTTTGTTTGTTTTTATATGCTTTTTAATAATGCTTTTATTCAAATCCGGAGAAATTGCCGGCAAACTTCAAATGCTTTATATTGTTAAACTTGAAAAAGAGAAATTGGAAACTGAAAATAAACAGCTGCGGGAAATCACTACAAAGTTTAATAAAATTGAAGAGTTATATACCTATCTTGATAAATTGGCAAATCCTCCAATTTCATCTGTTTCAAAAGTAATAATTGATACCAATAAAAGTTCTGATGCTTCAATGCATTCTGTTAATATACTGAATTTTACGCAAAGTGCATCGTCATCAATTGTTAAAGAAAATTCAAATCAGGTACCCAACATATTGCCTGTTGATGGATGGATTACGCGCTCATTTTCGTATGGTGTTGATTCATCAAATCATACGGGTATAGATTTTGCGGCAACACTTGGTTCATCAATAAAAGCTACTGCTCCTGGATTTGTAGAAGAAATAATTAATGATCCATATCTCGGATTGATTATAACGATTAATCATGAAAATGGATTTAAGACGAAGTATGGGCACTGTTCTCAGGTTTTAATTAACGAACATAATTATGTAAAAAGAGGTCAAACTATTGCTCTCGTAGGAAATACTGGAAGGTCAACGGCACCTCATTTACATTATGAATTAATTAAAGATGGTGTAAATGTTGATCCAATGAAATTATTGCTTATCTCTAAATAAAAGGAATTGATCATGGATAAATCATCAAAAGGACTTTACACGATTATTGGTGAAGGCTCATCATTTGAAGGAAAAGTATCTGTTCCGCATAGCATTCGTATTGATGGTTCTTTTAAAGGGGAAATTGAAGTTGAAGATGTTTTAACTATTGGCAGTAATGCTGTTGTCGAAGCAAATGTAATCGCACGAAGTATTGTTGTCGGAGGTACATTTGTTGGAAATATGATTGCAACGGAACGAATTGAAATGAATGCGAATTCTTCTGTTACCGGAGATTTAACAACAAAAGATTTAATAATCGATGATGGTGCATATTTTGAAGGAAGAAGTTTAAAAAGCAATAAAAAGCAGGATATTATTTGATGAAATATACAAATGATAAAAATCAGAAAAATCTCCATAATAATATGATATAAAAGCTATTACATTATATTTTGTTAACAATTAACAGTTTTCTTATAAATTATCAGTATTATTCTCCGAAGATTAGTAAAATAGAGAATCTGCAACATCTTAAATTAAACATCCAGGTGTAGCAGCATTGCTGTTTCACCATCAGAATAAAAGTTTTTTCTCTCTCCGTCTTCAACAAAATTAAATTTATCATACAACGCTTTTGCAGGAAAATTAGATTTCCTTACCTCTAAAAAAATTGATTTAATATTCAGGATTCTGGTATCATGGAGAAGATTTTCGAGCAGAAAGGATGCCAGCTTTTTTTTAAGGAAATTCGGATGAATGCAAATATTTGTTATGTAAAGATCCGATAAGATCAAATAGCCAAAAATATATCCAACTAATCCTGATGTAGTTGAAGGAAAAAAAGTCGTATCAATACTTATTGCTCTATTGTAACCGTTTGTATTGTTAATTTGGTCAACAATTGATTGCATCGACCATGGATATACATAGGAAGCTGTTTCGATTTGGAAAATTTCAGATACATCTTCAATTTTCACTTCGGTAATTCGACAGTGTTGTTTATCAATGTGCATTTATATAACCAGAGAAGAAAAAAGTTCCTTTGTATTCAGAAATAATTGCCTATGAAGAGTGATAAATTTTAACCAATGTAATTAGATATAAAATATAAAATTTGATTCTAACATAGTAATAATAATGAATTAGGAAATACTTTAACTTTTTAATCATACGATAAAAGTTATGGTACGTAAATTGCATTTAAAAGGTGATATGATTTAAGTGAGGTAATCTATGAATAAAATGAAAACGGACTTAATTTCTGAAGCAAGAGATCATTATTCTGTAATTTTCCCATGTGGTGATAAGGTATCTTTTGATGAATGTTTCACGAGTAACGGTGATCAGCTTTTATTTTGGTTTAACACTGAGGATCAAAGTACGCATGTAATGACGAAAACACTTTCCTGATATTCTTCAATTGAAATATAAAATTAATTATATTATACTTATGCAATAAATCTCAATTGGTCAATTTTCCGGAGATAATAATATGCAATTAAGTAGTATAATTAACCCTCGCTTTGTTTATCTTGATCATCAATTCAATACGTATCAGGAAATTATTTCTTTTGTTGCCGAGAAATTTTCCAACGCTGTAAATATCAATTCTGAGGATATTAAGGATGCTCTTAACAAAAGAGAAAATCTTGGTACAACATTTCTTGGTCATTATTTAGCCCTTCCACATGGATATTTGGACAAAATCAACGATATCTATGTAATTTTCATTCGATTATCACATCAGATGTCGGTATCGTATAATAATCGTGATAATAAGATTAAGTATATTTTTGCTGTTTTGACATCAACTAAAAAAGCTCAGATATATTTAAAAGTACTAAGTGCAATTGCACATTTAGTAACAACTGATTCACATTTACTTGACAACGCAAAAACGGGTAAAGAACTTATAGAGTTAATAGAAAAAAAGCAATTGAAGGTGGATGAAGGGCTTGTTGCATCCAACCTGATATTCACTAATGTGTCAATTGACAATAATAAAACTATTGCTGAAGCGGTTGATGTCATGAAAAATAATAATATAACATTTCTTCCTGTTGTGGATTCTTCAGAGCAACTACTTGGAATAATAGATCTTGCAGATATTTTTGCAGCGACATTCAAGGGCGAAAGTATCTCTGCAACAAGTCTGAGTGTAATTCATGATTTACGTTCAGCAAAAGAATTACTCTTTGAACCGATCCAGCTATTTTGGGAAAATGAGCATAAGCTTCTTGTCGGTGATATCATGCGAAATGCAGATACGTATACAATAAGAACAGATGGGTCGTACTCTGAAATTGTTTTTGCCATGACAAAAAATCATCACAGATATCTCGTTGTTGTTGATAAAGATAATAAAGTTGCAGGCCTTGTTGATACCGATGACATTGTTCACAAGATGATAAGAGTTTAAAAGGCATGACCGGTAACGCGTAACAGGGCACGAGCGGGTTTTAAGCTACAACTGTTCAGAAGTAAATCCTACAGATAAAAAGCATAAATTGTTGCAAGTTGTTAATTGAAAAGTTTCAATAACTGCTGGTGTATCCTGTAATAACAGATAACAATACTGCTAATCTGAAATTGTCAAAGATTTTCATGAAACAAGATCTGTTTTTGCAAGAATTAGTACCTCATTGGGTGAAAACTTTTTAATTTTAGGATCATGTACATTTCAAATAGTTACTGACAACAGTTTAACAAAAACGTAAATAAGCTGATACGTATTTCGTAATAATGCAGGACGTAAAAAAGAACAGTTCAGTAATGTTACTCTCATATTTAACGTATGATAATTATTATGCGTAAATTGTAAATTTACAATAAAGGCATTTTTGTGGTAATAAACACATCTGCTTTATGTGCACAATAGTATTTTTTTTAATATAATCTTGAAATAAAATAAGGATCAAATGAACTTTAAAATCAATGTAATTGTACTATTCATTCTGAGTATCGTTTTGTGTAAAAATTCATTTTCTTTATCATGTTCTGAACGTGATTTTATTATCATTGCGTTACAAAATAATCACACAATTAAGCTAACAAACACTATACGCGCCTACGATTCACTTTCTCTACAATTGATTAAGTGCGGATGGCTTCCGGAAATTAAATTGACAGCTGATCCATCAGTGTTAAATACCAATAATGACAAAATAATTTCACTAAGTATGTCTGCCGGGATTGAACAAAAAATTCCCGGGGGCGCTGAAATCCATGCAGGTATTACTCATACAGATTCAAAGTTGGTGAAGGATAATAGTTCCTTTCAATCGGATGATATTACTATTGGAATTACACAACCATTTTTAAAAAATGCGGGCAAATACAATGATATACATTATACGATTCAACTTGGCTTACTTGATAATAAAAATTTGACACTTGACAAAATAAAAACTATTAATGAAACATTATCTCAAATTCGTCATCAGTATTGGGATTATTGTTCTCAACAATTACTTGATTCAACGTATAAACAAGTCATGCACAGAAATGAAGAAATGTTGAATTCTTCCCGTGCGCAATTTTTTGTTGGGGAGATTGCTGAACTTGATACCTTGTCGTCATCGTTGTCATACTATCAATCGCTTCAACAGTGTTTTGAAAGTGAATTGCTGCTTAAACAGGCAAAAAATAAACTTGCGCGATCAATTAATGTTTCACATGATACAATGATCGTCATTATTCAGAGACCTGATTCCATAGCAGATCTCCCTGATGTATCAACACTTTTGAATGTTATACAACGCTTTGATCCATCAATTAAGCAATTCGTTAATCTTCAGGAGAAGTTCAGGGTAATGCATAAGAAACAAAAGAATTCTCTGTTTCCATCACTTGACGGATATATAACACATACTTTTTCAAGAGTTGATCAATCGATGTTTTCAGAAAATAAATCTAACAATAATACAGTACTTGGCCTGTTGTTGTCATACTCAATACCGGTTACGAAACAGAAAATTGCATTGGAGCAAGTATCGTTACAGCAGCGTATATCAAACAGTAATTATGATAATTATACCGATGAATTAAAAGTAAAAATCAATGAATTGCATGATTCATGGATTCAGGAAAAGAAGAGAATTGAACTTGCGAAAAAAAGTAATGCTATTGCATTACTGCAATATGATGCTGCGATAAAGGCGTTTTCTATCGGAACGATTGACCGACAATCGCTTCTTAAAATGCAGAATGATCTTCTTGAAAGTAATGTTGCCTATATTCGATTAATGATTACAATGAAAAAAATAGAGATCATCTTTGATGAGTTGACAGGCACTGTTTTTGATCGATTCGGAATTACTTATTGAATTTACTGTATACTAAATATCCGGGGAATAGCATGAACACTTTTTACATAAGACCTTGCGTCATTGTACTTTTAGTACTGTTTTTTATGTATTGTCAAAAAAAAGATACTAAATCGATTGATTTGTCAGAAACATACATTGTTAAAAAAGAGAATCTCCGCGATATCATTACTCAGACAGGAGTAGTATCTCCAATTGTAAAAATAGAATTAAAATCGGAAGCAAGCGGGAAGATTGAAAAAATATTTGTGAAGGAAGGGCAGGAGGTATCAAAAGGAGATACGATACTAATTATTGATCCTTATCGATTAACAACACAAAAAGAGAAACTTGAGCTTTCTATTCGTAAATCTGAACTTTTATATAAAGCTGCTGATCGTGATTTAAAAAATGCGCTGGAACTTGTTGCAACCGGTTCTATTGCATCAAAAAAAATTCAGGATCTTGAAATGTCCCGTGACCTTCAGGAGATTGATCTTAAACAGCAGAAACTTGAACTTGATGACATTATAGATCAATTAGGTAAAACAATAATCAGATCACCAATACATGGTGTGTTGACATCCCTACTTGTCAAAGAGGGAGAAATTGCAGTCAGTGCAACAGGAGGACTGTCCGCAGGCACATCGATAGGTACCATTGCAGATATCAGGAAGCTTGAAGTAATTACCAATATTGGAGAGATTGATTATGTTCATTTGAGTAAAGGACAAAGTGTTGTTATTAAACCTGAAGCAATAGAAGGTAGTGAAACAAATGGAACTATTGATTTTATAGCATTAAGTGCCAAAAAAGATGGTAATAGCGAATTATCACGATTTGAGGTACGAGTGTTGATAGATTCCATAATTAAGGGTATTGCACCGGGAATTAATGTATCGGTTGATTTTGTCACTCTTGATAAAAAAAATATTATTTCAGTTCCTTATCATTTTGTAAAACGTATCGGTAGAGAATCGTTTGTAACAAAAAAGAATGGTGAAAAACAACTACAGGTAAAAATCGTAACCGGATTAACGGATTATAAATTTTTCGAAGTAATTTCCGGAATACATGAAGGTGAAGAGATTATGTTTATTCCCGAACAGCTTCCCCCAGTATCACGGGGTAAAAAATGACGCATCCTGCGATTCTGAAAACTGAGAACATTTGTAAATATTATTCACTCGGAAAAGAAAAAATTCCAGTGTTGCATAACATCTCACTTTCTGTTGAAAAAGGATCGTATGCGGCGATTATGGGGCAAAGTGGAGCAGGAAAGTCAACATTACTAAATATTTTAGGTTGTCTCGATAAGGCATCATCAGGACAGTATTATATAAACAATACCGATGTTTCACGTTTAACTGATGCAAAACTTGCTAAAATTAGAAATGAAGAGATCGGATTTGTATTCCAGAACTTCAATCTATTGCCAAAACTGACGGTTGCAGCAAATATTGAACTTCCATTGATCTATGCGAATGTTAAGCGTAAAGAGCGAAAAGTTCGTGTTGAATCTGTTATGCAGAAACTTGGTATTTACGAAAGAAGACATCACAAGCCAAATGAAATTTCCGGTGGGCAAAAACAACGGGTAGCTATTGCTCGAGCTCTTGTAAAGAATCCGGCTCTGCTGCTTGCGGATGAACCGACGGGAAACCTTGATTCACATACAACTGAAGAAATATTGGCGTTATTTCAGAAATTAAACGATGAGGGTAATACAATCGTTATGATAACGCATGAACATGATGTTGCTGCGAGAGCGAAAAAAATAATACGGCTTGTTGATGGTTCGATTGTGAATAATTGACATAACATTTTTTTGTCCTGATTATGATTTTTGAGGACAATTTGTCCTTTAAGTTTAAAGAAAAGAAATTTAACCACAGAGGACACAGAGGACACAAAGGTTAATAAAATAAAAATTTCTGTTGTTAACGTATTAATAGTAATAAAAACAACATAAAAATTAACAATTCCCTCCACTGTACTACCTGTTATATCGGTAATTAAAAATAGTGTGTGTATAAAAATGTAAAGTTCATAACAGAAAAGATTTAAAAGTAAATAGTAGAAAGCACTTGTATGTATCGATTTGTACAGCAGTTTAAAGTAAGTATAACATTGTGTCTATTGGAACTCTGGTCCAATAGGATGCGTACGGTTATTACTTCTTTTGGGATATTTCTCGGAGCTGTATCCTATCTTGTAAATGTAGCATTTTTACGTGATATTGATGACGAAATGAAAAGAAATATGGAAGAGATCGGCGGACTGTCAATACTGACAATTAAGAAAAAAGCTGCTTCGACTGAAGAAGAAAAAATAACATTTTCGGCATCCCAGGGTATACAACTCAGTGAGATTGACACTATTGCAAAAAAGCTCACATATATTGAAAGTACTCTTCCTAAAATAGATCTGCAATGGGAGATGGTAAAAGCAAACGGGAAATATACTTATACAAAACCGATTGCTGCAAGTAGTGAATATCTGGATGCTTTTAATTACAAAGTAGAAAAAGGAAGAACGTTTACAAGTAATGATTTTAGTAGTTCAATAAACATTTGTTTGATAGGGAAGAAGATTGTTGAAACGCTGTTTGGTGATGACAGCAATTGTATAGGAAAAAAAGTTACTATTTTTAGTAAGGAATTTACAATTGTAGGAATCATAGAAACGGAGGACATCAATTCTTGGAAATCAATTCGATTTGTTTTTCCCTATTCGTTATACATATATCGCTTTGGTCAAAAAAATAAAGAAATTGATGAAGTTTCGGTTAAACTGGTATCAAGTGATTTTGCTGAAAAAGCAATAAATGACATTACAAGAATGTTAAAGCAGATGCATCGTGGAATTATGGATTTTGAGATTGAAGCGAACCTTACAAAACTTGATGAACTACGCGCAGCATCATCCGGAATAAAAATTTTATTGTCGGTAATTTCGATAATAACGTTATGTATTGGAGGAATAAGTATTATGAACATAATGTTTGCTGCGCTTGGTGATCGAATCAGAGAAATTGGCATTCGTAAAGCAATGGGTGCGCATCGGGTTGATCTCTTTTTGCAATTTATAATAGAAGCAATTATTGTTTCTTTAGTTGGCGGTGTTCCAGGAATACTATTAGGAAGTAGTATTCTTTTTTTTCCAAAAGGAATTTTTCCTTATATACCAATATTGACTGCACAGGATTTTGTCGTGGCACTCTGCTTTACCATGATCTGCGGCATAGTTGCTGGATTTACACCTGCTCTTCGTGCTGCAAATATGCAACCGGTAGAGGCACTGAGATATTAATGAAACAATCAATTATTGGAATACTCTTTCAGGCTGTTTATGTTGGAATTGTCATGTCGTTTATTGAGATGCGGTCGCATATTATGCGTTCTGTTTTGTCAATACTCGGGGTGATGCTCGGGGTAGCATCACTGGTAGCGATGCTTACTTTGGTTGGCGGAATTGATGTTTTTATAAATGAACGGATGGATAAATGGACCGGTTCTGTCTGGTTCTGGAAAAAATATAGTACAAATGACAAGGAGCGAATTCAATGGTCAAAATCACCGGGGCTAAAGTTTTCAGATGGAGAGCATTTAAGCAATAATCAATATGTGAAAGTTGTTCCACGCTCCATACAAAAAAGTATTCAGGCAGTGTTTGGAAATCAAACGATATACTGCAGAGTTAGCGGAGTCGATAGTATATCACTGGAAAGTGAAAAAGAACAAATTACGATTGTTTACGGAAGCTGGTTTACAAATAATGATTATCAATCCGGTAAAAAACATTGCATATTATCGGTTTTTCTGGCAGAAAAATATATGAAGGCATATAAGCTTACAGAAACTGCATCACTAATTAATAAAAATATACAAATTGGAGATAATGAATTTATTATCCGTGGAATTGTTGCACCTAAAAAACGATATGAGTCATCACGACACTTTGAAAAAATGATTCTTATTCCACTATTGTCAATGCAAAAACATATCAGTGGTTTTAATCCTGATCCGGGAAGTATGGAGGTTCAGGTGAGCGATGCGAAAAACGTGAAACAATTATCGAAATTAATAGCATCAGCACTTGCAGCACATCATCGTGGTGTTGAAGATTTTGAATACCGCACTGCTGACTGGATCGACAAGGTGACATCAATGTTAAACAATGTAAGTATTCTTATGACGATTATTTCGGTAATGACACTTACAATCGGCGGGCTGAGTATCATGAATGTTATGTTGTCAAGTATAGCAGAGCGAATCCGGGAGATTGGTATACGTAAAGCGCTTGGGGTGACGAACATTCAAATTTTTATACAATTTATTGCCGAGACAACAACGCTCAGTCTGACCGGCGGAATTGCCGGTTTTGTGTTAGGGCTTGCACCGCTGCTTTTTAAGAGTGCGATTCTGCAATCGACACAGGGGTCAATTGAACCGACCATTTTACCGCTTCATATTTTATTTACTTTTGCACTGGTAACGGGGCTTGGGATTTTATTTGGATTATATCCCGCGATAAAGGCATCGAGAATGGATCCGGTTGATGCGCTCCGGTATGAGTGATCATTGTTTTTTGGGGAAAGCCTTTTTAAGGTATATATTATGTAGTTATTTCAATGTTCTAATAAGAAAAGTACAAATGTTGACAATTACATTTGTTCTTTAATTTTATGAGATAGAATTTTCTTATTTAAGAATTAACCCTGAACATCTCAACCTTCTGTCGCTTTTCAAAAACGGCAACCACCTTTTCAAGTTCGGATGGAATATTTATCTGTTGGGGGCATTTAGGGATGCATTTATTGCATTTTACACATAGCGTTGCACGGCCGTTGTTGTTTTTTACAGCATCGGATTTACTTTTAGAAAGTTTTGTATAATTACGCAGAAAGAGGGATTGGATAAGGCGGCTCATCAATTTGCCTTCATTGCTAAATGATTTATTATTTAATAAAGCAAAATTTTGCGAAATATTGACACCTGCAGGACAGGGCATGCAGTATTGACACGCTGTACATGGTACGATAATCTTCTTTTTGCTGATATCGGTAAGCTGATCAATAATGTTGAGTTCATGTGATGTAAGCGAACCTATTCCCGATTTGTCAGCACTCATGCAGTTTTCTTCAACCATTTTCATTGATCCCATACCGCTTAACACCGTAGCAATTTCAGGACGATTCCAGAGAAATTGAAGGGCCCAGTCAACCGGGGATCTTTTAACATCAGATTTGTTAATAACGTCGATTGCTTCTTTTGGTGGATTTGCAAGTTGCCCGCCTTTGAGTGGTTCCATGATTACAACAGCAATTCCTTTTTTATGTGCATATTGTAACCCTTCCGTTGTTGCCTGAATATTGGTGTCAAGATAGTTATACTGAATTTGCGCCATCTCCCAGGGATAGAAATCAATAATTTTTTTGAACACCGGTAAGGTATCGTGAAATGAGAACCCAATATGTTTTATTTTGCCTGCATCGCGAGCTTTTTCCATTTTACTGATGAGATTCATCTGTTTCATTTTCTCAAAGTTTGTTTCGTTGAGCATGTGAAACAAATACATATCAAGATAGTCTGATTGAAGGCGCTCAAGTTGCTGATTAAGAAAACGGTCGAAATCCTCCTCTTTTTTCATAAAGATCATCGGAAGCTTTGTTACTAGTTTAACTTTTTGACGATACCCGTCCTGTAAGGCTTTGCCGAGAACTTTCTCGCTGTTACCCATATGATACATCCAGGCAGTATCGACATAATTGATACCAAGATCGATTCCTTTACGGATAATGGAGATTGACTGACGTTCATCAACGCGGTGAAGAATCGGGGTGGTTGGCAGACGCATACATCCAAAACCAAGTGCAGACACTTCCCAGGGCAGTGAACCCATTTTCCTGTATTTCATAAATGATCTCCTGTTTTAATAAGTAACGTTAGTTGATAGGGTATTATGGTACGTTTTTGTTAATTTTTATAAAGGTTGTATCAGAAATAGCAGTTTTTACTGTAATAATAATCATGACAGATTTATGAATTCATTTGTGTTTCACGTGAATTTATAGGGAAAATATATATCCTGAGAGTGTAAAAAAGAAAGGGTGCATTAAGCACCCTTTTATGAATTGTCAATTACATTAAGAGAAATCAGGATCCCAATTTGATATCAATCGGCTTTACATTCCAGATTTCATCAGCGTATTCCTGAATTGCCCTGTCAGACGAGAACTTTCCCACATTTGCAACGTTGAGAATTGACATTTTTGTCCAGTGGTCAACATCATTATGGTAGATTTCTTCGAGTTTGTTTTGACAGGTAATATAGGATTCAAAGTCTGCCATGAGCATATACCGATCACCGTGCTGAAGCAGGCTGTCAAAAATAGGCATAAACAGATGCGGTTCTTCAGGGCTGAAAAATCCAGATTGAATAAGGTCTATTACCCGTTTAAGGCTTTGATTCTTATTGTAATAATCCCACGGATTGTACCCACGCGCTTTCAGTTCATCAACCTCTTTAGCCACAAGTCCGAATATGAAAATATTATCTCTTCCGACTTCTTCACAAATCTCTATATTGGCACCATCCATTGTTCCAACGGTCAGTGCACCATTGAGTGCAAACTTCATATTACCGGTACCGGATGCTTCTGTTCCGGCGGTAGAAATCTGTTCGGAAAGATCGGTTGCAGGAATAATGTATTCTGCCAGAGACACACGATAGTTAGGGAGGAAATACATCTCAAGCAGTCCTTTGGTATCGGGGTCACTATTAATAACATTTGCAACGCTATTGATAAATTTAATGATGAGCTTTGCCATATAGTAACCAGGAGCAGCTTTTCCGCCGATCATAACAGTACGTGGAACAAAACGGTCTTTTTTACCGCTCTTTATTTCTTCGTAAAGATGGATACAGTGAAGCACTTTTAAAAGCTGGCGTTTATATTCATGAATACGTTTAATCTGGACATCAAACATAGTATCAGGATTGATACGAAGCCCATCCCATTTTTCAATTTTTTCAACAAAATGCTGTTTTGCCTCGTACTTGACATTTCGCCATTCTTTCTGAAATGATTTGTCATCAGCATATTTTTCAAGTTTTTTCAGATCCTTAAGATTCTTGATCCATGAATCACCGATTTTGCCGGTAATAAGATTCCGTAAAGCAGGATTTGCTTTATAAAGCCATCTGCGTTGTGTAACACCATTGGTTTTATTATTAAACTTTGATGGCCACATATCATAGAAGTCTTTTACAAGGCCATTTGAAAGAAGTTCTGTATGTAATGCGGAAACACCATTTACAGAATGAGAACCAACTATCGCAAGATAGGCCATCCGTACCTGGGGTTCACCGCTTTCCTCAATGAGTGACATATTGCGAAGTTTTTCAATGTCTCCCGGATATTTAAATGAAACCTGACGAAGGAAACGTGCATTGATTTCGTAAATGATTTCCATATGACGCGGCAGGAGATGTTTCATGAGACTAACGGGCCATTTTTCAAGTGCTTCGGGCATTAGTGTATGGTTCGTATAAGCAAATGTACGGGTTACGATATCCCATGCCTCATTCCATCCGAGCATGTGCTCATCAAGCAGGAGGCGCATAAGTTCTGCAATTGATATTGACGGATGCGTATCATTAAGCTGAATTGCCACTTTGTCAGGGAATGCAGTAAAATCGCTATTTGCCTGAAGGTAGCGGCGAATAATATCCTGTAATGATGCCGATGAGAAAAAGAACTGTTGTTTCAGACGCAGTTCACGTCCACTGACATTATTGTCATTAGGGTAAAGAACCTTTGATATATTCTCACTGCTGATTTTGTCTTCACAGGCCCTGATATAGTCTCCGTTATTAAAAAATTGAAGATTGAATTCTTCGGCAGCACGTGCAGACCAAAGGCGCAGTGTGTTGATATTGTTGACACCGTATCCCGGAACCGGTATATCATATGGTAAAGCAATGACATCATCGGTATCGATCCAGGCAACATGCTGATGTCCGGTGTGATCGGTGTATTGCATTGTTTTGCCAAAATATTTGATCGTTACTTTATATTCAGGGCGCTCAACTTCCCAGGGATTTCTGTATTGAAGCCAGAACTCTGGTGTTTCATGCTGGTTGCCATTGATGATCTTCTGATTGAAAATACCAAAATCATACCGTATGCCATAACCGACAGCAGGAAGCTGCAGTGCTGCCATTGAGTCAAGATAACAGGCTGCAAGGCGTCCAAGACCTCCATTTCCAAGGCCGGCATCATGCTCCTGATCAATCATTTCCTCGAGGCTTAATCCAAGTTCCTGTGATGCTTCATCGCATTCGTTATTAAGTTTCAGACTCATGATATTGTCGGCAAGAAGTCTGCCAAGAAGAAATTCCATTGACAAATAGTAAACGCGTTTTACATTATTCGAATGGTATTGCTGACGGCTTGCAATCCATCGCTCGATAATACGCTCTCTGATTGTATAGGATATACTTAGAAACAGATCATAGCTTGTAAGCGAATATTTATCTTTTGCGAGATTATATTCAAGATTATTAAGAAAACCTTTTCTGATATCTTCAGCAGACATCCCTTTGTGATTAACATGCCATTTTTCAAGCGTTGAATTATCAATGCGTGATGATACCTTCTTCTTATTGTTATCACTCATAATCACTCCTTATTAGTATGGTTAACAGATAGCTATTTTTGATACAGACAGTAGTTTAAGATGTACGATTATCCTGATTCTAAAATTGTAAATTATTCAATGATCATGAATTCAAAATTCTGTTTTCACTACTATACTATTGAAAAAGAATTCGAAATAAACATAGTACATAACAGTTCTAAATACATAATTGACACTATATAGTCAAGAATGCCGGAAAGTAAATAGCAAGGTCAAGAATGTATGTTAGAAAACGCTGCATATCACAAAGAGAATCATTCCTGAATAATTAATGTAAAAAGTAATGTTCCAATGAATGCACTGCATTTTCAATACAAATAACAAACTTTAGATTAATGAGATTAAAATCACATTAATATGATGTGCCAATGTTTTCAAACAGAATATAACACATATAAAATAAGTATACGCAAATGTTGTTCCATAAAAACCTTTTGAAGATCTCATCTTTTATGCAATTAAAATCACAAAATATCGTGGGAATTTTTTTGTAAAAAATTATATTAGATACCAAAAGGTCTTTTTTTTTGCATTTGAAAATACTGAACTTTATAATTGAAAAATTTTTTTTTGTTCCGTAGAATAGTAGAGAATACTGTACGAATCTGAAATAAAAAAATGCTATTCAGAAAAACAGATAATAAAAATAAAAGACAATATGGTGATTATCTTTCTGTATCAAGTATTGGTATTCATCTTGTGATAACCAGTATTGTGGGATGCATTGCAGGTATCTATATTGATAAGTGGCTTAACACAGCGCCAGTATTTACAATTATCTTGTTTTTAGCCGGACTTGTTTCCGGGTTCAGGCAGATCTTCAAGGAAGTAAAGCGAATTGGTCAAGATAAGAAATAGAAAAGATATCATTGCATTATACTTTTTTGTAGTAGTTGTTACAATTATGGTGCATCTTTTCATAAAAGAGAGTAAGTTTATAAGTGGTCTTCTTTGGGGGTTCACGCTATCGTATAGTGGCCTGCTGCTTTTTCTTTTTTTGCCAAATCATAAATCCAGCCAGGATGTTCAAGCGTTATCTATGATTAATTATCTTTTCAGATCAGTTATAAGGATGAGCACAATACTTGGGCTTTTTATGTTGATGGTTTTTGTGCTGAAGGTACATGCACTTGGTTTGTTGGGTGGTGCGTTTGCTGGAATGATGATACTGAGTTTTTTATTTCTATTTAAAATGAAACCGGCACAATAAGGAAAATGAAAGTATTATGAGTAGCGGTCATGAGAGTCTGGTTCCTGAAAGTGTAATAATAAAAATTGGAAATATTCCTGACACTTTGATTTTTGCATGGGCAGTCTGGATCTTTATTGCGGTAATTTCGATAGCTATAGCCCGCAAACCATCCCTGGTTCCATCAAAGGTGCAGGCAGTATATGAGATGTTGCTTCAGTACATTACTGGTCTTGCGGATGAGTTGATCGGGCCGGAAGCGTATAAATTTTATCCGCTGTTTATTGGTCTTTTCATCTTTATTCTTATCAGTAATCTACTTGGTCTTGTTCCTGGGCTCAAGTCGCCTACCAGTGATTTAAATCTGACGTTTGGCTTAGCCGGGATGGTTTTTCTGTACTTTGTCGTTTTGGGTTTCAGGTACAATGGAATACATTACTTAAAGCAGTTTGCCGGTCCAAAGTTGCCGTGGTTTCTCTTTCCTATATCGCTTTTGATAATGATAACCGAGGTGATATCATTTTTAACACGGCCTTTATCACTTGGTTTACGTCTATTCTGCAATATTTTTTCAAAAGAGCTGTTTTTAACAATTCTTGCAAGTTTGACACTTACCTTCCTTTTCAGTCACGAATTGAAAGATAATATCTTTACGTTAATGCCGCTTTTGTTACGGCCGTTTATTCTGATACTTGGATTAATAATTGGTTTTATTCAGGCGCTTGTTTTTATGGTACTTGCGATGTCATACATTGCCGGTGCAGTAAGAATGGAAGAACATTGATTGTAAAAAGTTTTATGCATAAATTTCATGGAGGCATATGATGCAAAAAAAAGGTGTTTTAGGTTCATTGTTTGTTCTTTTTGGGGTAGCACTGGCTTGTGCAGGTGAGGCTGTTGCAAATGGAAGTGGAAATACTGCTGCTGCGGTGTACTTTGGACAGACACTTATGGCATCGGGTATCGGTGTTGGTATTGCTGCAGGTGGTTGTGGTATTGGTATGGGACTTGTTATTGCCAGTTCGCTGCAGGGTATTGCCCGTCAACCGGAACTTCAATCGAAGCTTCAGATGAATATGCTTATCGGCTTTGCACTTATTGAAGCACAGGTGCTGTATGCATTGTTTCTTGCAATTATCTTTTTGTTTGCAAATCCGTTTATGGGAAAAATCTAAACTGGAGTATCTGGTATGCTGGAAATAAATCCACCGCTTCTAATCTCTCAGACGGTAACATTTGCTGTGATGGCGGGAGTTGTCTGGAAGTTATCATGGAAGCCCTTACTTAAGTTTATTAAAGATCGTCAGGACTCAATTCATCAAAGCATAGAAAATGCTGAGAAAATGCGTCTTGCAGCAAGTCAACTTGAGGAAAATTATCAGCAGCGTATTTTGCAGGTCGAACAGCAGACTAAAGATCTTATTGCACTTGCCAGACTTGAGGGTAACCGTGCAAAAGAAGAGGTTATTGCAGCGACTCAGAAAGAAATTGCTGAAATGAGAAAACGGGCGCAGGAACATCTTGATCTGGAGCGCGATCAGATTATCAGGGAACTTCGGGAGAGAATCGTTACATTGTCAATGGAGCTGACAACAAAAATTGTTGAGAGTTCATCTCTTGAGGGTATATCTGAACAGCGTTTTAAAGCGATGCTTGATGAATTAGAGAAGAAGGAGCCTGCACGTGCAAATTAATCAGATAGCTCGCGAGTATGCAAGGGCGATCATGCAGTTTGCGCCGGATAAATACTTTGAGATAAAGGATTATTTCGCGAAAATTACTGATTGCATTACTTCATCGGTTACATTTTCAAATCTGCTTGACCATCCTGTAATTTTATCACAGGAAAAGTACGCAGCTGTTCTTTCACTGAGTGATGGATCAATGCCTCAGGTTATTGAAAAAGTAATATATGATCTTGTTATAAAACGCGGTGTTTTTCTGGTTGCAACTATCAGTAATGAGATGGATAAGATTTACAAAAAGAAAAATCAGATTATTGATGCATCAGTGCAGAGTTCCAAAGCGCTTAGTGATGTTGAAAAAAGCGAAATTACTGCCGCAATTCAGAAGAAAACCGGCAGTAGAGCAGTGGTGTCGTTTTCTGTTGATGCAAAACTGCTTGCTGGCTATAAAGTAAAAATCGGTGATAATGTTTATGACAACACCGTTCGCAGACAACTCCAGATGGCTGGGGATATACTCTCTTTTACAAATCGGGTATAAGGATATTAATGTATGAATATTGACAGATCAAAAGTTACCGGAGTTATTGAGGAAACCATTCGCAAGTATGAAAACAAGCTTGATCTGCGGGAGATCGGCTATGTTCTTCAGATTGGTGATGGTATTGCCCGTATCTTTGGACTGGAAAAATGTGTATATGGTGAATTGGTCCGTTTTTCACAGGACACCTTCGGAATGGTACTTAACCTTGAAGCCGATAGTGTCGGCTGTATTATCCTTGGTGATGCATCAAAGATTAAAGAGGGTGATGAAGTAAGCCGGACGGGAACTGTTATGTCGGTTCCTGTTGGTGATGAACTTCTGGGGCGTGTTGTTAACCCGCTTGGGGAGCCTCTTGATGGAAAAGGGCCGATTAAGGCAAAATCAACACGGCCAATCGAAATTATTGCACCGGGAGTAATGGAGCGTCAGACGGTTAAAGAACCGCTTCAGACGGGTATCAAATCTATCGATGCCATGATTCCGATTGGAAGAGGTCAGCGCGAACTTATCATTGGTGACCGTCAGATTGGAAAAACCGCAATTGCAATTGATGCAATAATCAATCAGAAAAATCAGGAACGCCGTCCGATATGTATTTATGTGGCAGTCGGGCAAAAGCAGTCGACTGTTGCAAATATTGTAAAAACACTGGAACAATTTGGAGCTCTGGAGTATACAATAGTTGTATCGGCAACCGCTTCAGATCCTGCTCCGCTTCAGTATATTGCGCCGTATGCCGGATGCGCGATCGGCGAAGAGTTTATGTGGAAAGGCAAAGATGTTCTGATCATATATGATGATCTGACCCGCCATGCTCAGGCGTATCGTCAATTGTCACTTCTTCTCAGAAGACCACCGGGGCGTGAGGCGTATCCTGGAGATGTTTTTTATCTGCATTCACGTTTACTTGAACGTGCATGTAAGCTTTCTGATAAGAATGGCGGTGGTTCATTAACAGCGCTTCCGATTATCGAAACACAGGCTGGTGATATTTCGGCATATATTCCAACAAATGTTATTTCTATTACGGATGGGCAGATTTACCTTGAGGGTGGACTTTTCTTTTCGGGAGTTCGTCCGGCTGTTAACGTCGGTCTTTCGGTAAGCCGTGTTGGGGGAACAGCTCAAACAAAAGCGATGCGTCAGGTTGCAGGCCGACTTCGTCTTGATCTTGCTCAATACAATGATTTGGCAGCATTTGCACAGTTTGCATCAGAACTTGATGCGCATTCACGTGCTCAGCTTGCCCGGGGTGAGCGTTTAATAGAAATTCTTAATCAGGATCAGTATGAACCGATGCCTGTTGAGGATCAGGTTGTTGTTATCTTTGCGGCAGTAAACGGGTTTGTTGATGACATATCAACTGATCAGCTAAAGAATTGGGAGAAGGCATATCTTAAATTTTTAAAAGAAAAATATGCTTCAATTTTGAAAGAGATAAAGGCAAACGGGAAAATTGAAGATTCTATAAAAGCTAATCTTGAAAATGCTATTAAAGAATTCAAAGCAAAGAAATAAACAATGGCATCAATAAGTGAACTTAGAAAACAGATTAAGGGTATTAAATCTACGAGTAAAATTACCCGTGCGATGAAGATGGTTGCCGGAGCGCGTTTTAACAAGGCTCAGATTGCAATGCAAAATTCACGGACATTTTACAATGAGGTGTTTTCAACTTTTTCACAACTTGTTGTTTCTGCGCAGCCATCGCAGAAAGTATTCCGTCATATTACCTTTGATACCAAGCCGTTTCCTCTTCCAAAGGTAGGGCTTGTTATTATTACCGGTGATAAGGGGTTATGTGGAGATTTCAATTCATCGGTAATTCGTGAAGCTGAGAAAATACTGAAAAATCCGGACAGCCACATCTCGTGCGTATTTACTATTGGGAGAAAGGGATGTGATTATTTCAGAAAAAGTATCAATTTACAGATTATTGAATACCCTAATGTTTTTAATAATCTCGAATACGCTTTTTCAGATAAACTCGGGACGGAGATTTTGAAAAAATTCGATGATGAGCATTTAACCTCTGTAGTTGTTGTAAGTGCACATTTTAAGTCAATGATAAAGAAAGAGGTATTAAAAACCACACTGCTCCCTCTGTTTATTGATAAGTCAATAAAATCGACTGGCTGTATGTACGAACCGGAGGACGAGGATGAGTTGTTGGTATCTACCTTGCCATTTGTTGTTAACGCATCGATATACAAACTAATGCGTGAATCGTATGTAGCAGAGATTGCTCAGCGTATGAGAGCAATGGACAACGCAACTACTAATGCAGGTACACTTATTGAGAAAATTACTCTTGAAATGAATAAAGTTCGTCAGGGGAACATAACAAGGGAACTTGCTGAAATTATCGGTACAAACGAGGTGATAAAATAATGCAGACTGGTAAAATTACACAAATTATGGGTCAGGTTGTTGATGTTGAATTTGAACCTGGAAAAATGCCGGCGATTTTCAACGCGCTGAAAGTAACCCGGGCTGATGGTGATGATCTTCTGATGGAGGTTATGCAACATATTGGTGGATCACAAGTCAGGACAATTGTTCTCGGTCCGCCGGAAGGTTTATCACGTGGAATGGAAGCACTAGATACCGGCAATCCGATTTCAGTACCTGTTGGTACCAGTTGTCTTGGCCGATTGATGGACTTTAGTGGTAAGCCGATTGACCATAAGGGGAAAATAGAGGCACAATCGTACGAACCGATTCATCGTGCGCCACCATCATTGCTTGAACAGGATACGAAACTGGAGATTTTTGAAACCGGTATTAAGGTTATTGATCTTCTTGCGCCTTTCCGTAAGGGTGGAAAGATTGGTCTTTTTGGTGGTGCCGGTGTTGGTAAAACCGTTGTTATCATGGAGTTGATCAATAACGTCGCACTTCATCACGGTGGTGTTTCTGTATTTACCGGTGTTGGTGAACGTACTCGTGAAGGTAATGATTTATACCGCGAAATGTCAGAATCAAAAGTTATCGATAAAGCAGTTCTTGTTTTTGGTCAGATGAACGAACCTCCAGGGTCGCGTTTGCGTGTTGCGCTGACAGGTCTCACACAGGCAGAATATTTTCGTGATAAAGAGAATCAGGATGTTCTTTTATTTGTTGATAATATTTTTCGATATGTTCTTGCCGGTGCAGAAGTGTCTGCACTTCTTGGCCGTTTGCCATCAGCGGTAGGATACCAGCCGACACTTGGAACAGAGATGGGTGATTTGCAGGAGCGTATTGTATCAACAAAGAATGGATCTATCACATCGGTTCAGGCTATTTACGTTCCTGCTGATGATATCACAGATCCCGGTGTTGCGACAGCATTCGGACATCTTGATGCATCAATTGTTCTTTCCAGAAAAATCGTGGAACTTGGTATATATCCGGCAGTTGATCCACTCGAGTCATCATCAAAAATGCTTGATAAGAATGTGGTTGGGGAGGATCATTACAAGGTTGCCCGTGATGTTCAGAAGATACTTCAGCGCTATAAAGATCTTCAGGATATCATTGCGATTCTTGGTGTTGAGGAGCTTTCTGATGAAGATAAGCTTGTGGTTTCACGTGCACGAAAAATTCAGAGATTTTTCTCGCAACCCTTTCATGTTGCAGAAAGTTTTACAGGTATCAAAGG
This sequence comes from Fibrobacter sp., assembly GCA_012513915.1. GTDB lineage: Bacteria > Fibrobacterota > Chitinivibrionia > Chitinivibrionales > Chitinispirillaceae > JAAZBG01. The sequence continues at coordinate 65,188 of JAAZBG010000152.1, forward strand.
AAAGTATGTTTCTCTTAAGGATACAATTAAGGGTTTTAAGGAGCTTATTGATGGTAAACATGATACTGTTCCTGAGCAGGCTTTCTATATGCAAGGTACCATTGAGGATGTATCAAAACGTGCAAGCGAATTGATATAATATGGCTAAAAAAATTCAGTTACAAGTAATTACACCGGATAAAACTGTATTTGAGGAAGAGTCTGAGTTTGTGGTTCTTCCCGGTCATTCCGGAGAGCTTGGTGTTTTACCGGGTCACGTAAAACTATTTTCCATTTTACGGCCTGGCGACATTCGTGTAATCAATGGGGATCAGACGACGAAACTAAGGATATCAGCCGGAATTGTATTTATTGATCCTCAGCAGATTCGGGTTTTGTGTCCGGTTGCCCGTCTGGCCTGATTATTTCATCAACGTTTTGGGCATGTGACCAGACAAGTGAATGTGCCGCATTGTCAAGCAGAAAGTATGCTGCATCAGGGAGCGCTTTTTTGGTAGCATCAATTTCCCTGATATTCATTACTTTATCGTTTTTGCCGTGAATTACGCTTACTTTACATTTAATACGACGTGCATCATAAGAGGCATCATACCAGTAAAAAGATTTAAGTATTTGTTTATACCAGTCCACATGTTTGATAACAATGCCATCCTTCGGAACATCGTCGTTGACTTCCGGTTTTTCCATTTTTTTCAAAATAGCACTACCTTTTATCAATAATGCATATAACTTATAGTCCGGGTATCGAAGTAGGCGGTCAGCCATACCACGCATTTGTCTTTTGTTTTGTTCTGTGGCACCAAAAATTGTCGTTGATATTAAAATAAGGTGGTTAACGGTTACTTTTGTGGTAGTTGCTGCATAATTAAGCGCTATTCCACCCCCCACTGAATATCCGAGCAGCGATATAGTATCGATGGATACTGCTGTGCAGAAGTCATCAAGGATTTTTTCAAAATCACTAATGTTGTTTTGGTAAAGAGAGGATCTGTCCGGCATGTTTAAGGCAATGATTCTGTACTTATCGGAAAGGGATTTCATTTTGAAAAACACTGTTGCGTCAGTATTAAAACCATGAATGCATAGAAGGACAGGTTGTTCTTTATTTGTAACAGGATATTCAAAGTAATAATAGTACTCATTAGTTGTTTTTGACAAGACTGTTGAAAATTTCCAACCGCTAAGATCTTTCCCGATAACCCGTTCAGGAATTGTTGGCATATTTTCAAGTTCCTGCTGATATCTGGACTCACTTGAAAAAAGTGTTACCACAGAAATAACAAATGATAATAATTGTTTCAACAGGTATTCTATCATATAGGGAACTTTTTAAATTCTAATGACAGGAAGTTATAATTCTATTATCAATATAAAATTAAAGGTGACTATTGTCCAGTACTATACATAATCAAAGTAAATGAAAAGCAGTATTGTGTAGGTATACAAAAAAGGACAGCGTTTCTATGCTGTCCTTTTTTTGAACGGTAAAGTATAGGTTATTTTGTAAATTTTGCAGAGTGCACGATGTTACCATTGCTTGAAACAACCGCAGTGTAAACACCATTTGCGAGGTTATTGATATCAAGAGTGTGGTTTGTTGTTTTAGCTACAACTTTACCATTCAGGCCAATGACAGAAATCTGAACATTAGAGGACTGTCCATTATAAGCGATACATTTATTAGTTATCGATGTCTGCATTTTTTTATCAATAACGTTAGATATTTTCTTACGTGTGTTTGTTGGTGCGTTGAGCATAGGTGCAAGATGTGGCTTTACCAAATCGAGTTTCCAAGTCACAGGAGATTCCCAGTCATCACTTAACATTCCACCGGTATCACCACTATTTGGATTGAGTGACCAGAATGTAAAAGAAAACTTATATTCGGACATATATTTCAGGAATGTTTTAAACCATGTACCGGCCCTACCTTCATAAGCATTTAAATTACCAATTCCGAACTCACCAATAAACAATGGTCCAATACCATCTTTAACAACAAAACCAAATGCTTCATCCCAAATTGCTTCCATATTATCAGGAAATGATGCTTCAGAAAACCAATCCTGTTGAAAAACTTCGGGTCCATACTCATGTGCAGAATATACCAATTTTTCTGGATTTGATAACTTGATTGGATGATCTTTAACACCTTTGAGATTACCACCCCACCAATAGTTAAAACCCTCATAATCCTGAACGCCCTCAACAATAATAAGTACATTAGGGTTTACTTCGAGAATTGCATTTCCACATTTCTCAGCAGCAGTATTCCAGTCTCTAGCCTCGTCACCAGTTCCCCAGGTAGAACCATTTTCCGATAATTTTCCATGAGGCTCATTGTTAAGATCAAAAGCTATCACCGCAGGATTGTCTTTGTATCTTTTTGCAAGCATCACCCAATTAGAAATCCATTTCTCTTCACTGATTTTTGCTGTATACCAAAGCTTTTCCTCCATATAACCATCATGCGCACGTGAATGGTTATCAAGAATAATACCAATACCGATCTCTCCGGCATATTTTATAATCTCATCCATCATCTCTACTGGTGAAAGTCCGTTAAGTTCTCTATTCATATGAGAAAGCGAATCTCTTTTGTAATAAGGATCTTCACCATAATAACCCGGTTTAGCGGTTGCACCCGGCTCAAGCATATCATCACAGAATGGTATTCTTAAACAATTAAACCCCATCTCCTTAACCTGATTCAACACGCCATGATAATCACGCTTCCATAGACCGTGCGGAAAAAAATTTGTTGTTTCAAATCCAAACCAGTTTACTCCGGTAAGCCTGACTTCCTGTCCGTTACTATTATAGAGTTTAGATCCTTTTGACGTCAGATAGCCTGCTGTTACCGAAAAAAGTAATGATGCCGACAGTACCGTAAGTAACAGAGCACTACGAAGTTTTGCTGCCATAGTAAACTTTAAACCATTTTGACGAATCATTTACGATTTTCCCCTTGAGAATGAATATTCATTATAATAATGTACGATTTAAAAATGAACCCAGCGATAAAATTTCCAGGAAAATAAAACAATCTGTACGTTGGGACAACTTCCTGTTATGAAAAATATAGTGAATTTATATGTTTCAGGCGTTCATTCTGTAGATTTTGTTAACAAAAAACTTGTTTAAGTATGAAATTTTTGATATATTATAATTGAATATATGAACATGTGTTCATATAATGTGGAGATAATCGTGGATTACGAAAATTTGATGTGCGAAAGTACAATCATACATGATGAGGTTGTACAAAGGGTTCGAAGCTGTATGCCTCAGGCCGAAAAAATTATGGAACTTGCTGATTTTTTCAGGGTTCTTGGCGACAGTACCAGAATTGGAATTCTCAATGCGCTTAAAAATTCCGAGATGTGTGTATGCGATATCAGTGCAGTGCTGAAAATGACTCACAGTGCAGTGTCACATCAGCTTAGAATACTCAAGCAGGCGCGACTTGTTAAAAGCAGGAAAGATGGAAAGGTAGTTTATTATTCCCTTGATGATAACCATATCGATGAGATACTTGATGTTGGGGAGAAGCACCTTAATGAGGGAAAACGGGGACATATACTGAAGGATTATTTATGAGTTTCAGATATACATTAACTAATCTTGATTGCGCGGATTGTGCAATGAATATAGAGACCCGGTTAAAAAAGGTTACCGGTTTTGAAGATGCGGCGATAAATTTTGGCACATCAACCCTTACGGTGGCATCATCTGATGCGGCACGTTTACAAAAAGAGATTTCACAGATTGACGCAGATATTGTAATAGTAAAAGAAACTGAAAGAATTCAATCCTCTTTTAGTTTCGGGAAAATTATTAAAGAAAATTCGAAAGACCTTATACTGATAGCAGCATCGGCCGTATTATTGGTTGTTTTACTATCCACAGAGGAGACGTTACATACTAAAGGATATGTTCTTTTTGAATATGTGCTTGCAGGTGCAGCTTTTCTATTGTGTGGCTATAGTGTGTTAATCAAGGCAATCAAAACAGTTCTTCGAAGGGAGTATTTCGATGAGAATGTACTTATGTCAATTGCATCAATCGGAGCATTTTCAATTCATGCACTGGAAGAAGCGATTGGTGTGATGATATTTTATCAGGTTGGTGAGTTACTTCAGTCGATCGCGGTTAAAAAATCACGACATTCAATTCAGAAGCTACTGGAGATACGCCCTGACTATGCAAACCTGATTCTTGAGTCGGGTGCTATTGAGCGGGTTAATCCGCAGGATGTAAAGGTAGGGGATTTACTGATAGTAAAGCCGGGTGAGAAAATACCGCTTGATGCAACCGTTATTGAAGGGTATTCATCAATTGACACCGCTGTTTTAACAGGGGAATCGATACCCAGAGAAGTAGCTGCCGGAGCAACTGTTCTTGCGGGATCGATAAACTGCACCGGTAAATTAACACTGAAAACGATCAAACTGTTTGCGGAATCATCAGTTTCAAAAATTCTGACGATGGTTGAACATGCTACTGAAAAGAAGGCGAAAACAGAGAAGTTTATCACGTCATTTGCAAAAATATACACACCGGTAATAGTGTTTATTGCACTTCTTGTTGCCGTTGTGCCTCCACTTGTTGTGCCTGCCGAGCAGTTTACAACTTGGATATACCGTGCGCTGGTATTGCTTGTTATTTCGTGTCCCTGTGCACTTGTTCTATCGATACCGCTTGGTTACTTCGGTGGAATCGGAGGTGCATCACGTAAAGGTATACTGATAAAGGGATCAAATTTCATAGATGTTCTTGCGAATGTGAAACATGTTGTTGTTGATAAAACAGGAACGTTGACAAAAGGTGTTTTTAATGTCAACAAAATCGTAACCTGTAATGGATATAGTGAAAAGGAACTTCTGGATTATGCTGTATCAATTGAAAGCCATTCAAATCATCCGGTTGCAAAATCGGTTCACCGGTATTACGAATCACGGTACGGATGTTACAGGGAAAACGATGTTACTGCATATCAGGAGATTCACGGCGGCGGTGTCAAGGGAACAATTAAGGGAAATGAGATCATTGCAGGTAATACATTTCTGATGAGTAAAGAGAACATTGATGTTGCTGCTGATGATGAGGGAAGTACGGTACTGTATGTTGCGGTTAACCGCACGCTTGCAGGTTACTTTCTATTAGGTGATGAACTCAAAGATGATGCGTCTGATGCAATCAAGGCTCTGAAAAAATCCGGTATACAGGAAGTGGTCATGTTAACCGGGGATACAAAAGCAGCAGCCAAATCGGTTGCAGACAAATTATCTATTGAGAAATATCATGCTTCTTTGTTACCGGAGCAAAAAGTTGCAATACTGGAAACAATACTGCAAAAAACAAAGAAGGGTGAAAAAGTTGCTTTTGTCGGTGATGGTATCAATGATGCGCCTGTTCTTGCGCGTGCGGATGCTGGTATTGCGATGGGGGCACTTGGTTCTGATGCTGCAATTGAAACCGCAGATATCGTCCTTATGACCGATCATCCATCAAAGGTTGCTGAGGCGATTCAGATTGCACGATTGACAAAAAGAATTGTTGTACAGAATATCGTACTTTCGCTTGGTGTCAAGGGTATTGTTTTACTGCTTGGCGTCGCAGGTCTTGCATCGATGTGGGCTGCGGTATTTGCAGATGTTGGTGTTGCCTTGCTTGCCGTAATGAATTCCACCAGAGCGTTACGTGCCTGAACATACGCACTCCTGTAAAGGCATAAAATATATTTATCAAACTATAACAGTGCTTCGATGATTATCCAATCCTGATTTCAGTATCGGGATTGGATTTGTTGTCTGGTAACGGAATCGAAGCGGGTTGTGTCAAAGAGTTGTTAGATTCAGAGGGTCAACCATACTTACCAGGGAATTTTAACAAGGTACGGGAAATGCTTGAAGGATTAAAACCACTATATAATGCAACATTAAAACCGGCAGCACTGGCGTTCAACAAAGTCGGGATCCATCCGAATCATATTACTGTAGCGGGCGTTTTTTTATTTATTGGTGCAGGATATTATGCTGCAATTGACAAATGGATTGTTGCATTATGGCTTGTAATCGCTGGTGGATTGTTTGACGGGCTTGATGGGGTATTGGCCAGGGAATCCGGAAAAAAGTCGGTATTTGGAGCGATACTTGATTCCTGTTGTGACCGGTTAACAGAGATTGCCGTTATTGCAGGTGTACTTTTCTATTATTTATCGCATGATATTCATAGTTACTGGGGTGTTATTTTGTGTTTTACTGCAGTAAGCGGTTCTCTGATGGTAAGTTATGTTAAAGCGCGTTGTGAAGGAATGGATGTTCCCTGCAAATCGGGTATATTACAGCGACCTGAACGAATAATTCTTTTATGTGCCGGTCTTTGTTTTGGCCCTGAAATAATGTTCTGGATATTAATAGGAATAAGTGTCTTATCGTTTTTTACATCATTTCAGCGTTTAGTTGAAGCATCATCATATTGTAAATCAAATAAAAAGACTGTATAAAAAGTTTAAATGTATGTGGGCGTTTGCAGGTGTTTTCTGACAGAAAACAGATAATAACCTATACACATTTATTATTTACATATAATAACAAATCCCGGCTATTTTACATAGAAAGGACATAATCCACAACCATTCATTAAAAGAGTTGACTATGAACAACAGTGTTGATGTTTTGCTTACCTATCCAACAGACGGTCTGCGTTTATTTCAGTCAATGATCCCTACAGGTCTTATCAGTATCGGTACAGTGCTTAAAAATGCAGGATACTCGGTAAAAATTATTGATTTTAACCATTATTCCAATGATTTCAGAAGAGAATTACGGCGAATGAGTCCTAAAGTGGTAGGCATTGGTGGAACAACGCCATCCCGTATGGGTAGTTTTTTGACATCACGAATTGTAAAAAATATCTTTCCGCAAGTACCTGTAGTATATGGTGGTGTTCATGCATCATTTACCGCATCAAATACATTACAAAATATCAAAACAATAGACTATATCATAAAGGGCGAGGGGGAGTTTTCTTTTCTGAAACTATGTGATATTCTGACAGGCAACATAAATGAACCTATCTCATCTGTCAGCGGCCTGGTATGGCGTCAGGGAACTACTATTGTAGAAAACAGACCACAGCGAATAGATGATTTATCGTTGTTACCAGTTCCGGACAGGACATTAACCGGTAATGATTATACTTTGAAAATGGAGTTTACAGGTAAGCGGGGCGATTTTATCATGACATCCCGCGGATGTCCGGCGGCATGCAATTTCTGTGCGGCATCCCGGATGTTTCCCGGCGGTGTGAGAACCCGGCCGATAGAATCGGTTATGGATGAAATCGAATCGCTAATGTCAACAAAACACATTGAGGGGCTCAAAATTTTTGACAGTACGTTTACTGCAAACCGGGAGCATGTTGAGCAGTTTTGCAAAAGTATACAGGAATTTGCTATTCACTGGGAATGCGAAATAAGGGCAGATACAGTTGATCGGGAACTGCTTTCATTGATGCGCGCAAGCGGATGTTATTACATAAATATCGGTATGGAAACAGTAAATAAAGAACATCTTAAGAAGATTGCCAAGGGAATATCATCAGATCAGGTATTGAATGTACTTGATATCTGCAAAAAGCTTGACATCCGCTCGAAAGTATTTTTTACCTTTGGGCATATAGATCAAACATTATTGGAATGTAAACAGGATATTGATTTTATTAAATCCAACAAAAGTAAAATTGATTTTTTTGGTGTAACGGTCGGGTTACGTGTTTATCCGGGAACGCGGCTGGAACGGGAGTATACAAAAAACGGACGGGACATTAACTGGTCAAAATCTGTAAAACATTTTGCAAATATACTTATAGGAGAACCGGGGGATGTTCCTGTAGTATTTCAAAAGCAGCTTGGCCCATTAAAATTATCGTATATTTTAATGATTCTTTTGAAAAACAGGTTTGTCTGCACAGAAAAGTTTCTAATCAGAATGGCAATAGAAAATATTTTAAATATTGTAAAGTTGATCACATTGAATTTACGTTATACACGACATCGCATTGAGCGGTTGATTAATCCGGTTTAGTTATTGATTAAGTAATTGAATGTACGTGCTTATAAAAATCCCCGGACCGATTGGGCAATTGGTAAGAAATGATTTGCATGAAAAGGGACTTTCAAACGTTACATCTGGTACATTAACCTGTTAGAGTTGCTTAAAAATGAAATTAAAAAGCAACACACGACCAGTGTTGGAAGAATGCAATTTCACACGCACATCAGACTGAATTATATTACATATATGACATTTTCACCAGTTTCGATGACATTTTGTCCAAAGTATGCACTTTTCACCGCACTTTATGATTCGAGAGGGTGGAGAGCTTACCCCTGAATCATCCATGGACTGGTCAGAATGTTTCAGGAATTACCTGATTTATTTACGTGATGATCAGAAGCTTGCTGCAAATAGTGTTAACCAGCACGCAGCGTCTATTGCATATTTTTTTGAGGAAGTACTTGAAGTGCAGCCTGGTGAGGATATTCTTATCCGGATGAAAACAGACAAAGCACTTCCACGAGTGCATTCAAAGGAAAGAATCGTACTAATAATCAGTACGCCATCAAACATCAAACACCGTATAATTTTAATGTTAACGTACGGATGTGGTTTGCGGCTTGGAGAAGTTCAGGCACTTAAACCGGAACATGTTGACATCGAGAGACGTGTTCTTTGGATACGAAAGGGAAAAGGAAAAAAAAGACCGGATGGTTATGCTTGACCCGGAGCTGATTCCAATTATATCAGAATGGCTGAATGATGGTTGTGGAACGAAATATATATTTGAGGGATATAAGACTGGTGAACCACTATCAAAAAGAACAATCGAGAAAATCTATACGGCATCATGCAGGAAATTAAGTATTGATTCTCAGGGTGGTATTCATTCATTGCGACACAGTTTTGCAACACACTTGTCCCCTCTCACACAAAAACCCCGCTAAACCACAAAAAAATCTCACAATAAATTCTTTTTAAGGGCAATTCAAAGAGAAAAAAGTAATGGCGGTTGTTAGTCTGGTTTATTTTCCTCTTAACAA
>JAAZBG010000153.1 GCA_012513915.1 Fibrobacter sp.
TATTTGGATTATATGTAACAGTATATGTTGGTTTTCCACTCCATCTTGCATATAACGTATCATCCCTTTCACCTTTTACAAAAACAGCATTTGAAGCATAGGATACACCACTGCCATCAGCTTTTGTATTCCACCCGACAAATGTAAATCCACTTTTGACAAGAGAACCCGAATTATCCTTAACCGTCACATTTACTCCGGGAAGATAGAGATTTTCATCTTTTGGAACCGCTCCGTTTGTACTCCCGTTTGCAGAATAAATGACTTTATACAATTTCTCTGTTGTCCAGACTGCATATAAGGCAATATTATCCGACATTACAATTGTATCACCGGGCATATAGATTTTAAGCGTATGATCAGGATCATAAGAAGAACGGCTCCATCCTGCAAATGAATAGCCGATTTTGAGAAGAGAACTCATGCTGCCCGTTATGACAGCAGCAGAACCTTCTTTATAAAGCGAATTATCAGCCGGCACGTTACCTGATGTCGCCTCATTTCCATAGTATGTCAATTTATATGTCAAGGCAGTATTTTTTGTCCAGACAGCGTACAATACAACATTTTGGGTATCTATCTTAATATCTGCATTTGGTGAATAGGATGTCCCGGTGCCTTCAGCATTTACATTCCACCCGGTAAAGATAAATCCATCCTTCTGAAGATTACCGGTATTGCCAAGGACAATAGCTGTAGCGCCATTTTCATACGCATTATTATCAACAGGTACGTCACCGGTAGTTTTTCCGTTATCCTGATACGATACTGTATAGGTTCGTTTAGTCGACCATCTTGCATAGAGCGTTGTATTTTCAGTGATTGAAAAGGTAGCGCCTTCTACATACGGATTTCCCGTTCCATCAGCGTTCGTATTCCACCCTGTAAAGGTAAATCCGGTTCTTACAAGATTGCCATGATTGGGCAACACCGACACCAATGCACCTGATTCGTAATTATTACTGTCAACAGGTACAGTTCCATCCGTGCTCTCATTATCAACGTAGGTAACTGTGTATGTTTCACCTTCAGTCCAATATGCATAGAGTGTGACATTTGATGAATCCATACTAAACTTGTCATTTGCGTATAGTTTTTTCCCACTACCATCAGATTTCGTGTTCCATCCTGCAAAGGTGAAACCATCCTTAGCCAGATCATTGCTATTGTTGCGAACAATAACGAGACTTCCCGGTTCATACAGATTTGTATCAACCGGTACTGAACCCGATGTCTTCCCGTTATCATCATAAATAACATTGAATGCTATAACCTGTGACCATACAGCATATAAAACAATATCCCCAAGTACCGATATGCTGTCCTGGGGTGCATAGTGCTTCCCGTTTCCGTCTTTGTCAAAACACCACCCTGTAAACCGGTAACCTACTCTCTGAAGGTTGTTGTCATTAGCTTTGATCAGAGCCGTAGCGTGAAGTACATAATTGTTTACATCCTCAGGAACCCTACCGCTTGAATGCCCGTTACCATCATAAGTAACTGTATACGTTTCATCCTGCGTCCAACTGGCATAAAGTACAATATTCGAATCTGCGACTGTGATTCCAACATCTGCCATATAGGTAATTCCACTACCATCAGGTTTGGTATTCCATCCTGCAAATGTATACCCGTCCCTGACAAGATTCCCCGTATTGGCTTTCACGACAATTCTCTGGCCGGATTCATACTTATTGTTATCTTCAGGAACAGAACCGCTTGATTTTTCGTTACCATCGTAGGTTATCGAATACACGTCACGTTCGGTCCATTGGGCGTAAAGCTTTATATTACCTGTAAGTTTCAAGCTTACCAAAGCAGCATAGGCGACGCCACTGCCATTTTTCGCAGTATTCCAGCCGACGAATTGATACCCCGTTTTAACTAAACCACCGGTATTATCCTTTACAATAATCGTCGCATTGGGTTCATATTCATTTCCGTCAACAGGTGGATCGCCGTCGGTTTGATCATTCCCATCGTACATAACAAAGTAGGTCTGTTTCTTTGTCCACCTGGCATACAGAACAATATCCTGGTTTATATTAGTTATTTCATAACCACCGACATATATATTACCCGATCCATCCGGTTGCGAATTCCATTCACTGAAAACGAATCCATCTTTTACCAGACCATTTACATTACCCTTTATTGTAACATTATCACCGGGAGTATACGCGGTTGGATCAAATGGTACTTTACCTCCGGTACTTCCGTTGTCATTATATGTAACTCTAAATGTTGGAGGTTGATTCCATTTTGCATACAGATGCACATTATCAGTACCGAACAGTACTACGCCACCAGCTTTAATCGGCTCACCGGTAAAAAGAGTGTCTGTATACCACCCAACAAATTCGAATCGATCTTTTAGAAGCTGCCCGGTAATTGCCTTGACAGTTGCACTATCACCTTTCCCGTAGAGTGTGTTGTCTGATGGTACATTTACAGCAACACTGTCATTGTCATGATACATTACCGAAAAAATCTTTTCGTCACCAACAATTGACACTGTAAATAACGGTCCGGTTATTGTATCAAACTCATTTGCAACGATATAATAATAAACACCAGTACGATCGACCGTAACAGAATCAATGACAAGTACACTGTCTGTCTCTCTGTCAATCAACGCAGTATCCTTATACCACTGATAAGTAAATGGGCCCGGCCCCGTAACAGCAGCACGTAAGATAACCGTTTTCCCCGTATCGGTGTACACCTGCGAATCTCTGTTATTTATAAATTTTGGAACATAACCGTCGGTAAGTGCTGTAAAATGAACGGTATCTGAAAAAATATCGTTACCACCGTCATATTTACAATTTACAACAACTTCATGATCACCGTTAGTGAGTGACTTCAAAAGAAATGTACCATCACTCTGCCATTCTGTAAAATCACTACTGTCAACGTTTACCTGAAAAAAACACGCGTTATGATTTCCTTTAACCACCAGTAGTGCAGATGTTTTATGAATTGTATCATTTTTACCAAGATTACCCTCGTCATCATCATTAATTCTAAATGATGGTGGAACATAGTTGACACCATTCGGGTCAAGTGGATTAGAATCATTAAACACGCATAAAAACAGCAAAAGAAACGGGAAAATCAGGCTTATCGGAAAAAACCTGCTACTATGCACAAACGTTACCATAATAATTCACCTCAATGTCAAAACACCACATTACAAGCAATACCGTTATAATCTCCAGTCAGCGGAACTACCGAAACCTTATTTTTTTGTTTTTTATTCCAGAAGTAAAAAGTTACTCCCCCACCGGCTAAAAGAACTGCCGGAATAAAGGATACAGTAGAATATGTTGCACTTGAATTTCTTCTCTTTTTATTAGATTCCATTGCCGTTCCGGCTGTATTGTGATACTTATTATCATAGTCATACGCTTTAACCATATAGATCCCCGACATAACCAGACACACCCCCCCAGCCCCCATCGCACCTATCGCTGTCGGGTTGCGCCATGCATCAGGCGATCGTTGTTTTTTAGGTTTTGAAACAGGTTGATCTTTTAGTTCAGGTTGCTGGCCAACTTGTTGTGAATCAGTATCCTGCATCTTGAAACTGATATTTATTGATGGTTCCTCCTGATAACTGTATGGAATACCATCAGCGACATTTTTCATAGTTTCTTTAATTGTCAGATTTGACTGCCCGTTATTACTGAAAACGCCATTTTCTATAACAATATCACCCTTGTACGACTTGACACCGTACACAGAATATTTAACAATAAAATTACTCATGATAACTTCTGTTGCATTTGCATTAATCAGAATACCATTCCAGTCAAAAGGATTCGGAAACTGAGGAGATACGTGATTAAATTTATTATCATTCTCTGTTGTAAAAACAACCGGTTTTTCAGGATCACCCTGAATGAGTAAAGACCCGCTGACAGTGATTCCGGTAAACGGTTTAAATAAAATTATACAACCTCGAGAAATTACAAGTTTTTTTCCGGGAGGAATGACAACATCATCTGTGATCACATATGGATTTTGATCCATCACCAGTGTCATATCATCTACATCACCACTGAGTTTTACTTCAGCAAAAATGCAGAGAACATAAAACAATATTCCCACACCTACCAGACAAAACCTCATATCCATTCGCCTTATTTAGAATTTAATCAGTCACTTACAATTCGAACCAACTAATACCACGCGGAGAAAAACCACATCTTTGTTCTTTGAAATATACATTAAACAAAGTCAAACTGTTAATAGACCAATATAATTAATTAAATATCCTTCTGATTAGTTATATTTTTTGAATTTTAAAAAAAAGTAACACTTATACTGAAACTGTTTTTGAAAAATGAAAACCATTAATTTTAAATTAATATATATCTTTATTATTACACACATCCTGGCAGGAAAACCCATTGGATTACCATCCGCAATCCGTAAACAGTACCAATAGTTTACGGAGATAATTTAACCCTGAATTTTTTGAGCATTAATGATAAAGAAATCACTGTGACTGAACTAAGCGACATTGCAAATGCAGCGTATTCCGGTTTAAATGAAAATCCCCAAAGTGGATATAACGCCCCGGCAGCCAAAGGAATAAGTGATATATTATATGCAAATGCCCAGAAGATATTTTGTTTTATCCTGTTGTAAATCATCCTTCCAAGCTGTATTGATGTCACTATGTCAAGAGGATCATTTTTAACAAGAATTATATCTCCACTTTCCAGTGCTATATCAGAACCATTTCCAAATGCGATACCGACATCGGCACCGCTTAGTGCAGCAGCATCATTGATACCATCTCCTGTAAAAATTACTTTATTGCCGTTTTTTTGAAGTTCCTGAATTTTCTGCAACTTTCCTGATGGCAATACGGGGGCTATGGCAGTATCGATCCCTACCCTTTCGGCAATACTTTTCGCAGACTGATAATTATCACCGGAAAGAACCATTGTATAAAACCCCATTGTTTTAAGCATTGCAACAGCCTGTTTTGAGTTTTCACGTAACGCATCTTCAATTGCTGCAACACTGGACAAGACACCGTTAACACTAAAAACAATAATACTACGCCCGGTTTTAATATGTTCTGCTATAAAGGGATCTGCAGAAGACGTGTCTATTTTATTCGTTTTTGTAAATTCAACACTTCCCGCAACAAGGTCCATATTGTCAATACGACCAACAACTCCACACCCTTCAACTGAGACAAAATCATAAACAGGAACGCATTGAGCGCCCTGATGTTCTGCATATTTTATGATTGCATCAGCAAGCGGATGATTTGACTGTTTTTCGAGAGACATCATGAGAGAAAGGATTCGATTTGTATCTTCACCTTGAATATACAGATCAACTACCAGAGGAACTCCTTTCGTCAATGTTCCCGTTTTGTCAAATACAACAGTGTCACATTTTTTCATTGCTTCCAGAGATTCACCGTTCTTGATAAGTATACCCAGTTCTGCACCCCTGCCGATTCCTACTGAAACCGCAGTCGGAGATGCAAGCCCGAGTGCACACGGACAGGCAATCACAAGCACCGCTATCATTGATGTCAGACTGAAAAACACTGATGCATCAAAAATAAAATGCCACACAGTAAATGTCAGCAATGCAATACCAAGTATCACAGGAATAAACCATTGCACTACCCTGTCTGCGATTTTCTGTATCGGCGGTTTCATACGTTGAGCTGTTTCCACAATCTTTACAATTTGCGCAAGAACAGTATCATTCCCGACTTTTTGTGCAATAATTGTCAGTACTCCATTTTTATTGATTGTCCCGCTTGAAACAGTCAATCCTTCAGTCTTTTCAACCGGTATCGCTTCACCGCTAAGTAACGATTCATCAACAGAACTGTGTCCCCCCACAACCATACCATCAACTGGAATACTGTCACCGGGACGAATCCTGAGAACATCACCGGGAACTACTTCCACTATATCAACTTCATGTTCTGTATCGTCCAATACCTTTATTGCAGTCTTAGGTTGTAAACGAATCAGTTTACTGATCGTATCAGAGGCTTTTGCTTTTGCACGACTTTCAAGATATCTGCCAAGCATCAGAAACCCGCCAAGCATCAGTACGGTATCAAACATTACAAATGAATGATCAAGCAGTATGTTAAATGTACCCAGGATACTTGATACAAGCGCGGTCCCGATCCCCAGGCAATACATCACATCCATGGTGAGCGATTTATTTACAATATCACGAATACCATTTCTGATAATAGGAAATATTACAAATGTAATTACAGGTGACAGTACAATTAATTGATATAATGCGAATTTATGAATCGAAAGTTGAGGAATGTACATCATGATCATTAACGGAATACTGAAAACAAATGCTGCGACAATTCTGGCAATTGCAATCATTTTCCCGCGCAGTTCCTTTTGTAAGTCAATAGGGATATCATAATGTTCCTTGATTCCATTGAATTCAAAACCGGCATCTTTAACGAGATCTGGTATTGTGTCCATACCGTTAAATCCTTTAATCGTATGGATCAGAGCCTTCTCTCCAACAATATCAATGGAAATTTCAGAAACATTATTCAGTTCTGATAACGCATCATGAATCCTGGATGCACACGATGCACAATGCATTCCCTTTATGGATACTGTCAGTATATCTTTTTCACGAACAGAAAATCCCAGTTCCCTGATACAGTCACAAACTTTCAGACTGGTAATTTTCTTATTATCAATATCAATTACAGCATTGCCACTAACATGATCGATTGCAACACCGACAACACCAGGTTCTCTCAGTAGACGCTTTTTGATATTTTGTGAACAATTTACACAATTCATACCATCAATAATAATTTCCATGTTCATGATCGCTGTTTTCTTTTTCTGTATCAGGTTCGGATACTATTACTTACAATTCCGGTATTTTTTAATCTCATATAGTATCATTACACGCAATCTATTAGTTTTAAATAAATGCGCACAGATACATCAACTTATTTTTGAATTAACTGATAAGTATATGTATCTCTACTCAATATAGTGCATTATATTTATTGTTTTCAACAGATTAGTACTATTAAAAAGTACTGATTGATTCCTGACGCCAAATGATATCGTCAATCAAGGAGATACTTCATCAATGACTCAACCTTCATTCACATTAAAACTTCCTGAATGGATTAATAAAGAAATTGAAAAAAATGGTACATTTTCAAGTGACGAACAAAAAATGCAGTTTGTGATCAATTGTGGTATTCAAAATGTCAAACTTCAGACTGGTGGTCCCTTTGCAGCCGCACTTTTCAATGCAAAAACGCATGAACTTATTGCACCGGGAGTGAATGTCGTTGTTGCTTCACACTGTTCACTTGCACATGCGGAAATGATGGCAATCGGAATTGCTCAACAGAAACTTGGATCTTTTGAACTTGGGAAAGACACAGAACTGTTTACAAGTACAGCACCATGCGCCATGTGTCTTGGTGCAATACCATGGTCAGGAGTCGGGCGGGTTGTCTGTGCCGCACGCGATGAAGATGCACGGGCAATCGGATTCGATGAAGGTGCGAAAATTGATAACTGGATAGATGCACTTACACAAAGAGGTATTTCTGTTACCGTTGACTTCATGCGTACCGAAGGAAAAGCAGTACTCGATTTGTATGCATCACTCGGCGGGAAAATTTACAATGGAACCGGGGAAGAGTAGGAGCGATAAACTATCAGACTGTTTCGCGGGCAATGTGAGTAATTCCATATTAGCTTTTGCGGTTATTTTCAAAATACTACGAACGGATGTCAAATATGAAAATTGCAAGAAGTCGAATCATTACAGCGTTTCTGGTGATTTCTGTGCTATCTTGTTGCATGTTGACAGAATGTATCAACGGAAATGATATAGTATACTGGACGCCAAAGGCATACAGTGTGAAGTCGTTTCTTACAGAGAAATCCGCTTATAACGGAAAAAAATACCTGGTATATGTAGTTCTGCCACCGGATTACGAAAAGTCCGACACTCCATATCCAGTACTCTATACACTGGACGGCGAAGAATTGTATTGGCAATTCGGGAAAACCCTGGAAGAAAAGAAAAAGAGAGTCATCCTTGTGACGATTGGAAATATGGGGGACCTAAACCGCAGTGAGGATAACGGAATGCCCGGAATAAAAAATTTTACTAAATTTGTAACTCAAGAGCTGGCTCCAATTATTGAAGACAATTATAATATTGATCCTCATAGAAGAGCAATTCTTGGACAGTCCTGGACCGGGGTTGGAGTGAGTTTCATGGCATTTATTGAACCCACCGAAAACAGATATTTTCAGACATACATCTCCGCTGATGGTGCATATATCAGCTCTGTAAATGATGCTATTCATTCTCTGGCAAATACATTGAAACAAAAGACTGACAGTTTACCGGTTACTTTAATTTTACGTTCGGCACAAAACGGAATGTATCAACTGGGAACGGCTTTTTATAATCAAATATCTCAATATACCTTTAAAGACTATAACGTTTCATTTTCTGTTATTTCCAGGACATATCATGGCTGGTCAATAGTAGAGCCGGTTTTTCGGAGCTATATAGAAAATTATGAAGAAATAGAAGAGTAAGTGATGCAGGAAAAAAACTATTCTTGTGTATTCCTGTCAGGAAGTGTTCCGTAAGCGAATTAATTATTTATATGTAGTTTTGATCACTTCCCATAGATCGGGAGATCCACTGTAGCACTAACCGGCACGATGTATAAAATCGTTTTTTTCTCAGTATCGATCACTTCCATGACCGGTCCGGTAATAGAGATGTTTTTATTTTTGGCGTATTTTTCAAGTGATCCGTAAATTTTATAAATGCCTGTCGTAAATGAGAAAAAGGAGCGAAGTGGATATTTTCCGATAATACAGTAGGATTTTCCGAATACATCAGATTTAAAAGGGGATTCCACCGGAATAAGTGAATCGGTCATGACACCGGAAATACTCCTAAGACTATCAGCACTTTTATTGACAGGATTATCATAAAAAATGGTGAATCCACCTTTTATAAAAGGTACTTTCTTTACATCGCTCAGGTATTGATGAACGTTTTTTATTCTCGCACCGACAGCTGAATAAGTACCGGTATACTCCTTGTACACAAGATAATACGGCCCTTTCTGCTCTTCAAAAAACTTTACTCTGTCAAAAACTCCAGCCTGATAAAAAAGCAACCCGGAAGCAATAACAACAAACGATGCAATGGATGCTAGTGCGATCTTTAGCATGTAGTCAACCGCCTTTTTGTAAATTTATGCTGCCGCGAGCGCAGGATCATCAAACTTTACCGAAACAATTGTGGAAATACCTTTTTCCTGCTGTGTCACTCCATAAAGCAAATCCGCAGCTTCCATGGTGCGTTTATTGTGAGTAATAACAATAAACTGAGTCTTTTCTGCAAATTTCTTGAGAACCTTGACAAACCGTCCAACATTCGCTTCATCAAGTGGTGCATCAAGTTCATCAAGAATGCAATACGCTGATGGTCTTACGAGGTAAAGTGCAAACAGCAGCGATATTGCAGTAAGTGCACGCTCTCCTCCCGAAAGAAGCTGTACACCCCGCATTTTTTTCCCTGCTGGACGCACATTAATATGGATAGGTGCTTCGAGTGGATCAACATTTTCTTCGAGTGCCAGGTGGGCTTCACCACCTTCAAACAGTGTTGTGAACAGTTCGACGAAATTTTTCTGTACCTGTTCAAAAGTTTCAAGAAACTGGACTCTTGCTTCTTTATCAAGTTTTTTAATTGCCCGTTCAAGCTCATCAACAGCAGTCTGAAGATCATCACGCTGTTTTGTCAATTCCTGAAGACGTGCATTTTCAGTTTCGTAGTCCTCAAGCGCAGCCATATTAACCTGACCCACGTGCTTGATACGTTCCTTTAACATCTGGATATTTTGTATAATCTCACTGTCTTCTTCTTCAATATGAGGAATCGGTTCCGGCGGAGAATCGAGATCAAGCTCGTATGCTTCCCAGATTCTCTCACGTATACGACGCTGCTCCTGTTCATCACGGGTATATTTGATTTCAAGGTCATGAATCTGATTTGATATTGTGTCAAGTTCAGACTGACCAGTGCGCGCTTCTTTTCTAACGTCTTCAATTTCAAGTAATTGTCCGTTATACTCTTCCCGCTCCCTGTCGCGAACAGCCTCAAGACCAGTTCGTACTTCCCGCTGTTTTTCAAGTTCATCTTTGAGTACAAGCATCTGGTTTTCAAGGTCAGCAATATCAGAAAACGCACGCTGTTTATCTTCAATTTTCCCCTGTTTACGATCACCTGCGGATTTAATATCGCGCGTCAGACGTTCAATGTCCTGCTTATCCTGGATAATACGATTTTTCAGCCCGTGTACATCAAGTTCAATGTTTTTGAGGTGCTCAACAAGTGTTCTGCGCTGCTCGTCCATTGAACGCACAGCAGCTCTCGCTTCGTCAACCTGCGATTCAAGAAGATCCTTACGGCTCTGACAGGTTGCAACCTCTGCTTCGTGAGTTCCAATCTGTTCTTCAAGCTGACCAATTTTTACGGTAATATTGTCAAGTTCAGGATTAAGCACCGAGATTCTGTTCATGATAGTATGCGTTTCATTCTCATAATGCTTGATATTCGTCTGCTGTTCCTGCTGCTGACGCTGACCTTTATTCAATTTTTCGTCAACCTCAATAAGTGCAACCTTTGCCTCATCGCGGTTAATAATGCATATATCCTTGTCACTAAGAATCTTTGTATGCTCTTTTTCCCATTTTTCAATGTCAAAAGTCAGTTTTTCAATCTGCTGCTTGCGCTGTAAAATACCTGCCTTCTCTTTTTTTGCATTTCCGGCAAAAACCGTTCCATCCTGACGACAAATAACGCCATCACGGCCAGCAAACAAACAGGATGGATTCTTAAGCGACAACCCGATAGCACTGTCAGCATTATCAGTAATAATAATATGATTCAGAAAATGATCTGCGAGTGCATCACAGCCTGATGCTACCTTGACAAGAGATCGTGCAGATACTCCTTCCGCAACCGCCGGCGGCATTTTATTTTTCAATGATGCTACACGTTCAAGCGAAATCATGCATGCTTCACCAATACGCTCTGCGCTCAGCTGTCCAACCGCATTTCGTAAATCAACCTCAGTATTGAAAACCACTGTCTGTACCGATGTTCCAAGAATCTTTTCTACAAGCCCTACCAAGTGTTCATCCGAAACGGAGATAAGATCTGCAACGATTCCCCTGACGCCCGAAACTTTACGAGTAAGAAGTTCCTTGACACCGGCATCATACCCTTCATAGGCAGCATCAAGCCCGCTTAGAAACCTGAGTTGTGATTTACTTGTGGAAACCTGTGCCTCAAGAAGCTTTTCTTTTTCGACAAGTTCCTGATACCGTTTATCCTCTTTTTCGATTCTGCCAAGAAGAACTTCTCTCGATTGATGTAGATTTCTGTTCTCGTTGTCAACAGCATGAAGCTGCTGGCGACATACGATAATCGCCTCCTGATACTCTTCCAGACGCATCTCAAGATTCTGAACCTCACGCTGATCACGTTCTCTGCGTTCAAGTGCGTTGTTAAGATTGCTTTTTAAAGTACTGAGAACATTTCGTGTTTCACCAAGCTGATTGATAAGCTCGATCTGATCGCGCCCAAGTTGATCCGCTTTATCTCTCTGAAGCTGCATACTGCTGTCAAACTGCGCAAGTTCATCGGTTGCACCATTGACACGCTCAGTGCTCTTCTGAAGCTGTGTTTCGCGGTCGATGATACTTTTCTCAATCTGTGTCCGTAAACGGCTGTTTTCCTCAATCTGCATCTCGATAGACTGCACATCCTGATCAAACCGACTGACATTCTGTTTCAGATTATTCAAACGCTCTGTTGCAACACTTATATCCCGGTCGAGACGAATAATACGTTCGTTTGACTCACTTACATTCCGTGATGCAATCTCAAGTTCTTTTTCTTTCTCAAGAGCACCAAGCTGCATTCGTTCAATGCGTGATTCCGCAGTTGCTATCGACGCCTTAAGTGTCTCGCGGCGTGTTTCCAGCTCTGTCAACATCGACTTACGCTCTTTCATCGCCACACCAAGCATCTGGTAGCGGCGGTTTTCGTAGCCGACTTCCTGCGCCTTGAGATCGTCGAAATATGTTTTGTAGCGTTTTGCTTTTTCAACATGACGCGCCAGCATCCTTACCTGACGATCCGCTTCCTGCACCTTGTCGTTAATACGCAGTAAGTCCTGACGGGTTTTCTCAAGCTGACGCTGACTCTCTTTCCTCCGCTGCTTATATTTTCCAATTCCAGCAGCTTCCTCAAAAAGAATCCGGCGTTCTTCGGCCTTATCACTTAAAATGGCATTGATCATTGAATTTTCGATTGTCGTGTAAGCACTGCTGCCGATACCGGTATCAAGAAACAGGTGGTGAATATCGCGAAGACGACATGGAACTTTATTAATCCTGTATTCACTTTCACCACTGCGATAGATTCTGCGTGTAATCGCAACTTCACTATATTCAACAGGCAAAATGCCCTTATTATTTTCAATTGTAAGCGTTACTTCAGCCATATTAAGGGCTTGACGGTTTTGGGTACCACTAAAAATTACGTCAGCCATATTGGAACTTCTCAACATTGATGCCTTCTGTTCACCAAACACCCAGCGGATTGCATCAACAACGTTACTCTTGCCACACCCGTTTGGACCGATAACCGCAGTCATCCCCTCACCAAAGCGCAGCTCTGTCTTATCTGCGAACGATTTAAATCCGAAAATAGAGAGTTTGCGAAGAATCATTGTAATTCCTTTTAATTTAGCAGTTTGCGACACCCGGACATCCATCGGACACCATATATCGCCGTAATTACTCTTTCAAGATACTATATATTGGGTTTCGAGTCAAGATCCCGGGCAATCTTTTTTTGTAACATTTTTAATTTTCCCAAAAGAATCGAGACCTGTGATACGCAAGAGAAGTGTTGTAAAATTATATAATGGGATGATTCAGGTAAAGGGTAAAAATACCCATCCAATATATATGGATGGATATTTAACCCGTAGGGATGGCTCTCGTGGCCATCCGTTCTTTCGCGTATATATTCATGTACATATTTAATGAATCTGGCAGAAACCCCGGGCATGATATCGCCACCCAAAACCAGATTTCCCATTTCAACATTTACAATCCATTGAACAGTAGCACATTAAACAGCGATTCACACACCTGATCGTAAAAATTGAGGGGGACAACAAACATAACCAATTTCTCACTCCGGACATCAAAAATCGCACATTTGATTGAAAATGCCCCCTACCCCAAACCCGGCCGGAACTGTATAATTACACTGATATTCCATACGTTTATTTGTTACAGGATAACACATGCGTTTTTTCCGGATACAATTACTTCTTTTTATGCTTAGTTTTACCCTGTTGGCATTTGAACCCGACTGGTTTACCGACATGCGTGGAAATAATTCCGGGCATACTACATGTCAGTTTCTGACACTTCCACACTCTGCAGTAAGTCTTGCAACCGGTCTTGCAGCATCGGGCGGCAACGGGGATGCTACCGACATTCCCTTTTTTACCGCCAATACTGCACTTGCCGACCGATACCGTTTTTCACTGACACACCTTGAATGGTTCATGGGCTTACGAAAAGAGTATCTTGGTGCATATTTTCCTGTGCTTGATGTTGGCACATTTGGATGTTACTCGCAACTATTTACACCCGGCGCGTTTCACTATGCAAGGACCATTGACGAAACACCGTCAGACCCTGAAATTTACGAGTTTTCAATTGGTGTATCCTTTGCCCGTCAGATCATTCTTAACCGGCTCAGTGCCGGAGCCGGTATCGCGTTTCTCGAAAGCCATCTTGACAAAAGCATTGGCCGCACAGCTATTGGGAATTTAGATATTTTATACACGCCGTTTAGTGTACTTTCAGCGCATCTGTATGCAGCCAATATTGGGAAATCAATCACCTATGACCTTACTCCCGAGAGCCTCCCAACTGAAGCAGGTTTATCGGTGCAGTATTATCCGCTGTCAAAATCATTTATTGAAAAAACGCATCTCAATCTTAAAGTGTCAATTGGTGCCCGAAAAATTGCCGACAATCCCGTTATAAGTGGCCTGAGTGCTGATTTCAGTGTGATGGAAACATTCTCAGTACGTACAGGATACGAGTTCACATATGGTAATGACTTTTCAGCTGAAGGGCTTGGTGCCGGAGCATCATTACAATTAGGTAAATATGCGCTGGATGGCTCCTGGCGCTATGAATCGAAGGACCTCGGTTTTGTCTGGGCTGCAACGCTTCGCATGCAGCTTGAGGAAATTACACACAGGACCGCAGAACAATACTATGCAATCGCCATTAAGCATTACAAAAAAAATCGTACGGTTCTCTGCGAATACTTTGCTAAAAAAGCGCTCGCAAAAGATCCGAATCTCTGGAAAGCGTATGCCCTGCTCAGTAAACTCCGCTCAGATATGCTGCGTCAGGAGAACCTTGAAGTCGGCATTATTTACGCCGGAAATATGCGCGGTAATTTTACTGTTCCAATTGAACGATCAATGCCCGGTGGTCTTGCCCGCATGACTTCTGCAATCAGGAGCCTTCAGTCGCAGTTCTCCACATCAGTGACAATCAGTACCGGCAATGTCGGTTCTTCAATCAGTGATACAAACAGAATTGCAATCAGCGGTACCTATTTCAATCGTATCAGTCCTGATATTCTTGCTGCCGGTAAAAACGAAATACTGTCATATCCGGACAGACTTCTGCATTACATGAAATTAACAACCAATAAGAAATTCATTCTTAATAACGCAAACATTTCAAATGGTTCAGTACTTACAAAACAGATTATTGAAAAAAACAACTACCGTTTTTTTATTACATCAGTTGTCAACAAATCACTGATTACCGATTCTACTGCACAAAAGCAGCTTAAACCACTGCTTCCGTCAGAGTTGTTAAACAGTGATGCCCTGCGGTGTGATGTAAAGATTGTCATTGTTGATGACACCTGGGAAAATATTAAAAAAAATACTGCTATTTACAAAGGATTTGACATTCTTATCTGTTCAGACCTTGATCAGCCCTTTCACTCATCAATGAAACTTGATTCTCTTATTGTATTAAGTGCTGGATCTGATTGTATGTATGCCGGTAATCTGATTCTGCGTTTTGATAACAACCGGAAACTGCTTGGAACAGAGAACAGGCTCTATCCGCTTTCCGATGATATCAAACAGGATTCTGTCGTCGCAGAGGCAATGAGAAAAATTTCCATGCCGCAGAGTAATTCTGATTCAACTTCACCGCAGGTCTTACTTAAAAACACCACACCTGACGGAGTATTCACGTTTTTGTCTAATCGTAACGAAACAGAGCAGTTATTTCTAAAAATTCTTGCACAAAAAGCGGAATTCCCGATTTCTGCAACAGATCAGACAGCGTACTGTCCAGTGATGTCATTTTCGACATCACGTATTGCGTACATTGTAAAAACTGATACGCGGAATCGCTTTGTTATCAGTTCGATGGACGGAAGTACGATAGTGGCAAGCCCGGACAGCCTCAACGTCAGAAACATTGCTGTTTCACCTGATGGAAAATGGCTCTATATATCGGCGTAT
Organism: Fibrobacter sp.; assembly: GCA_012513915.1. Classification (GTDB taxonomy): domain Bacteria; phylum Fibrobacterota; class Chitinivibrionia; order Chitinivibrionales; family Chitinispirillaceae; genus JAAZBG01. The sequence goes on from JAAZBG010000153.1 coordinate 15,695, forward strand.
GTTGACAAAAACGACTATGCCGACATACTCCGGTGCCGCTTTGATGGAGGTCCTTTTTACAGTGTGATTCAATCTGACAGTATCAATGAACATGATATCGCTATTGCACCAAAAGAAAATCTGATGGTGTACAATGCCAGTAAAAACAGATCATATCAACTCTATTTTGCTGATATGACTGGACAGAATCCGATACAGATTACTGATGTCAACGCGGATCATTTTTCTCCTCAGTTCAGCCCTGACGGCAAACGGATTGCATATCTGTCAGACCGATCCAATTTCGGCGGAAAACTTGACTTATGGGTATTTGACAGAGACAAGGCTGCACATGAGCAAATTACCAGTTACTCAAATGTCAAAGAGTTCTGCTGGCTTGATGATGCAAAAACGCTCTGTTTTTCTTCCGGAGTCAATGTTTTCAGTCTCTATAAGGTTGATATCAACAGTTCCCGTTATTCACAACTTATTTTGCGTGATTCCACAGTAACCTTTAACGAACGTTCACCGATATTTGTTAAAGATTCAACAACTGAAACAATTATTTATACAAGGGAATATCAGGATGGTACACGAAAAATTTATCAGGTTACAACAAACGGGACTGGTGAGAAACGGATTGTTAACAGTAAAGGAAATGACTGGCTGCCATCCTATCGTAAATAGACAAGTGTTGCACCATCACCGCCATCTTTACCAACAGCAGGCCGGTAGTCCCTAACATTCAGACACAGCTCATTCTCAAGCATGCTTTTCACCATATCCTTGAGCACCGGCCCTCCGGTAAGTACCGAGTGATACCCTACCCCGTGAATGATCAGCAGTTCTTTTGCACCAGTCTCAACACATCGGTTTATTACAAACCGTAACCGTTGTGATGCTTCTTCACTTCGCATTCCGTGAAGATCCAGCGTTTCTCTGGGCTGACCGCGACTATTGACAGAACGGGTAGACTGTTTCTTTTTTACAGGAGAAACACCAAGATCCTTATTGCGGGTACCGTATTTTTTTACAAATGCAAGTATTTCATCAGTGTGATCGATATCATCACTGTTCTCCGACTGGGAATCATGTCTGTTTTTTTTCATCGCCGGAATCCTGACAGGTAGAGTCTCAATGCAAGTCTCAATCAATCGCTCCGGCGTTAACAAACAGTTTGTCATCAATCCAGACCGACGCGCCACTTACGCATGCATCAAGATGTACCGGCATATCATCACCGCCGCCGATTGTAACATGCACCGATCCCCTGACTTTTTTATCCTCGAGAAGCGTACACCCGAACTCTGCAAGTTCGTTTGTTCCAATGCCAAGTTCAATAAGCGAACGGGCGCCACTGCGGTTTTTTACAAATAGCTTCTCAAGTTCAAGCTGGCAATCATGACCTTCAATCTTTACGACATTACCTTGACGTATCGTTATTACAAGTGGTTTATCCATCGGTCCATCAACAAGGGCAAATGACTGATTTACAATAACAGTACCATTTGCCGTCCCGCTCTTTGGACGTAAAGACACTTCACCACCGGGCAGATTGCCGAATGTCCCGTTTGACATCAGACGGCCATCATCAGCCCTCGCGGGATTTCCATCACACTCAAATGTCAATTCGGCCGAATCACCGCTGATTAAACGCACCACTGATGGCGTCCCGACCCGTCCGGCGACTTTCCTTGTGTAAATTCCAAGTTTTCGCCAGTCTGCAACCATTGTTCTGCAAAACGACTCATCAGTCACCCCGGGCAACGTGGCAATCCTGACAGGTTTTTCAGTTGCAAGTTTTTCGATAAGTTCCGGTGAAAATGCTTTTTGGGTTGCAATTGCAATACAGTCAAATTTGTCAAGTACCGGAACAATAATCTCCGGGATCATACTCCCATCGTATTTTCGTGACTGCACCATTACAAGCATGGTTTCCTTGCATTTGCCATCAGCCGAGTTATATAACGCACGCCCGATCTGCATGCAATATGCATCGCAAAGCACAAGAAACTGTTCATTACGACGAATATTAAGACAATCATTTACAGCAATTTCTGCACAAGCCTGCACCGAGTTCATCTTCAACCAATCATTTTTAATTTTTTAAATCTTAAAATATCTTACAATATAATGTATAACCAAATATAACATTTCGCACCAGAATCATCCAATATCACTGTATCACTATAAAAATCAACAGGTCAGTTTTAAAAAAGTTACCAATCTTTTTTCAGTGAAAAAACGTCGCAGAAATACCCCCCCAAAAAAATGATCGATTTTAATTGTCCTTGTTTATTTCTCACATCCGGAATGTTACAATTAAGCTGTTCATTAACGTATGTCAGGCTATCAGCAGAGTACCTGATATATGTCCGCTTAATCCAAATTAAATAATAAATCCTTGTTTCAGGATTTAAACTTTTTGCAGGGGGGCTTTTATGAAAAAAGAACTACGTTCATTAGCGATGGTTCTGCCGTTATCGTTGTCCATGTTTACTTCATGTGATGTCTTATCTCCACTTGATCCCGGTAATTCATCACCAACTGACAAAACGGAAACAGATATTGTTTCAGGACTCAAGGGGGCTCTGGTTCTTGGCGCTAAAACCGCAGCGTTTACATTAAGCGACACAAGCGGAAATCCAAATCAATTCAACGAGGTTACCGGATATTTTGCCAATGAGCTGACAAAGATAAATCTTCCAGCCGATGCCGTGAATGCACTCAAGATGTTGGAGGGTCTTAACAACAGTGAAATCGGTAAAACGCTCCTTGATGCCGCAGGTATTGATATCTCGCAATATCGTGAATCGATGATCCTTGGATTAAACCGGGGTGCAGAAATAGCCGCTGCTCTTTCTGTTGATGTCTTTGAAAAAGTAATACGTGAAATGGACATCCCATCAGCACAGGATATTCTGTTTGGTCAGGATTCAACTGCTGCAACAAGCTATTTACAAAGTACAACTAGTGATATCTTGACAAATGGATTTACACCTATTGTTGACAGTGTATTCAATGAGGTTATGGTAACTGCTTTCGGCAAACAGTTCACGGTTAATGATCTCTGGCGTGAATTTGCAGAAAATTACAATAACGTTGTCATAGAATATCAAAGACTTACAACAGAAGCGGCATCAACAGATCCAATGGCAGTATTGGCACTGGAGGCTGCTATGTCTGACATTGGAATTACCTCTGTTGACCCACTCGACATCAACATTGCAAGCTTCGCAACAAGCGAGGCACTCGAAGGATTGTTTTATATGGTTGGTAAACAGGAAGTTAAAATCCGTCGTGATCCGGTTGCAGCATTATCAAACGCTATTAATTTTTATACCGATACACTCTACAATCTGATAATGACAATATTTTCAAAAACAACCGAGTGATAACTGCGCTACTACTATTTATTAAAACAGAGACCTTTAAAGTGAAAGGTCTCTGTTACTGAGTTCTCAGATGCCTATGTCAAAAGGCTCACATGTAATTGCCAAAGTTTGCGTATCCCTGTCACAATAGTTTAACTGACCGTACCATTTATGTATATTATGTCAGCAGCAGTATAAAAATTTATGAGTCTGCCTGTTCGACTGAATTTCGATTCTATAATTCAGTGTTTGTACATTTTAAAATGGAAGGTGTTATGAAAAAAAGCAAACTATTTTTGGCACTGATATTGCCATTATCGACACTAATGCTTGCATCATGTGATTATGTATCTCAGTTTGAAGATCTAAATCCGTTATCAACAGAACTTACAGATTCAGAAATTATTGACGGCCTGAAGGAAGCGCTGGTGCTTGGATCTCAAACAGCCGCAAAAACATTAAGTGATACAAACGTGGGAACAAATTCATTCAATGAAGTTACCGGGTACCTTGCCAATGATCTGATCAGGATCAATCTCCCCCCTGATGCAGAAAAAGCAATTGCAACGATGGAACTTCTCAATTCCAATACTGTTGTTAAAACGCTGCTGACTGTTGCAGACATTGATTTTTCAAAATATCGTGACGCAATGATCCTTGGACTAAACCGGGGAGCCGAAAAAGCAGCAGATCTTTCTGTTGATGTTTTTAAAACGGCAATACTTGAAATGACCTTTACATCTGCCCGTGATATCCTGCTTAGCGGGGATTCAACCGCTGCAACAAAGTATTTAACTACAACAACAAGTGGTGTTTTGACAAGCGGCTTTACTCCTATTGTTGACAACACATTTAGTGCTGTCAAGGTAACTGCTTTCAGCAGAGAATTCACAGTTAAGGGTTTGTGGAGTGATTTTTCTGTAAACTACAATAAAGTTGCCGATGTCTATCAGACTCTTAATACTAATGCTGCATCATCGAATTTTTTGACATCACAGGCAGCAAAAGCAAGTCTAAAATTAATTTCCGATGCAGGTGTTGAAGCTATTGACCCGCTCAACACCGACATTGTAAATTTCGCAACAGGTAAAGCACTTGACGGGTTGTTTTATATGGTTGGCAAACAGGAACTCAAAATTCGCCGTGATCCTATGGCAGCGTTGGCAGCTGTGGGTGATTTAGTAACCCAGACTGTTAGCGATCTGATCAAGAAAGTATTTAAAAAAACAACGACCTGACAATTAAAGAACTGTTACATTTAAACAGAGACCTCATAGTAGAAAGGTCTCTGTTACAGAGGACTCTGACATTTATATGATTCAAAAAAACAGTCTGGTTCTATACAAATCAGCACCAGCGATTGTTATAAGTACCGGTGCCAAGATCGAAATCGAATTATCAGACAAAAAAAGAGTATCGGTCCGGGATAAGGACATTACACTGCTTCATGAGGGCCCGCTGGCAAAACTTTCCGATATTGAAAATACACCAGTTGGTGAAATTGATGAAGCGTGCTCAATGATGAGCGGTGAAACGACGACACTTTCAGAACTGTCTGATCTGATCTATGGTTCGTTTACACCTGCAAGTGCCTGGGCAATCTGCAAATTGCTTTCTGAGAATGTGGTTATTACCGGTACACCAGACAAAATCACTGTCCGTACGCCTGATGAAATCCAGAAACTACAGGCGGAGAAAAATCAGAAAAATGCTGAAAAGGATGCATGGAACGCATTTATTGACCGTGTACGGAAAAACGCAATTATTCCTGATGACCATCCGCGGTTTGCACAACTTGAAGATGTTGCGTTTGGTAAATCAAATACCTGCCGGATTTTAAAGGAACTATCACTTCAGGACTCAGCAGTAACCGCACATGCGCTGCTGTTAAAACTTAAGGTATGGGATTATTCTGTTAATCCCTATATCAAACGTTCAGGATTAACAACAGACTGTACCTATCCGCCAATGGATGCAATTCCTGATGAACCCCGTGTTGACCTGACCCATCTTGCTGCATACGCAATTGACGATGAGGGAAACAGGGATCCTGATGATGCTATCAGCATTGATGGTAACCGGTTATGGGTACATGTCGCAGATCCGTCATCGGTGATTACCCCTGATAGTCCGGCAGATCTGTATGCGCGCGAACTTGCAACGACGTTATATTTGCCGGAAAAACATGTCACCATGCTCCCGCCTCAGGCAACAGATCTGTTCGGCCTTGGATTACAGACTCTATCACCGGCGCTCTCCTTCGGCATTGATCTCAACGATGATGGCTCTATCGGGACCTTTGACATTGTACTATCAACGATTAAAGTAACCCGTTTGACATATGCGGAAGCTCAGACCAGAATACATGATGAGCCATTCTGTTCGATATACCGTATGACACGCAACTATCGTGAATATCGTAAAGCCGCAAACGCAGTGTTCATCTCCTTACCGGAAGTAAAAATCAGGGTAGTTGACAATAGTGTAACAATAACACCGTTACCCGAAATGGACTCAAAGGAACTTGTAACCGATTGCATGGTTATGGCCGGCGAAACTGCCGCGCGATTTGCATCGGCAAATGCAATTCCATTCCCGTATACATCACAGCCGCCCCCGGAAACGATTGAACATCCAACCGATTATGCATCAATGTTCAGTTACCGCAAACAACTGCAGCCCGGCACTGTTAAATGTACACCTGATATGCATGCAGGTTTGGGTGTTAAACTATACAGCAGAGCAACCAGTCCATTACGCCGATATCTTGATCTTGTCGTACACCAGCAGCTTCGTGCTTTTATCAGTGGTAAACCAATTCTTGACGACAAGGCAATTCTCAATCGCATTGGTGCTTCGGCATCAATCACCGGCACTGCAGCATTTCTTGAACGTCAATCGAATCTTCACTGGACACTTGTATATCTGCTTCAGCATCTAGACTGGCAGGGTGATGCCGTTGTGGTAGAAAAACGGGAACGATTCTCGATCATTATAATTCCTGAACTCGCACTTGAGGCCAGGATACATGAGAAAAATGTTACGCTTAATCAGCAATTACGTGTAAAAGTAAATGGAATCGACCTGGCGGAACAAATGGTGTTTTTAAGCATTGTTTAGGGTGGTTGTTCCGAAAGAAAAGCTCTATTGCTGAGGGGGCAATGTGTAGTTACAACACCGGAGCAGCCCGGCATTGCAACTCAATCTCAATCTCAATCTTAGTCTGAGTCTTAGCCTTATCGTCTTACTCTTCATCCTCTTCATCAAGAGATTCAATCTCTTCAACGAGGGCATCAAGACTCTTGTAGTCTTTGAGTTTTAGAGTTTTGCCGATTGCACTCAGCTGATCACTGATTTCAAGGATAAGATCGAGTGGGTCAATTTCATAACCGGTCAACTCAGTATCAAGATCGACACCGATTACAAGACCATCATTAGCCATTCCAACACACCAGTGTTCAAGAAAATCACCAAGTTCAACCTGGACAGTCTTATAGCCTTTCCATTCATCCTTTGCACAGACATCAGCAAGCTTTTTCTCCGACCAGAAACACATAAGTTCTATCGGTTCACCATCTTCATCCTCGAACTCTGACGAACTTGACATGGCAAAGCCATCATCATTTTCAAGTCCCCAGACAATTCCGGTTTCACTTACTTTTTTAATAAAGTTTTCAAATTTTAGTTCCAGTTCGTTTGTTTCATCAATTGTTTCATCCATAACGCGCATCCTTCATTGTATTTAGGTACTTCAATTGTTAACTGTATTTTCCGGATGCACCAGACGCACCCCAGTAAAAAACGTTAGTATTATTTGTTAAATTCAGCATTAACTAGCTGATGGCCTAAAATAGTATTCGGAATAAACGTTGGAAATAATTTGTTTAAAAGTTGAGCTAAATAAATATGGCCATTTGCTAAAAATTCCATTGCCAAAATTCATTACTGTAATTTATATAATTTTGATTGATTCTAGTCAAAGTAATTCCGCAATTTTCTTTTTTCCCCTGCCATCAAATTTCATTTCAGATAATTCTGGTATTTGGTAACCGGGACTACAAGGATGGTAAGTCCCGGTTTTTACACGACATATTACTGCTGGTATGCTTTTTGTATCAATGCACAATCAGCAAGAACAAGTGCAGCCATACTTTCAACAATCGGAACTGCCCGTGGGACAACACAGGGATCGTGACGCCCCTTGGCCTCAAGAACCGTTTGTTTGCCGTTGAAATCGACTGTCTTCTGGGATTTTCCTATCGTTGCAGGTGGTTTAAAAGCAATGCGGAATGCTATGGTTTCGCCATTTGTGATACCACCCTGAACGCCTCCGCTATTATTTGACAAAGTCCGTAATTGCCCGTTATCCCATGTAAACGGATCATTGTGTTGTGAGCCGCGAAGTGCTGTACCGGCAAAACCTGATCCAATTTCAAAACCTTTCGTTGCAGGAAGCGAAAGCATTGCCTGTGCAAGCCTTGCCTCCATTTTGTCAAAGACCGGTTCACCCCATCCGGCCGGAACCCCACGGATAACGCAGGTTACAATGCCACCGACAGAATCCTGATCATCCCGTACCTCACGTACGAGATCGATCATTTTTGATGCAACAGCACTATCCGGACACCTGATTATAGTCTCGTCAACTACCTTACGATTGACAGTATGATAATCAACCCCTGATGCATTGATGCCGCCGACGCTGCTGACAAACGCGACAATCTCAACCCCACAGGTTTCTTTAAGAAACTTTTCCGCAATAGCTCCTGCTGCAACACGCCCGATTGTTTCCCGTGCACTTGAACGTCCGCCACCGCTTGATGCCTTGATACCATACTTTGCCATATAGGTAAAATCTGCATGTGACGGTCTCGGGATTTCGATCATTTCACTATAATCACCGGGACGCTGATCTTTATTCATTACCATCAGACAGATTGGTGTTCCAAGTGTTTTCCCGTTTTCAACACCAGACATAATAGCCACCGAGTCAAGTTCCTGACGCGGCGTTGCCAAATCACTCTGTCCGGGTCTTCTTCTATCAAGCTGAACCTGAATATCCTTTTCACATAATGCAATCTGTGACGGGCACCCGTCGACTATCGCCCCGACTGCTTTACAATGTGACTCACCGAATGTACTTACCCTGAAAAGGGTGCCTGTTGAGCTGCTCATATATGTTCCAATACCTCCGTTACAATTTCATCAATATTTTTTTTGTTTGTATCGATAGTCAGATCAGCCATACTACGGTAAATATCATGGCGTTCATTCCAGATCTTATTGAGGTTTTCGACCGTTGGGTTATCTGCAAGAAATGCAGGATATCCCTTTGACTTCATTCTATCAAGTAACACCTCCGGCTCAGCATAAAGATACACAACAAAACCGAACTGCTTCAGAATAGGACGATTTGCAGCGGTCATAGGTGCACCGCCGCCAGTTGACAATACTGTAGACTCAAGAGTCAGAAGACTTCCCAGCACTTTTGTCTCAAGGTTTAAAAAGTACTCATTACCATATTGATTGTAGATCTGACGGCATGAAAGCGTTTCCTTTTTATCGTACTGGAAACGTTCTTCAATCACCGAATCAAGATCAACAAATGTAAAACCATGTGCAGCAACAGCTTTTCCGGCAGTTGATTTGCCACACGATGCGAATCCTATAAATACAACATTTCTACGTCTCTGTACCATTATCACTTTCTACCCGCTCTTTTGCAATTTCCCGACCCGGAACTGATTTCAGTATCACGATCGACCTACAAAATGATTCACAGCTGGGCGTTCAATCAAGAAGAAATACGTTTTTCCTTATGGTTGAAACAGGCAGATCAGAAAACACAGCTTTTAAACCTGATTATACAAAAGTATCTGTCTATATGAATTCCTTTGCCGGATTATATATTTATAGGAAGTCACATAAACCATTTTCAATAATGAGGAGCACTATGAAAACGAATATATCATTTTTAATATTTTTTCTTTTGATATCAGTATCTTACGGAGCGAAAGTGCAAAATCCCATTGTTATTAAACCGATTGTGACACAATTTGATTCAATTCCGGCGCTACATGAAGGACTCAAACTCTACCCCCAGTCATTTATCGATACGACACCATCAAAAGAAAACGGCATACTTGGCACCACCCGGACCGGCATAAAAAAGACAGCGCCAATTGTAATACAACCATCACTTGTTGAGTCTTTTCGAGCCTCGTTTCAATCGCTGCTTGAATCCAGGGGAAATTACAGTGCGGATATCAGCGTGGCAACATATGCCATTGACATTAAAATTATCGAGTGCACCATCGTTGAAAAAAGTTCCGGACTTAGTCAGACAATGACTGCGACAATGAAAGTTGAGGTAACCATTGCACCACCACTCGACAATTCGCAAACCCGGACGTTCACAGTTGCAGGACAAAACGCTACAACATCGATGGATACATCAAAATATGCAGAACGAATCATGCGGGATACATTTGCCAATATATGCAGTGAAATTGTCAAGGTTATCAATAAAATCTGATCTGTAAACAGGTACCAGAAGTGTATTACTGTAATCGCCTGTTACTAAGTTATTTTTTTGTACTATAGCTGGATATTGATTGATTAAACACTGCGGGAAAAGATGTTCAACATTGACTCAAAAAAGCGTTTCGGATTCTTCTTCCCATCAATATTTATTATTACGCAAATTACCGGTATTCTGCTGAGTCTTGTAGTCTGTTACATTCTTAACGATTTCACCTGGCAATTCATTCATGCTGCATTGATAAATTCATTTATTCTTGGTGCTGCACTTGTTGGAAATTGCACTCTTACACAATCTCTTCTTGTAAAAACACGTATCATTTTTATACTGATCATCACCTTTTCAGTAATTACAGGTGTTGCGTGTATAAATCTTTTCCTGTTATTATTTCTTGAACCAGCGCTTTTTGTCTACTATAACCGGGGTGCGATCTCTTTTCTTTTGCTTAATTATCTTTTTATCACAGCATTGCAAACGATCTGTACCGGTTCAATTATTTACAAAGAGATTATGATCGAAAAAGAGAAAACAATCAGTAGTGAACGGCTTCTGAAAAATCAGATGGAAATGAAACTGCTTTCCGAACGTATTAATCCACACTTCCTTTTTAACACGCTAAATATGATCCTAACCCTGCTAAAAGATCCTGTTAAGGCAGAACATGCCCTGCTTAATCTCTCAGATCTTCTTCGGGACAATCTTGACAATTCTGATAAGGAGCTGATTACCATTCAGGAAGAGGTTGACAATGTACGAAAATATCTTGAAATCCAAAAGCTCCGTTTTGAGAACAAATTAGACTTTTCCATCATATGCAACACGTCATTTCTTATTCCTCCATTGATACTGCAACCACTTGTTGAGAATTGCATCAAGCATAATATTAAATCGGTTCAATCACTTTCGGTCGATATTACCATATCCCGTATAAACAATAAACAGGTTATAACAATTCTCGATTCCAGAAAAGTTCTCAATGACACGATGCTGAATCATGGCCATGGATTAACAATTACCAAAAAACGAGTTGAAAAAAGCGGTGGAGTATTTTCATTTGTCAACGGAGGCGTAGCAATATCATTCAGAGCATGATTAAAACAATTATAGCCGATGATGAAACCCATGCCCGTCAGCGGTTACGTGAGCTTCTTGACAGATTCGGTATCTTCGAAATTATCGCTGAGGCATCAGATGGCAATGAGGCACTACAGCAGATAATCACACACAGGGTTGACGTTGCATTTCTTGATATCAATATGCCAGGTATTCCTGTTTTTCAAACAGTATCATCACTGCAGCACCCGCCGCTGATTGTTTTTCAAACCGCTTATTCTGAGCATGCTGCGGAGGCATTTGAAATTGATGCCCTTGATTATCTGCTTAAACCGGTGCGATATGAGCGGCTCGAAAAGACAGTTGAGAAGATAAAATCAAGGCTATTTACCAGTGAATCGACTGTCAGGCAACCTGGCCATATTGTAAAGCAATCAGATCATATTACAATTACCATACAGGGGAAAACGAGGGTGATTCAATCATCTGAAATCATCAGGATCTCCCTGGATGAACACTTTTGTTATGTCTACACGAATAGTGAGAAACTGATATCCGATAAATATCTCAATTATTATGAGGAGCGTCTGAACTCATCAGTATTCTTCAGAACCAGTAGAAACGACATTATTAATCTTAATTATGTTGCGTTTATTAATAAAGAGTTACAAAACGCCTATACTATCAGAATGAAAAATGGTATGACTATAGAACTATCAAGAAGAAGAGCACAGGAGTTACGAAAGCTCATTGATTTTTAGCCATTCAGGAGTGGATATCAACCATTCAGCTATGATTTTTAACCACCCGGTCGCATATCAATACTGATTATGTACTATTTAGTGTATCTTATAGATGTGATTGTACAATACACGTAAAGAACATGCTGGATTTTAAACTGGAGTATACTATGAAAACGATGTATTACCTATGTATGATGTTATTTCTGTGCAGTTCATCATTGAGCAGTTCAGTTGTCATTAAAAATTATGCAGAAGAAAAAGAAGCATCGATAAAAACCGATAATACGGTATATGATGACGACTACCTGTTTCTTGGAAATGAGCTTAATTTTTCAGGGAAATCGGAAGATCTGATTTTTCTTGGAAAACACCTGACCTTTGATGGTACAACAAAACTAGGTCTGACCGCCGTCGGTGAACATCTGATTATCAATGGTACTACCGGAAATGGCATCATGGCTGCTGCAGTAAATACAGTTGTCAATGGCCCGATTCATGGAAACAACTACTTTGCTGGAAAGTCAATTAATATCAGTGAAAAAAGTACTATTGACGGATACGTTTTCATGGCAGGTGCTACACTTTCCATTGATGGCATTGTTAACGGAAATGTATATGCCGCTGCAGGTCAGGTGCTACTTAATGGTACTGTTAACGGTGATGTAAAAGTGTATGGTGGCCGGATTACATTCGGTGACAAAGCACATGTTAATGGAAATCTTATTTACGGATCTAAAGAGAAAATTGACGAACGTGCAAAATCAAAAATCACCGGTACCATTACACACGACAAAAAACTGTCCTGTGAAATGGATAACTCGGCATTTAATAAGACTATAAAATCCATTGGTGCATTTTTCAAAGTTATACTCTTTATCTCGTTTGTACTTCTCGGGTCACTTATACTACTGCTTCCATCATTCAGATATCTTGACAATAAACAGACATCACAGCAGTTCTGGAATACATTTGTCTGGGGAATCATTCCGCTGTTAATGTATCCCGCGATCATAATTCTCTGCTTTGTGATGATATTTTCTATACCGCTTGGCGTGATGCTCATACTTGGACTTTTACCGCTATTTTTCTTTACTTATATAACCGGAGCCACACTTATCGGTAAACAACTTGTCAGTGTATTTAAATGGAACATCGTGAAACGACACTACCAGTTTCTTATCGGTGCTGCAGCACTTTGCATTATATCAATTATTCCGGTACTTGATTTTCTCAGTTTTCTTTTTGTCACAGCATGCGGCTTAGGAGTATTTGTTAAATTTCTTTTTGACAAAAAGACATCACTTTAATTGTAATTTAAACATATCAGTTGTTCACCAGGTATGGTGAACTAATATAATACTGCATGTTTTGCAGTATTGTCATCATCCACATTCTGAAAGGCTACCATTATGGCCAAAATACATAATAATGCACGCTTAAAATTTATCACTATTGGTACATGCTCACAAACAATGTTTTACCTTCTGAATCATGAAACCGGTTTACGTACCAGTGATGAAGAACAGGCATCCGATCTTCTTGCAGGAGGATTACTTACGAAAGGGTTTCAATGCGGAATGCTCTGGGGAGCGTCTCTTGCAGCTGGTAATTATGCATTCAAACGACATGCAGATATGAATCAATCAATCCATACTGCAATCTGTAGTTCACAAAATATTACCAATTCTTTCTCGAAATGCAGCGGATGTATAAATTGTCGTGATTTTACTAAATGCAAATGGAATAATCCGTTAAGCATTGCAAGGTATTTTATAACGGGTGGCTATTTAAAATGCCTGAATCTTATTGCAAACTGGGCACCTGATGCTCTTGACATTATACAGCAGGAAGATGAAATAACACCTCAAATTGATCTACAATGTCTCAGCTGTGCATCAGAGGTAATTAAAAAAGCCGGTGGGAGCAATAAAGAGGCGGTTTTAGCTGCGGGATTTGCAGGTGGAATCGGATTAAGCGGGAATGCCTGCGGAGCTCTCGGTGCTGCTATTTGGTACAAAACCCTTCACTGGTGCAGAAACAATCCGAAAAAAACACCGCCATTTTTTAAAAATCAGGAAATCACATCAATGATGAAACGATTTTCAACATTGACTAACAATGTTTATGAATGCAGATCTATTTGCGGCAAAACATTTACAACAACGGATGAACATTCTGATTATATTGTAAATGGTGGTTGTCAGGAAATTATTACCGTTTTGGCTGGATTATGCAAAAAAAGTAATTAAAATTGCCACCCTATGTGCCCAATGGTTACAAATATTCTATATACTTGTAACCATTGTAAATGCGATACACTACCGAAGATCTCTGCAATATTCTGTTTCCATATTCTGGATTCCGGCTTCTGAATTCTGGCTTCTCGCTTCCGTCTGCCGGCTCCCAACCATCCCCCCAACATTCCCGTTGTTTGCCCGTTGAATTCGCTGTGCCAGCAGCCTGCAAAGAAATAGTGCATAGTGAGGTTTTTCGCGGATTGCTTCAATAAAACTTTTTTTTGATATCTCGATCAGCTTGCCATCAGTCGCAGCGATAATTGTTGCATTGCGTTCATTATTCAGGAGAAATGACATCTCACCCATAAAAATGTCATCAGGTGTCAGCGTTGAAACGACTTCACCCTGCACTACTACATTGTAAATACCTTTGACAATATAGTACAGATAATCTCCCGGTTCGCCCTCATTGAAAATCACGTCACCGCCTTTAATTTCCTTTGCGGGAATAAATTCAAACAATCCGGGCATCAACACTGTCCTCTCCCTTTCAAAATGCACTTCAAAGGTGACTTCATTACCCTTTTCGTTATAGCGGAGATTATGTACAAGTGATTTTGTTATCAGTATTCCCCTGCCATGAAGCTCCAGGATAAACTCGTCTTTAGTTACATCCCTGACATGACGCCAATCAAACCCATTCCCCTGATCGCCGATGGTAAAAATGGCCATTTCAGGAGTTATGGTATACTCGAATGATACTTTTTTCCTGTTTATGGCTTCTTCACGGTTTTTTAAAGCTATCAGTTCGGCAATATCAAGCGATTTTTCGAGCCATTCCGATTTTTCATCATAGGTGACTCCGCAATTACCATGTTCAATTGCATTGGTAAGCATCTCGGTAAGTGCAAGCCTGACATTAAATTTCTGTTCCATTTTTATTCTGTTTGAGTTGTACAGAAAATTACAGATAAGGTTTACATAACACTTTACATCATAGATATCATTATCAAGTTCAAATGCACCACTGATATTATTCAGAAAATCACTGCTCAATTCACGTTGAAACAGAATTCTTCTATTGTTAAGTATAATTGCTACCACTTTGGCAATATAACACTGATAATCTGCGGTATCAAGTGCAATAATCAGATTTGCACCTTTGATTAATTCGACACGTTCAATTTCATTATTGGAGTCGCATATGGCAATGATCCCCCCATGAAGCAACCAGGCGTCACTCATAATATTTGTAAGTAATTCAAACGCATTGATACCCTTGTCACTGAAATTGACAATTATTAATTCTGGCATCTCAATGCCAAGATAATCAAGTGTTGATGAGCTGTCAGAAAGTTGATGCAACACTATCTGATGCAACCCGTTTTTTGAAAGGTATTCCTCAGTTCGCTCTACAAGAGCACTGTCGCTGGTAACAATCGGTAATTTATACATTTAAGGATGTGGCTCCGTAATCAAATACCAATACTCACACCATTACTCTGTTCAATAATTACCAATTATAACATTGGCCATTAATCAAGTGCTCAAAAAAAAGCAGAGACTCTATTAAAAGCCCCTGCATTACATCACAAACCGGAATTACAGTATGTTTTATGATGAGAACACAAACGGATAGACTATTTCGGTAACATCACCAACTTTGTCGATCTTTTCAAACCGCCAGCGGCTGATCATGCCCTTGATTTTTGCCTCAAGTACATTATCCAGCACTGTTGATTCAACGATATCACACATAAGTACATTCCCGAACTCATCAATGGCAAACCTGCAAACAACTTTGCCTCTCAATTCCGGTTTATCTCTAAGCCTTTGATTATAAACATATCGAAGCGATTGGATATTCTGCATAACCACTTTTAATATTTCTGAGGTGATGATGATTTTTTGTTAATAATTTATAGGGATTTTATTATTTTTTGTACGCGTCCAAATTTGATCAGGACTGCGATTATTTATTACAATTCAGGGAAAGTGATTAAAATGTCTAAAAAAGCAAAAACAGTCAATATATTGTTCAATCTGCTTATAGCTATAGCAGTTGTCTCAGCGTTTGTAAAAATACCGGATCACCAAACGAATGTATCACTTGCTTATCTTGATCCAGGTACCGGTTCGATGATCATTTCAGCAATAGTTGGTATTTTTGCGACAATTGCCCTTGGAGTTAAAACGTTCTGGTATAAAATTGTCAGGATCTTTAATCCGTCAAAGAAAATGACAGAAACAAATAAAACATCCGGATCAAAAAAGTAGCAGCTGTACCACACTGTCAAGCAGGGACACATGAGTCAGAAAAAAGGATTTTCGCTTAATACCTTTATCAAGTCATTCAGGAATTACCGTGCCTATTACAAACTGCATCCGGATTTCAGAAAAATTGTTATCTATTCAGAAAGCGGTCAGGATTGGCACCACTTCAGTGATATTATCGGTAAACTACTTGACATGGGTAAGAAGGTCACGTACATTACATCCGATTTAAACGATCAGGGTCTGTCATTTACACACCCTGAATTCAGATCGATATTCATTGGTGATGGATTCTGGCTTATTACCTTTTTTCAGTTTTTGAAGGCTGATTGTCTTGTACTGACAATGATTGACCTTAATATTTTTCAGTTAAAGAGGTCGATTAATCCAGTGCATTATATCTATCTGTTCCATGCAATGGGCAGTACGCACATGGTTGATTTTGAGAACTCATACGATCATTACGATACGGTTCTTTGCAGCGGCCAGCACCAGATTGACGAAATACGAAAAAGAGAATCACTAAAAAATCTTCCTGCTAAAAATCTTGTTCCTCACGGATATGCCCGTATTGAAAATCTTATGAAACAGGCGTCAGTACGCAGCCATAAATCCGTGAAGCCGTATACCGTTCTCCTCGCTCCGACCTGGGGTCCGGATTCAATTCTGAATATCTGCGGTAAAAAGCTTGTCACGATTCTGCTTGATGCCGGATTTAGGGTGATACTCAGACCTCATTATCAAACTGCAAAATTAACACCTGAAGTGATACAGGATATTGTTGATACCTGTTCCGGGAACCCACTTTTCTCTCATGTGTCAAAAATGGGTGATACTGATTCACTCTTTGATTCCGACATTCTCATCTGCGACTGGTCATCGATGTCAATAGAGTATGCACTCGGACTCGAGAAACCGGTGTTGTACATTGATGTTCCCAAAAGAGTAAGAAATAACAACTATACAGAACTCGGCCTTGAACCCATGGAAATAAGTATACGGAATCAGGTAGGTGCAGTGCTTTCTCCTGATAATCTATCCGATGCGCCTTCGCTAATTAATTCACTCTGTGCAAATCCGGAAAAATTCAAAGCGGGTATCCGTCAATTCAGGGAAAAAGTTGTGTTCAACCTTGGTAACAGTGTTGCAGTCGGCGCTGCTGCTATTGCAGAAATTGCGGATAAAGTAAAAGTTAAGGAAGATATGTAACTGTACTTTATTATTTCCTGTTACTACCACCATTTTCTCAATCGAAATGAATCAATATGAAATCAAATAATCCATTTTTTTCTATAAAAGAACGCCTCACACTGCTTAAATGGAGTGCAGAATTTATTACTATTGCCGCAATTGTTTTTGTTATTGCAGGCCTGCGTTACTTTTTTGTCTACCACTTTCCCACCGAACTACCCGGAATAGCCTATACAATTGCAGCGTTTTCAAGTCACTTTCTATCAATCGGCCTTTTACTGTTTATCGGAATTTCACTTCCGCTGATACTTCTAATGCCATTTCGTAAGCTAATTATCAGCATATCGGTTATCGCTGCTGCGTTTGTTGTTTCGTTAATTCTTCTTGATTCACAAATCTATACCGCACATCGCTTTCACTTTACAATTCTGACAATTAAAATTCTTGGCTGGAAAACGTGGGGCTTTGGAATCTTTTATTTTCTGATTTTTACGGTGCTATTTTCATTAATTGCCCGTAATTCCTGGAAACGTGCTATTGTTGACAAAAAGGGCATGAGATCCATTGTCGCAGCACCACTCACCATTCTCCTTCTCGGATTTACCCATGTGACACATATGTGGGCCGATGCAACCGGGTATATGCCGGTCACACGATTTACGACAACACTCCCCCTCTTTTATCCATCAACAAGTAAACGGTTCATGATAAAACATGGTTTTAACGACATCGCAAACCGCAGATCGCTTCCGAAGAACTTTTCACCGGAATCGTCCGGGTTTTATTATCCTCAGAAACCATTACAATTTGACTCTCTTATTGCAAATAAAAATATTATCATCATCTGCTTAGATGCCTTACGTGCAGATGTCGTTACGGATTCCCTGATGCCCGGAGTTATGAATCATGCCAAAGAAAGCGGCACAATATTCAATAATCACTGGAGTGGCGGGAATTCAACCAAGATGGGTATGTTTTCCATTTTTTACGGAATTCCACCAACGTATCAGCAGTACGTCGAGAGTAACAAGGTCTCCTCTGTTCTTGTAAATACGATGATTGACAAGAATTATTCGATGGGAATTTATACAAGTTATAAACTCTATGCACCAGCATGTCTTGATATTACTGCATTTGTAAAAATACCCAATCTTCGTCTCGAAACAAAAATTGACGGTCCTCAGGACGTATACCGTAAAGATAGTGCACTCACCACCGAATGGAAGCAATGGCTTGACACAATACCAACAGACAAAAACTTCTTCGGATTTCTCTTCTATGATGTTCTCAGCGTTGAAGGGTATCCGCCTCATTACAAATCGAGAATCAGGATCAACGGTTCGATGAATGATATGCAGAAGAAATTTGAACATTACAAGGCAGGAGTTCAATACCTTGACTCATTGACAACGGCAGTGCTTGATGACTTAAAGGAACGGGACCTGTTAAAAAATACAATCGTTATGATTACATCAGATCATGGTGAGGAATACAATGAGAATGGACTGAACTTTACCGGTCACGGCAGTGCATTCAGTACAATTCAGATGAGAACACCCATGATCGTTTTCGACCCGGGAAATGGTGCATCAACGGTTACCAGACGGACAAGCCATTATGATATCGTTCCGACGCTAATGCAAAAAGGACTTGGTTGTACCAGCCCGGCAAAAGATTACTCATCAGGTAGTGATCTTTTCAGCAGCGAACCCTGGCAATGGCTGATCGGCGGCAGTTATTATAACTTCGCCATTATTGAACCTGACAAAATCACAGTTCAGTTCCCTGGCGGCTACTATGAAACCCGTGATACCAGCTACCACCTGATAAATAATCCTGCGTTATCGCCCTACCTCACTGATGCACTTGCTGAAATGGGGAGATTTTACAGGCGATGAAACGATTTACTGTACCACTTTTGCTTATACTGCTTTCAGGGATCATTGCAATCTCCAGTGCAGATTCAATATCTGTAAAGGTTAATGCATTTTCCTATATTTTTTCAGTATCAGGAAATCTGCACTCAGTCATCTATGAAGAATCACGACTGTCAAAACCTGTGCGTATCAGCAGTTCTGATTCTGATATTATCTCATTAACACCGGAACATCACGATTCTTATCTATCGGAAACCACACCCGCATATCAGATTGCGGAAAATGACAGTCAATCCGTTATTTCATTTCGCTACATCGGTGAATCTTATACATTTGTCAAACAGTTCTGTATATCGAAGTTTACAAATACCGTTACCATTTGTTGTTTAACCGCATCAGGTACAGACAGTACTGCATCAACCAAAATTGCTCTTAATGTGGCATTGAACAAAATTCAACATGAACATTATAAGTTCATTTCAATTGACAACAGAAATAAAAAAGTTTTCTCTTTAAATAAGAATTCATCACAACCGATCACCAGTTCAGACTGGATGGGTATCAGAAGTCGTTTTACAACAATACTGCTCCGTTCAGATTCAGACACTCTTGTTCTGAAACATTACAATGACAGTTCGATTCATTTCTCCGGTACGATTTCAGAAAATGACACACTGACCTGTCTGGTGTATGCCGGTCCTGTAAAGTATTCCATACTCAGGAATATCGGCAATAATGCAGAACGACTTATGTTTTCGTTATGGTTCTGGATGCGGTGGTTTTCACTTGGCATACTATACCTGTTTGATTTTCTGACAACGCTGAGCGGTAACCTTCTTATTGCAATCATACTTCTTTCTATTTGTGTAAAGATTATCCTGTCACCGCTGTTTCATATTGCTGATAAGTGGCAGAAAAAAGTCAATTATCAGAACAATATTATCCAGCCCCGAATTGCCGAAATTAAAAAACATTATAAAGGTGAAGAACAGACACGGCGCATTATTGCTTTACATAAAGAGATTGGAATAAGTCCGCTGTATTCGTTAAAAAGCCTCCTGAGTGCAGCAATTCAGATCCCTATTTTCTTTGCCGCATACCATGCGTTAAGTGAACACTATGCCCTATTCCAGTCATCTGCGGGATTTATCGCAGATCTGTCACAGGCTGACGGCTTATTGCCGCTTCCGGTTACACTTCCGGTATTAGGCAATGCAATTAATATTCTGCCATTCGTGATGACCTCCATTACCTTTGCGTCATCATGGCTGCATACCGATACGTCGATGTCTGCAGTGATGTTAAAAAAACAACGGACAAACCTTTACGGTATGGCACTATTGTTTTTTGTTCTCCTTTATACATCTCCGGCAGGAATGGTTATTTACTGGACAATGAATAATCTTCTTGCCTTTTTATCTACAGTTTTTTCATCATTTCTCCATCATCGACACCAACAAATCCATAAAAGGAACTAAACCATGAAAGCAATAATTCTTGCAGCAGGCTATGGAAACAGAATGCGTCCATTGACTGATAATTGTCACAAAACAATGCTTCAGGTTGCCGGTAAAACCATAATCGGAAGAATCATTGATGGACTTCTTGCGAATAACGTACGCGATATTGTCGTTGTTACCGGCTACCGGGCCGACGAACTGACCGCATACCTTAAAAGCACCTATGCCGATATTGCATTTACCTTTATACATAATGACAAATTCAAGGAAACAAACAACATCTACTCAATGGCGCTCGCGTTTGAGCAGATCACGATTGATAGTGATATTATCCTGATTGAATCCGACCTTCTTTACAGGCCGGATGTCATTACCCGCCTTATCCGGTCCGAACACAGTAATGTTGCACTTGTTGACAAATACAGAACTGGTATGGATGGCACCGTTGTTACTGTGGAAGATCAGATTATCACCAATGTTATTCCACCTCATTTACAACCTGAGACCTTTGATTTTTCAGATAAATATAAAACACTCAATATTTATAAGTTCTCACAGGCTTTCTGCGAGACATCATTTCGTAAACTGCTTGTCTACTATGCGAATGTAATTGATAACAACTGCTATTACGAACTTATCCTCGGTATTTTAATTTATATGCAAAAAGAGACGATTTATGCAGAGATGGTTGAGGGTGAGAACTGGTCCGAAGTTGATGACCCCAATGATCTTCAGGTTGCGGAATTTGATTTTAATGAACACAGAAAAGAGATTCTGGAGCATGCATTCGGAGGTTTCTGGAACTATTCCATGACCGATTTCTGTTTTATCAGAAACATGCATTTCCCGAATGCGTCAATTATTTCAGAACTTAAAAACACATTGCCATCACTGATTCACAATTACGGATCACGGCAGGTAATTCTTGACAAAAAGATGGCCTGGTTCTTACTGTGTAATGAAACACGGGTAACTGCGCTCAATGGAGCATCACAGATCTATCCGCTGCTACGTAACAGATACTCAACATGTAAAGCACTTATTCCTGCACCGACCTTTGGAGAGTATTCGCAAATATTCTCATCGTATGAAACTTATAGAGATTTTGGTGCCTATGATCTTACCGATTTCGCACATAAAGCGAAGGCGGCAGATTGTATTGTTGTAGTAAATCCAAATAATCCAACCGGTACAGAGTTTCCATCAGACTGGCTCCTTACCTTTGCAATTAATAATCCATCAAAGACAATTATTGTTGATGAATCGTTTATTGAATTTTCTGACAACCATTCACTCATGGGCGCTCTCGAAAAACAGCCGCTTGATAATGTCATTATTATTAAGAGCCTGAGTAAATCGCTTGGCATTCCCGGAATACGGCTTGGTTACGTCTATACATGCAATCGCGAATTAAACCAGTATATTAAATCAAATATCCCGATCTGGAACATGAATTCCATTGCAGAGCACTTCCTTGAGATAATTCTGAAACACCGCAATGTGCTGAAACAATCATTTATTGATACAATACGTGACCGTACAGACTTTATTAAAATGCTCAAAAACATACCCGTTTCAGAACAGGTGTTTTCAAGTGGTGCCAATTTCGTTCTTGTAAAGCTTCGTTACGATAAACGCTGTGCACAGGCCATTACCGAGCGGGTGCTTTCTGAACATGCTACCTATATCAAGGATGTCAGTTCGAAATTTCCCGATACAAACGGATATCTCCGTTTGGCGGTGCGTTTGCATGAGGAGAATAAGCGGTTGTGTGATATTTTACGGGCTGTCAATTGGGAGTAGAAGGATATCTGAAAACCATTTATTCCGCTCTTCCCAGAAAAAAGAGCCTATCTACGAAACAAATGCACGTTTTTACGATTTCGGGTTAGTTTAAAGAAGAAATCCATTGGCCTAGCTGCAAAACCGGGAAATTTGCAGTCACGTATTGAATACTATCCCAAACTAACGTAATTCATTTTATATCTATACATTACGACATAAACTATATCCAATACAAACTTGATTTTTCATCTTCTACTGTTTGACTTGCAAATGAACACACCAAATGGTATAATTACTAATACCATTTGGGAAGACGACAGGAGTACTAACTATGCAGACAAAAGCAAAAACCAGTGTAACAAAAGGAAAAGTTGTTGGAATAACACGTGTAAATCTAAACGATGTAACACCAACGATTCCTGGTACAGGCAAGGATTTTTTACCTAAAAAAAATAAAGATATTGAAGCTGTACTTAATGGTTATCCCTACAACGAATTTGTTGCACTCGCTGAAGACATTAATTTACCAATAAGTCAACTCTCCAAAATAGCCGGGATAGCATCATCAACACTTAACAGAAGGGAAATAAAAGGAAAGCTTACTGCACCGGAATCCGACAGGTTGTACCTGACACGAAAAGTATTTGATCTTGCTGTTGAGGTTACAGGTTCTAAAGAGAATGCACGTATCTGGATGGTAACACCGCAGATTTCACTTAATAACGAAAAACCCATTAGTTATTTACGAACAATTCCCGGGGCCGACATTGTAATTAATCTTTTATACGCTATGGAATATGGGGTATATTTATGATCCATATTTTTCGTATTGTAAAAAAGAGATATGAAAAGTCTGCTTTTTCGGGAATTGGTGGAATGTATAGCGAAGGCCGCTGGCATTCAAAAGGTAAACCGGTAGTTTACACATCCATGTCAGCATCGTTGGCTGCACTTGAAGTTTTGGTACATTGGCAGCCATCCAGCATTATCCCTGTATTTGTTCTGTGTCATGCAACAATACCAAAATCCTGCGTAGAGTCAACCTATAAAAAAATCAATCTGCGTGACCCTGCAAATGATCAGAGTTTAACCCAGACAGTTGGAGATAACTGGTTTAATTCTTCAAGCGCCCTTGCCCTTGAAGTCCCCTCGATAATCATACCGTCTGAGTATAATTTCGTAATCAATACATCACACCCGGATTACAGTAAACTGAAAATTGTAACAATTGAAGACTTTTCTTTTGATCGCAGACTTGTTCAATAGTCTTTTTTCCGGCAGCACATAAGTACATAACCGTCTTGTAAATCTACGGTAATGCTACTGTCATCAGGTGCTCTGCAACGATCCTGGGATCTATTCTGAATGGCGAAGAGGTTCCCTGAAAAAAACCATGTGTTTTTATAAGATGCAGAGAGAGCGGCGAGATTATAAGCGGTGCGTGTAATACGCCTCCGGAAAGGGTAACCTGCCCCTTTGCAAAGGTGCCGCATTTTCCAAACGGACAGGGAAGTTTGCCCCGAATATCAATGAGCTCCCCGGTGATACCATTCGGAAAAGTTACCGGATCCCCCATTGCAAGTTCACATTTCCTATAGATGAGCTCCAGGGCTTGTGCAACCTTTTCCGTTGTTAGTCCGCACTCTTCGAGGAGTGCATAATCGGTGTCAATAATGTCACGTATCGATGCAGTGCCGGTATCACTCCCTAAAAAACCCGGAGCGGAAATGGGAGATGGTTTGAATTTACTGACAGGATCTTCACGCAGCTCTTTCATATAGTTCGCTTCCGGTTAAGTGGTGTTCAATCAGGAAAATTTGTCAAAGAATATTTTTTCTTTCTGCAGTCCGCTTTTGACGAATTCCTCGACCGTGGAGTCGATCATCGCCGGACCTCCGCACAGGTATGCTTCAAAGGCACTTATATCGCTGATATATTTTTTGAATGTAGTTGTTGTATATCCCCTCTCGCCGGCCCATCCACTGTCAACTGCTTCACGGGAGAGAACCGGAATAAACGAAAAGGATGGTATCGCTTTTTCTATCAACCTGAATTCATCAATAAAAAAGAGGTCGCTTTGGGTGCGCGCTCCGAAGAAAAAGAGGCACTTGCGTGTATCGCCGTTCTTCTGTAATGTGCGTACCATGCTCCAGATGGGAGCCATCCCGCTGCCCCAGGCCATAAAAAGAAGCGGTGAAGTATTTTCTGATAGAAAGAAATCTCCATAAGGCCCCGAGAAAGACACCTTCTGTCCCTCCTTAACAACAGAGAATGCCCAGTTCGAACAGATACCCTCGGGCACCTGACGAATAATAAGCTCCACGTAGCCGGAATCATGCGGCGGTGATGCTATCGAGTAGGCCCGCGTTACCGATTCACGGCCTTTATAGGGCTCCGATTGAAGTTGCAGATACTGGCCCGCTTTAAACGTGATCGTCTCGGGAGCAGTGAGCCGGATGCGAAGCTCAACCATATCTTTGGTAAGAAACCGCTTGCGTTCAAGAATCCCTGCGAATTTTTTTACTGAAAACAACTCAGGGGGAACGTGAATCCTGATATCACTGCGGATCTTGACCTGACAGGAAAGACGGATATTGTTTTTCTGTTCGACAGAAGTCAGGCTTGACTCTTCCACCGGTCCAATAAAACCGCCGCCATTTTCGACTTTCAGTTTACAAAAAGAACAGGTACCGCGCCCGCCGCAGGCTGAAGGAATAAAAACGTTCTGCTCGGCAAGAGAGGATAGCAGCGATGATCCCCCTGCCACCGTAAGTTTTCTATCACCATTATTAATGTCAATTGTACACTGCCCGTAGTTAAGGACCTTCTTTTCCGTTAAAACGATAAACCCCGCAAGCAGGCAGCCAAGCAGCGTTAAAAAGCCAGTAGAAAGAGCGATCAGAAAAAATAGTGAATGATCCATTTTAAATTTTTATCATCCCGGAAAATCCAATAAACGCCAGCGACATGATACCTAAGATAATAAGTGTAATGCCCGGACCCTCAAGCCCCGGAGGCAGATTTTTCTCATTAATTTTTTCACGGATACCACCAATAAGCACGATTGCCACAAACCATCCGAATCCGCCTCCCGCACCATACATCAATGCTTCAAGAAAGCTGTAAGGTTTAACCAGCATAAATATACTAATACCCAGAATCGCACAGTTGACAGCAATGAGGGGTAGAAAAATTCCCAGGGCGTAATAGAGCTTTGACGAGTACTTTTCCATAACCATTTCAGTGAGTTGCGTGAACGCGGCAATTATTGCTATAAAAGTGACCAACATCAGATAGGTGAGATTAAATGGTACCAGAACGTAATAATACGTCAGGTAGTTGAGCCCCGCCGTACACGTGGTGACAAACACTACGGCGAGACCAAGCCCAAGAGATGTATCCACTTTTTTCGATACCCCCAGGCATGAGCACATGCCGAGAAAACGAGAAAGCAGAATGTTATCAGTAAAGGCGGCTGATGCAAAAATCAGAATCAGAGAGCCAATGGTTGTTGCATGTGGTGTCAGTTCCATATCTATTCCCCGCTAAGATTTCGCTGCTGATGTTGTGGTTGTCGGTTTATTTTGACGGGCAATCATTCCCCTGGCAATCCAGGTGACAATGGCAAGCATGAAAAATGCTCCCGGAGCCTGAACCATTATGATCCACTGGTGCCACCAGAGTTCACGGGCCGGCAGAGGAAACCCGAGAATGGTTCCGAACCCAAGCGGCTCTCGGACACAGGCGATAATAATGAGTATAAAGCTATATCCGATCCCCTGCATGCACCCATCCAGAAGCGAAATACCCGGCTTGTTCTGTCCTGCAAATGCTTCAAGTCTGCCCATGACAATGCAGTTGGTGATTATAAGTCCTACATAGGGCCCGATGATGCGGTGAATCTCCGGGTCCAGCACCTTAATGAGGATTTCTACTATCATGACAAAAACCGCAATAATCATGACCTGAGTAATTATTCTGACACGCGGTGGTACAAAATTACGGATAAGCGAAAAGACCCAGTTTGAGAGCGTTGTAGTAAAAACCAGCCCGAAACACATATAAAGTGTATTTATCAACTGGTTGGTCACCGCAAGTGTCGAGCATATTCCCAGAACCTGAAAGAATATCGGATTCTCTTTCCATAATGCGTTTATTGCAACCTGCTTAGGCGTAAGTGCCATAATACCACAATCCCCTGTTATAATCCGTTTTTGCTATCATGGGCATTTTTAAACGATGCAAGACTTCTGTTTAGTGATTTCATGACAGCCATCGATGTCTGCGTCGCTCCCGTAATGGCATCGACTCTGTTGACCTGAGTTTTATCACCTGCACCGATTATGATTCTTTTCCCGATCGGGTTCTCCCATAGAATTTTCCTGCCCTTAAACTGACTACGAAACCACTCCTCTTCGATACGGGCCCCAAGTCCGGGTGTTTCGTGTTGCTCGGTGAAATAAATGCCGCTTATTGTCGAGAGATCTTTTGTCACGGTAATAATTCCCTCGATCCTGTCCCAGAAACCGACACCGGAAAAAACGATACCAACAGTGTAAGGTGCACTTTTCTGTGTGAGAGTAATAATACTCTCTCCATCATGCCGGAGTGTATCCCGGACAATATTTTCTTCAACAGCTTTTTCGTAGCCTGCAGCATTATCTGATGCAACGGGCAGGTCAAAAACAGTACAAATCGCCCGGTTCAGAAACAGCACCTCGTTTGCTTTTACTATGGGTAGTGATGTATAGTAGACGGATGCAATACTGATACCAAGCAGGCTCGATACAATTCCCATAAAAAGTATGATGTATAAAGGTGATTTCTTGTTCAAGCAGCGTCCCCTTTTGCCGGGTTTGTCTTTGGTTTCTGCGCCCTTTTAATCCACAGGTCAAGCGATGGTGCAACCATATTGCCAAAAAGTATGGAAAAACCAACCGCACCGGGGAATATTGAACTGTAGCGAAGAAATACTATCATTACGCCAATAAAAATGCCATAAATCCATTGCGATAAAGGAAGTTTAGGCGCACTCACTGGCTCTGTCACCATGAATACCGAAGCATAAAGCAGACCACCGGAGAAAAGTGTAAATAAGACAGATGGTGCTGCTTCCAAACCAAGTATATACTTAAGAAACAGATTCATTGCAACAGCCCCGATAATCGGGGAGATAAGAAGACGCAGCATGACGGTCTTAGTAAAAATAAGATAAAGTGCCGAACAGAGAATAATTGCGGCCGATACCTCCCCCGCAGAGCCGGCGCTCAGAATAACCGTCCGGTTGTCCCATGAAAAAACACCACCGATCGTACCAAGAAACAGTTCCAGCGTCGGTGCCGTAAACCCCATCCCCTTGTGCGCCGACATAGGGGTTGCTGCAGAAATTGCATCAATAACACTCTGGCCGGAATCCGCAAGATAGGCAGGAAGTGCAGACATTGACGTAAAGCTCCAGTGGGCAAATCCTCCGGGAAAACCACCTATCACCGGTACAAACGAATTGACAAGTTCAATGGGAAAACAGACATACACAAAAGCCCTGCCGACGATAGCCGGGTTGAAGATATTTTTGCCAAATCCTCCGAAAGCCTCTTTGCCGAAAAGAATACCGAAAACAATCCCTGTAATAGCTATCCAAAAGGGTGTCGTGGATGGAAGGGATAACCCATACAGCATTGTGGAAACAAAGCAGGCCATGGATATTTTTCCATTGCGGCTCTTTACCATGATCCATTCGGTAAGTAATCCTGCAACAGAGGAGACCGCGACAAGGGCAAGAACACGCCAGCCAAAGAAATAGATAGCACCCAGGAGTACCGGCACAAGCGCATAGATAACACGGATCATATTGGGCTGCTTTAAAAATGGCGGGGGTTTTATATCTAACATTGCCTCATACCTGGATAATGAACTTGTACCTTATCTGAATGACTCTTCATGTTCCTTTAAAATACTTTTGGGTAGTAAACTTACAAACAATTTTGGAGATCGTTTGTAATTATCAGTCTTTACAAGGGTATATCGCTGTAAAAGGGTTCACCAGAAACAGGTTATAAAGTGGGATTAAACAGTTGCATGGAATATAAAAACACATATCATTTTTTTCCACACTATCAATAATACGCTCATTCAGCCGGATCAAAATTTCATCTCACCCATCGATTTGTTTGTGCCTGTGCTCTTCCTGAAGTAATAAAATATGCGGCAAATATCGATAAAGAGAAAGTTAAAATTGTCGGTGAAGCCATGGGTTTAAGCTTTACAGGGAAAGAAAGTGATAATGAAACCGGAGAAATTACAGCAGATGCAATCCGTAATTTCCTTAAGAAAGTAAATATCAAGTCAGTTAAATCAATGGGAATTTCTAAAGAAGATTTTATGGGCATAACTCCCATGGTCTTTAAGGATGCATGTTATAATTTTGTACCGAAAGAATTGACCAGATCAGAACTTGAACTTATTTTAAGTGCTGTTTATGATAATTATTCTTGAATCGGACGATTCTAATGCAGATGGCAAACTCGTAATCGATCTGACTTATCCATCTCATTAAAATCCTGGTGTGCATAATAAATTGTGCGGATAATTTTGCCACGGCTTGTGGCAAAATTGAAGTCCTGTATTCTTAGGCAATACTAAACAAACAGGTTAATACGTCCACAAGACTTTATGTAAAAATTTCAGAGATTCACAGTAACCAGACTAATCAATTAAGTGTTTTAAAAATTGAAACACTTAATTGATCAGGGCGACTATTCATTCCTGAAAAATCAATTATTTTTATTGAAGTTGCTGGTCCTGAAGACTATGAACAGGATTAAAATTTCATAGTGAAGTAAAAGTATTGTTGGCCAACTGATACATTTACATTGATAAATGAGTGTTATGAAAATCACCTGAAAAAGGATATTTTTATGTTTAAGAGAAAAATAATAGGAGCTCTATCGGCTATTGTACTTATGAGTGCCGGTATTTCAGGAGCTGATAAATTTTCGGTAAAGATGCCGTACAAAGAGGTTACTGTAGACAATGTCAATGGAAAGGCTGTGTTTGACGGAACCACACTTTACGGACAAGCCGGACAGCCAAATCTTCCATTCTATTCTGTAACATTTCTTTTGCCTTCAGATGCTGATATAGACAGGGTTTCTGTTGTACTTGAGAATGAAAAGGAGGTCGAGCTTGTCGATCAATACGATGTGGACGCAGTTCTTCCACCTGTATCAGGAACAAAAACGCTTTGGCCAAAAGACCGAAGAATAGTCAATGGTAAAGATACTGACGTATATGAAAAAGATGCGTTTTTCCCTGCTTCGAATGCCGGGAAATTATCGTTCAGTAAAATGGGCAACCATAATCTCGTGACAGTTCCGTTTTACCCGGTACGCTACAATCCGGTTACTAAAAAGCTTAAAATGATTACCGGGGGGGATCTTTCTGTACTGATAGCCTCAGGATCTTCTTCGAAGGCAAGAACAAACAGTATGAGTTTTGCAGATCACCGTCAGGATGCATTACTTAAAAAACTGGCTGTTAATTATGAACAAATAGCGGCTGGCTACAACCAGAACAGATCATCAAAAGCGTATAGGTCAAATGCAGCCCTTGCAGAAGCATCAACAGGTGATGTTTATGTTATTCTCACAGTAAAGGATATTATCAATAAATCTAAAGAGCTGCAGAATTTCATACGCTCAAAGGAAAATCGCGGTTTTAATGTAAAGGTTATTGATGAAGACAAATGGGGCGGAAATACTGGTGATGCCGCGGCTGAAAATATGCGCACCTGGCTTAAGGGAAATTATCTTAAAGAAAGTATTAATTATGTTCTGCTTATTGGTAATCCCAACCCTGATACAGGTACTGTTCCTATGAAAATGGCTTGTACACAACTTGACACCACCGATACAATCTTTTGTCCAACAGATTGTTACTATTCTGAACTCAGTGGAAATTGGGATCTGGATGGAGACGGACTGTTTGGTGAATATAATGGTGACTATGGTCCCGGTGGAGTTGATAAGGTCAACGAATTGTCGTTGGCAAGAATCCCGTATTATGATAACATCGAAGACCTTGACAAAATACTTGCCAAGATAATTACCTATGAAAACAGTGATGGTACATCGAGTTCCTGGCGTTCAAAGATACTGCTGCCTATGGAACCTTCTGATTACAGCACTCCAGGGTGTGATCTTGGAGAAGCGATCGTAAATGATGTTACAGACCCTGCGGGGTGGAAAAAAACCCGGATATATGAAAAAAACTACGGTGTCAATCCGGAAATAGTACCCACATCCACTGCTACAGTACTTCACAGCTGGAAGACTGATCCGGCAGGGCTTGTTATATGGTGGACCCACGGGTGGTATGAGTCCGCATCTGATATAATGACCAGCAGATATGCTCAATATCTTGATGACCAATATCCGGCATTTACATTCCAGGTAAGCTGTTTGAACGCCCATCCCGAGACTCCGGATAATCTTTGTTATTCCATTCTCAAAAATGGCGGAATTTCTACAATTGGCGCAACAAGGGAATCATGGTACATGCCGGGGCAGGCAAATTTTGAGGCTTCAAATTCAAGAATATCATATGAATTTGCCAGGTCTTTTGTTAAAGATGGATTTAATGTTGGATCGGCTTTGACATCTGCAAAGAGCAACGTAAATATCGAGTCTGGGTGGCAGTTGTCGAACTGGATGATGTTCTGTATTTATGGAGACCCGGCTTTAAGCGTTTATACATCCACGGAAAACACATTACTGCTTGGTAATATACCTGATCAAAAAAAATATGCAGGCGAAAAATTTGAAGATGTTGATCTTAATAGTTATGTTTTCAGTTCTGCATATGCCTCAAACGAGATTAATTGGAGTGTCAACGGCTATAGAGAATTGAGAGCGTCTATAGTAAACGGTGTCCTGTCGGTGATCACTCCGAACACCTTCTGGTCCGGTTCGGAAACACTAACCATTGAAGCAAGAACACCCGATGGTAAAACGCAAACGCATACGTTTAAATATCGTATGGTTGGAAGCGACATGGTTTATCTAAGTGATTTAGAACCGAGTTTCGCAACCGCAGGATGGTCATCTGTCAAAAAAGATATGAGCGTAGGTGGCAATCCGATTCGTATTGCCTCAGAGGAGTATAAAAAAGGTTTAGGGACTCATGCAAACTCGGAAATAGTATACAATATTAATGGTCAGTACGATATTTTTTCGGTTACTATCGGGGCAGATGATGAGACAGACGGTTCGGTTATTTTTGAAGTTCTCGGTGATAATCAGAGGTTATTTAAAAGCGGTACTACAATGCAGAAGGGCTTTGCTGAGAAATGTAATATTGTAGTCAGGGGAGTACACGAACTGAGGCTGCTTGTCACTGATGCATATAATGGCATTAATAGTGATCATGCCGACTGGGCGGATGCAAGACTAATCAAAAATGCAGGTATTAAAACAGTAAATGCGACTATTCATGAATATAGTTTTAATGGTTGCTGGCAGGACGCCTGGTCTTCAACTATATCTTACAAAAAGGGGGATCAGTGTACCTTTGCAGGAAATTCCTGGAGAGCACATGAAGATAATTTTAATAACATTCCGACTGACACACAATCTTCCTGGTATGACCTTGGGCCATGTCCATCTTCCCAGACTCAATATTTCGGTTCTTTATCCCAATATGGAATAATTGCAGTTGAGTCGGGAGATCAATTGACATTGTCCCCCAATCCAGACTATAAATTTGAATTGACACAGCTGCTGATAGATGGACAATCGGGAACATGCAACGTCAATGGAACCATTGATCTTGGTACAATTACTGATAACCGTACACTTGAGGTAACATTTGACAGAGAACAGAAAGGTTATCTTAGATTGTCAAAAAAAGGTCTCAAGTACAATTATGAAGATTGTGTACTCGGTCAGGATAATTACGTACTCTTTGGAAAACCGGCATATGTATATGCTCTTCCGGTTGAAGGTTACCGCTTTGTCCGCTGGGAAAAAACCTCTGGTAATGCCAGAATAGAGCATCCTGAGAGTGAATATACTTGTGTATTTATGGATGGCGGTGCTAATATTGAGGCTGTTTACGAAGTCGATGACAATCCAGTGTACGAACTCTCCGTTGAACCAACGATATTCAAAACGGGGGCATCAGTTACGGTTACAGCACCATCTTCAGCCAACGGAAAAGAAGTAACATTTACGCTATATAGAGTTTCCAAAAATGCAACAGTAGCGGGTGATTTTGTGGAAGAATTTACAAAAACACTGAGAGCCGGCACTCAGACATTTACTTGTCCTTCATGGGATTACCTTCCTGTCGCTGGATATTATAATGTTGAGATGACGCATTCAGGAACACTTCTGGCAAAGGAATATTTCGAGAAATTATCGAATGTTTTTGAACTGAATTTGACAGCGACCTCTGCTCAGGTGACGGATAAAGTAACCTTATCTTTTGATAATCCAAGCCCATATCTGGTTGGAAAGACTGCAGACTTCAAATTGAGCTGTGGTAATTCAAGCTTTAAAATTTCAAAACAGATAGTAGAAGGCGTAAACATTTTTACAGAGACACTCAGTGACAGATATTATCCTTTTGGAAAGTATGAAGTGACCATGTATATCGAAAATACTCAGCGTGGTACAGCATTTTTCGAAAAAATTTCAAAACAGTACAACCTCAACGTATCTGTAAAAAACATTGACTTTGGTACAATCGATGCAGGTACGACAAAAAAGAATATGGTGACATTAACAAATGATGGAAACAGCCCGGCTCTGATTTCAGATATTTTCATGAAGGAACCTTTTAGCGTTGAACAGAAAACGCCGATAACTGTTCCTGCCGGAGAATCAATTACTCTTACAGTTCTGTATAAACCGCTTTCTGCTGGTAATTATAACGCTACCATGACGATAGTGAATGCACCTGATGCTCAGGTACAGACTCTTACGATTGGCCTTTCAGGGAGTGCTGAGAACGAGGTGATCGCAACCGGGTCATCATTTGAAATTATCATGATTCCCGATAGTGATCCAACCGGCAATTCAATTCAACCTCAATTTAAAATTAAAAATACCGGAAAGGATGATGTCGATCTGTCAAACGTTATTGTTGAATATTATACATGTGATCCTTTGGTTTCAGAAAAATCACTTAACGGATTGATCTATTACTGCAGTGTTCCAAACGCTGAAACAGGTATACAATTCACCCGATTAAATCAGACCTTCGGAAATAATGATCTAAAGGCTGATACAAGAATTGAATTCTATTTTAAGGGTGGATCGTTGGGTTCCGGCAAAAGTTTCGAATTAAAGGCAGGAATTAACGAGATCAACTGGGGACACAATTTCATGGAAAACGATGACTGGTCCCATCAGGTGCAGACAGGAAACGTAGCACCAAATGTAGTGATTCGTGATAGGATATCAAATAAGATACTGTATGGTACGTTACCAGATGGACTATGATCCTGAAACGATTTAACAAAATCGGATAGTGCTGGTGGCAGACCCGGGGGTTCTCTTCCCGGGTCTCATTTTCTATGCATCAACCCCTGGTTCCATCATTCTCGTGAAGAAAAGACATGAACGTTTCTGACTTGTCAAATTCAATGAGGAATTCATCCTGAAGCCGCACTATATCAGGTTCATCAATTGGAATATTTTCTTTACTAAAGATATCCCATAACTGTTGATCCAATACCGGCGGTGCAATTCGTCCGCTGTGACCAAGTCCTGACAGATGACAAATATAGTCCGCAAGGGTGATCGTTGCGACAAACACCGGATCAATCCGGGATTCCCAGGGGGCATGATGATATCCAAGCGTATCGGCAATTAATTTAGGTAGATTCCACTTGTCTGCAAGCCATGATCCTATTTGCGAGTGACGTGTTCCGATCACACTGTCCTCTGCATCCTCAAGCAGCTCACCTGCTGATGATCGTTTCATTATCTCAATAAATTCCTTATTGAAATACTGATTAAGGATTACTTTACCAATATCATGAAGCAACCCGGCAACAAACGCCTCCCCTGCATATCGTGACCGATAGGTACGTGCAATCATCCGTGATGCAATGCCACAGGCTATTGAATGCTCCCAGAAGCGTGAGATGTCAAACGATGATGTTACATCCTGATTCTTGAATGCATCAAAGACACTTAGCGATAAGCCCATATCCTTCACCGTATTAAAACCAAGCACAACAATCGCCATATTGACCGTTGAGATCTCTCTCGGAAAACCGTAATATGCAGAATTTGCCAGCTTTAATAACCGTGCAGTCAATGTCTGATCAGTCGATATAAGACGTGAAAGTGACGCTGCGGATGTTCTTGGATTGTCAACAAGCTCAATCATTTTTGAAACCACCGTCGGCAGTGTCGGAAGCCCGATAATGCTCTCAGTAATTCGCTTAATGCGCAGTGTATCCGGATTCATTACCATTATGTTAAACCTGTATAGTATCTATTATCTTATCGTATCAAAAACAGTTTATGCTTCGACATCAACAATCAGCCCGCCACTTCCCCCCGAATTGTTGTGTTTTCGCTTATCCTGATCCTCCCGGCGTTCTCTTTTCTGCTTTTTTTTACGCTCTTCCTCAATCTTTTTCTGATTCGGATCAATTAGCTGGCCCTTGCCCTGCTCAACCTCAACCGGCATATTCAAACGCTGTGCGATCTCGTTATTGGCGATTTTTGCATTCTGATCCTGATTGACAATAGGATTTTTGTGAATATCATTCTGATGTCTGTCGAATTGCGGCAGATTATTTACAGAGATGTTTACATTAACACTGCTCATCAGTTCACCCCTGAAAATCAGGCATTAATTCTTTGCAACAGCTTCGCGCGTAATTTCAGGATTGCTTTGGAATGTATCTGACTCACCCGCGATTCTGTTATATCAAGCACAACACCGATTTCCTTTAATGTCAATTCTTCGTAATGATAGAGCGCAACCACCAGTTTTTCCTTCTCAGGAAGATTCATGATAGCGTCTTTCAGAATTTCCTTTACTTCTGCAAAGCCGAGTTCCTTCAAAGGATTATCACTTCCAGGATCTTCAATTGTGTCAATGATCCGCAATTCCTTCGAATCGCTACCCCTGTCCGGCATCGCTTCCTCAAGTGAGATGATTGTTGTCGGTGTAACCTCTGCAAGCATCTCTTCATACTCCTGAATGGTGATATTCATCGACTCACACACTTCATCATCGTATGGTGCACGTCCCAGCTCATTTTCAAGTTTCGCAAATACCTTCTGAAGTTCCCTGGACTTCTGCCTGACAGAACGCGGCACCCAGTCAAGCGCCCTCAGTTCATCAAGTATAGCACCGCGGATTTTATGACCTGCATAGGTTTCAAATTTAAAACCCCGTTCAGGTTCAAACGTTTCAACCGCTTTAATTAACCCAAGAACACCGGCGCTGGTTAAATCATTTCTGTCTACCGATTTTGGCAGATTGATCGCGAGACGGTTGGTAATATACTTTACAAGATGCGCATACTCAACAAGTAGTTTGTCTTTTGCGATCTTTGAATCCGTCTCTTTGTACTCACGCCACAGATTATCTAATCCAGACATTACCGGTCACTCCCGAAGTTAAAAAAGAAATGTGCCGAATTCATACATTGTATTCTTTGTTGTAACATTTTTAGCAAACGACAAAGCGCTCATTCATCGTTACCTTTACGTTTGAGAACCCTTTGATAGGTCACCTTTTCTTCCACAAACGGTACCGCTTTACCGCCAGGAATATGCTTTTCCTTTTCGGTATATATCCGCTGCACTAAACCGCCTTCCAGGAGATTACTGGTATCTTTTTCATCAATATCTGTCAGTACCGCTTTAAAAATGATATCACCAAGAATAAATCCCGTGAACCAGAACAGCGCACCTCCCAACAGCGCTTTCAGCAGTGCTGGCACAAGATGCTCCGGCCGCATAGGATCAAGTCCGAGCATGCTCAGGAGCAATATTATAAAAAACACTGAAATCCCAAGCAGCATCGCACCTTTTTTAATCCAGTAGTTCATATGCCTACTCTATTAGTCCCTTCGGCTCTTTATTCCAGAAACGTGCGAAAAACCCCCGTTTTTCAATCACCTGAACGCCGCTGATCTTTCGGGCTATATCAAGCACCTTTTTATTAAACGACTCGTGCCCTTTATCCAGTACCATGAGTTTTTGTTTTTTAACACATTGCGAAACATCACGATCCAGCGGCAATGTCCCGAAAAGCTCAAGCGGTCTTTTTAAGAATTTTACCACCAAAGCATTGAGTCTGTCAAATGTTTCATTTCCCTCACGTTCCGATGCACACATGTTAACCACCACAGCAATTTTGGGACACCCTTTATCATACAGCACTTTCACCATCGCGTACGCATCTGCAAGCGAGGTCGGTTCCGGTGTCATTACAATCAGTGACAAATCGGTTCTGGAAGCAAATTGTATTACATTGTTTCCAATCCCCGCACCTGTATCAATAATAATAAAATCATAGTTTGATTCGAGTTTCATAAACTCATTCTGAAGCATCCCAAGCCGGCCCAAATCGATATTTGCAAGTTTCTCAAATCCGGATGCTCCGGGGATAATATCAATGCCTCCCGGTCCACGATAGAGTATTTTATCAAGCGAACATTGTCCATCAATGTAGTGGGATATATTTTTATCGGGAACCATTCCAAGCATTATATGCACATTCGCAAGTCCCAGATCGGCATCAAGCAGCAATACTTTTTTCCTGAATGCCGCCACAAATACCGCAGTGAAAAGTGCAACATTCGTTTTGCCTACCCCACCTTTACCACTGGTTACTGCAATACTTTTGCAACTTCCTGATAGTTTATCAGGTTGATGATACACAGATTCCACACCCCGTTCCATAGCCAACTCACGCAGTTTCTGAGCCTGATCTCTCACACTCGTACCCCTTCCCAGAGATGCTGTACAAACCGTGTAGTCTGAGCAAGCTCAATGTCATCAGGGACACTCTGACCAAAAGTAAAATATGAAACCGGAATCCTGCACTCATTAACTATGTTCAGAATATTACCGGTTCTGACAGTTTCGTCAAGTTTTGTAAAAAGCAGCCTGTTAACATTTACACACTTATAGCGGTTGATGATATCAAGAAGATCACTATCCTTGGTTGTAGCACTCATTACAAGATGGGTCTCATCGGGATGAAGTGCATTGACAAAAGCAACGAGTTCGTCCATATGCTCCTTATTTCGCTGACTTCTTCCCGCTGTGTCAACAAATACGATATCATCCTGGGCACATGCTGTAAGCGCACTTTGAATTTCGTCCGGAGAAAACACTACCTGTAAATTGATTTTAACAATTTCTGCAAACATTTTTATCTGTTCAATTGCTGCAATCCGATAGGTATCCGCAGTGATTATGGAAACACGTTTCTGCTTGTTGACACAACAGTGCGCTGCCAGTTTCGCAAGCGTCGTTGTTTTTCCGGCTCCTGTAGGTCCGACAAATGCGACAATTAGTGGTGCCTTTTTTTTAAGTTTAAGCGGCCCGGCAACAGGAAAAAAGTCTGACAACGCATGAACAAACTTTTTCTCAGCCTGCGTATCAGCCAGTAAAATGTCAGTACCGCTGATCTCTTTTATAAGTTTATATGCTACCTTCTGCTTTACTTCTGACTCAAGCAGTTTCCGGTACAGGATCGACCATTCACCGGTAAAACCATTAACATTTGCAACAGGTGCAGCTGCAGTTGCTTTCTCCTTTTTAAGAATTTCAGCAACGATATCTTTGAGTTCGCGCACATTCTGCTTTAATTCGTCAATCTGCTGATCCTTTGCTGCTGCATCCTGTACGGGTACCGTGTTAAAACGAGGCTGCCTGATCGGTTGCATCTCCTGCGGCTTCCACGGCCGGACGGACGGAGCATTTGCTTTTGTTGTATCAACAATTGCAGATGTTCTGTGTCTGTTATACAGACCAGGATTACTGAGTGTAATCGGCTGAAATGATTGTTTTGGCGTTTTCACGGCATCCTCATCAACCGCAGCAGTCACTTCAATCTCTTCCTGCCCTGCAATGCCGAACACTTTTTTAGGTAATTTGCGTGTTTTGAGGATAATAGCATCCTCACCAAGTTCATCCTTGATCTGCAGCAGCGCTTCACGCATACTGTTTGCTATATACTTTTTAATTCTCATCGCTTAATCCGCCTATCGTATACTGTTGCTGTTATCATCATTCAAAAACAGCATTACGTTAATGATATCATTCCAAGAGACCGTATTTCAATTCCACTGGTTATTTCATTATATGATAAAACAACAAGATCACGATAATTACTTTCTGTCAATTTTTTGAACTGTGACCGGATTGTTGGCGAACACAACACTACCGGCAGTTCTCCTGCCTGTTTCACACTCTCGACAACTTCCCCTGTTGCATCAAGTATCTTCGCAACATCCGCAGGTGAAATTGCAAGTCTGAATCCGCCCTCACTCTCCTGTACCGACCCCTCAAGCTTCGCCTCAAGGTTCGGATCGATGGTTATAACCGGTATAATGTTTTCATCTGTCTTGTATGCATCGCAGATTTGTGATGCCAGTGCATTTCTTACATATTCGGTCAATATTTCAGGATTTTTATTACGCGGAGCAATATTTGCCAGTGTTTCAAGAATCAGCAACAGATCACGGATCGATACCTTTTCCCTGAGCAGATTCTGAAGAATTTTATGTACATCACCAATAGACATCATACCCGGTATCAACTCATCAACCACAACGCTGCCGCTTGACTCCTTGATATTATCAAGTAAGCCCTTTACATCCTGACGCGTAAGGATTTCATGTGCATGGTGTTTAATAATCTCGGTCAAGTGAGTCGCGAGCACTGCCGGCTGTTCAACAACGGTATACCCCGCAACCTCAGCATCATCCTTCTGACTTTCAGTGATCCATAATGCAGGAAGATTGAACGCAGGTTCAACGGTCGGTATACCCCTGATCTTTTTTGTTACCGTCCCCGGATCCATCGCAAGATACGCTCCGCTCATAAGTTCACCTTTTCCAACCTCAATCGTGCGTATTTTAATACGATATTCATTGGGTTTAAGCTGAATATTATCACGGATACGTATTGGCGGAATGATAATACCGAGATCCGTTGCAAGCTGACGGCGTATCATAGTAATTCTATCAAGAAGATCACCGCCCTGTTTTACATCCACAAGCGGGATCAGCCCGTACCCTATCTCAAGCTCCATCGGATCAACATGAAGATAATCCTCAACGCGTTCCTCCTTTGGTTTACCTGCCGCTGCAGCAGCAGGAAGCTCTTTCGCCTTTGCTTCCTCAATAATACGTCTGTTGCCTAAATACGCAGCCGCAAGACATGATACACCAAGAAAAATAAACGGTATCTTTGGAAAACCCGGCATCAATGCAAAAAACAGCATCATACCTCCAGCCACCCCAAGTACCTTCGGACGGGAAAACAACTGTGTCGTGATTTCGCTGCCAAGATCACTCTGTGACGCAGCACGACTGACAAGAATACCTGCTCCTACCGAGATCATCAAAGCCGGTACCTGGGTTACCAGTCCATCACCAATGGTCAGAATGGTATACGTCTGCAGCGCTTCACCCCAGTCCATACCCATCTGGGCTATACCGATGATAAATCCGCCAATAACGTTAATAATTGTTATCAGTATCCCGGCGATGGCGTCACCGCGTACAAATTTTGACGCTCCATCCATGGCGCCGTAAAAGTCAGCCTCGCGTGAAATCTGGGAACGACGTGAACGCGCCTGTTCCTCATTGATCAATCCGGCATTGAGGTCGGCATCAATCGCCATCTGTTTTCCCGGCATTGCATCAAGGGTAAATCTTGCTGCGACTTCTGCGATGCGGCCGGCACCTTTAGTGATCACAATAAACTGAATCAATACAATTATTAAAAAGATAATGCCGCCGACAACCATATTACCGCGCGTCACGAATGTGCCGAAAACCTCGACAACATGCCCGGCATCAGCCTGACTGAGAATCAACCGTGTCGTTGCCACATTGAGTGCAAGCCGAAAGAGAGTCACCGTGAGTAGTAACGATGGAAACACTGAAAATTCAAGCGCTTCATTTGTATACATGGAAACCAGCAGTATGATCAGAGCAAGGCAGAGATTCAGTGACAGCATTACATCAATAAGGAATGTCGGCATCGGAATGATCATCACCAGCAATATACCGATGACACCAAGCACAACTATCAGATCCCGCTGACGGGCCAGGTGTTTGACAAATGAAGAGTTAAGCGCTGACGATAGTCCGCCCGATATATTTGAAGAATTCATACTGTAAACTGCTTACCCCGCAAAATTACATAACTTTAGCAATTTAAAATGATTATATCATTACGGTGTGATCCGGTGTGTAGTTTTTTCACATGTTCAATCAAATATTTATGTATTCCACAGAATCATACAGAAACCTTTTACCGGCCAGTAGCAACACCATTTTATATTGTCTCTACAGATAATGTTGTTCAATTGAATTCTACAAGGTATTTTAGATTAAAATGTAACCATGGGAGATAACCTATGAATGTAAAAACGACCGCAAAACACGTTATTGATGGGATGCCAAAGAATGTCACAATGGATGATGTAATTCATGCATTGTATGTTGCATCAAAATTTGACCGCGGGGAACAGGAAATCAAGGCTGGAAAAGGAATTAGTGATGAAGATGCACGAATCAGGTTAAAAAAATGGCAGAAATAATCTGGTCACCGGCATCATTGGATGATATCGATAGTATTGCAGAATATATTGCAAAGGACTCTGTATACCATGCGTCTCTCTTTATTGATCGGCTCTTTGATGCAACCGGCCAATTAAAAGAAAATCCTCAATCTGGCAGAATTATTCCTGAAATTGGTAAAGATAATTGCCGTGAAATTATTTATGGTTCATACAGGATTATGTACAAAATCGAAAAGAACAAGATCTGGATCACCGGTGTAATTCATGGCGCCCGAAATTGGCGTCCACCTCGAATCCGGTAGAAACATAATTGAAACAACTGTTATTCTGAGCGTATTATCATCGCCGGTGCGTCTTATGAAGTTTGATAAATCTATTATTGTATATGGAAGGAATAGAATCATGAAAAAGTTACTCTCAATTGCCTGCGTAACTGCGGCAATGCTAATGCCATCAATCGCAAATAGTCAGGATGTCCGTCTTACACCCTCGAAACCATCACATTACTTTTACACGCCGACAGCGTACGTTACTAAACCGTTCACCCTTGTGGCATCACTGCACGAAGTCTCCTACAGTTTTCCAGGACGGTTTCAGGTGCACGCATCGTTAATCGATAATATCGGCCGTATCAATTTTGGCGGGAAATATGGTATCCTTGAAAATATGAGCGTTGGTGCAGGTCTTGCCTACTCTCTGGGTCATATGGGGAAAGGTGATCATGGTATCCCGAATTATGCGGATCCCCGCTTTGGAACCTACCTAGCTGTTGGTCTTGTCAGAACACCAACCGTTGAATGCGCAATTACACCACACATGCAGGTGGGCGACAGAGTCTCTTCCGGTGTTGATTTCGGTATTATGGGAACACTATCAGACTGGGTTTCAATCATTGGTGAAGTTGGTTCATCATTTGATTTTCACGATGATTTCTTCTATCTTAATTTTGATAGTGGTGTACGTATTCATCCACCAAAAATCCCCTATCTTCAATTTGATGGAGGAATTGATATTGAGGAGTGGCCGGTTGGCGAACGTAGTCCTACCGTAGCACCATTCATTGATGTTATATTCTGTATAAGGACAAATAATTAATACATACCTGCCTGACGGGGGCAACGATTCGATTGGCTGGGACTGGTAGGGACAAGGCATAAAGGTATACCTTGCCCCTACCGACCACAATGACAATGAATCTGTAGATAGGGTTAAAAACATCTATGAAATTTAAACTCGCATCTACCTACAAACCAGCCGGAGATCAACCTCAGGCAATAAAAGATCTTGTCACCGGTGTTCGCAGCGATCAGAAACAGCAGGTACTCCTTGGCGTTACCGGCTCAGGGAAAACCTTTACCATCGCCAACGTCATCGAACAACTACAGCTTCCCACACTGATTATTTCTCATAATAAAACACTCGCTGCTCAGCTTTTTCAGGAGTTCAGAGAGTTCTTTCCTGAAAATGCGGTGGAGTACTTCGTCTCTTTTTACGATTATTATCAACCCGAAGCCTACATTCCATCTACCGATACCTTCATCGAAAAAACATCAATGATCAACGATGAGATTGACCGGCTCCGCCTTAAAGCAACAAGTTCACTTCTATCAAGAAACGATGTAATCATCGTCGCCAGTGTTTCATGCATCTATGGTATCGGTTCCCCCGACGCCTATCTCGCATCAAGTGTGCGTGTCAAGGTTGGTGATCATCTCGAACGACGCAGTTTCCTTAAAAGCCTGACCGAAATGCAGTATACCCGAAACGATATATCACTACAGCGTGCTACCTTCAGGGTGAAGGGTGATGTCTATGAACTGCAGCCAGCCTATGATGAGAATGCATTACGATTCGAGACTTTTGGTGATACCATTGAGGCGATCCATATAGTCAATCCGGTCACGGGAAAAATTATGGGTTCACTTGACGAAGTAACCATTTTTCCTGCCAAGCACTACATGACCCTTGACCTCAGCATGGACAACGCTATTGCGCAGATACAATCAGAACTGGAGTCACAGCTTGAACGGTTTAAAAGTGAAAACAAACTAGTTGAAGCGCAGAGGCTTGAGCAGCGTACCAATTACGATATCGAAATGCTCCGTGAGGTCGGGTATGTTAACGGCATCGAAAACTACTCACGAATTCTTGACGGTCGCGAGGCAGGTACCCGCCCCTATACCCTGATCGATTTCTTCAGGAAACCCTACCTGCTGGTCATTGATGAATCACATGTGTCACTGCCGCAGATTCAGGGAATGTATAATGGTGACCGGGCACGAAAACAAACACTTGTCGATCACGGCTTCAGACTCCCCTGCGCGCTTGACAACAGACCTCTGCGTTTCGCAGAGTTCGAAACACTTGCCGATAATGTGATCTACGTTTCAGCGACTCCCGGAGACTATGAACTTAATCAGAGCGGTGGTGTATTTGTAGAGCAGGTGATCCGCCCGACACACCTTGTCGATCCGCCGATTGAAATCCGCCCGGCAACAAATCAGGTTGATGATCTTATCGAGCAGCTCAGGGGAATTGCCGAAAAAGGCGAACGGGCACTTGTAACAACACTTACTAAAAAGATGTCTGAAGACCTGACCGCGTACCTCGAAAAAATAAATTTCCGGGTGAAGTATCTTCATTCAGA
Organism: Fibrobacter sp.; assembly: GCA_012513915.1. Classification (GTDB taxonomy): domain Bacteria; phylum Fibrobacterota; class Chitinivibrionia; order Chitinivibrionales; family Chitinispirillaceae; genus JAAZBG01. The sequence goes on from JAAZBG010000153.1 coordinate 59,651, forward strand.
AATCGATACCCTTGAACGGACCGATATCCTGCGTGATCTTCGAAAAGGCGAGTTCGACATTCTCATCGGTATCAACCTTCTCAGAGAAGGTCTTGATCTTCCGGAAGTCGCCCTTGTTGCCATCCTCGATGCAGACAAAGAGGGATTTCTACGATCTGCCAGATCGATTATTCAGATCTCGGGACGTGCGGCACGTAATATCAACGGACGAATTATTCTCTACGCCGATACAATGACCGACTCGATCAATAAAGCGGTATCCGAAAGTGAGCGGAGACGTCATAAACAACTTGAATACAACATTAAACATAATATTATACCGAAAAGTGTTGTTCGAAAAATTGATGATGGTATAATATATGGTGCCAGTGTGGAATCAGATCAATACCTTGCAGCAGCTGAACCTGCAGCGGCGTATGGATCACCGGCCGGTAAAGGCAGAGCAAAGAAAAAATCATCAAAGAAGACGACAATCCAGGATCTCGAAAAAGAGATGGCTGATGCAGCAAAGAAACTCGATTTTGAACGTGCTGCAATTCTTCGGGACAAAATTGCTGAATTACGGAGTACCAATGGATCTTGAGCAGGCCAGAACCAATCTAACAGGTGCCTCCACCGACATAACACTTGTTGCGCTCAGAATTCTTGGAAAAAACGGAAAATTAAATGATCTTCAATCAGTTCTTGCTCTGGTAAAAAGCACAAATCCGTCCATTCGTAATGCTTCGATACAGGCATCAAGCGGTCTGATAAAAGAAAATCTCATCAATCACTATCATGATCTTGATCATTCAGTCAGAGAAAAACTCGGTCAATTACTGCACTCACTTGATCCATCGGTGGTTAATGAGATCAGTAACGACCTCTACTCCGATATCGAGGAACGCCGGGTCCGTGCGGTACAGATTCTTGGCCTCCTGAAAAAGCATCCGCAGCTCAGAGAGATCCTCGCAAAGCTGATTCATAGCAAAGATGTAAAAATCCGGGCAACTGCAGTTTGCCTGCTGGGGAGAATCATCGGTCCGAATGATCATGATCTTATACTGTCGCTATTGAACGACAAAGATCTCAGAGTTCGCGCCAACACCATCGAAGCACTTGAGTCAATTAACAACAAGCGAATAGTACCTATTCTGCTGCGTTTCAGAAAAGATCATAATAACAGAATCCGCGGAAACGTATTAAAAGCACTTTACAATCTTGGATTTACTGAAATAGAACCGGATCTTACCGAAATGCTTAAAAGCACAAACCACCTCATGCAGGCGTCGGCGATCTGGGTTATGTCAAAAATAAAATATTCATCAAACAGTATTGAAGATCTTATTGCATTTTGTCTGCTCTCAGATCACGAAGTAGTCACCAGCAATGCAAAAAAAACACTCCGACATATACATACACCAAGAGCTGAAGGGTATCTGAAGTACCTGGAAGTGCAGTAAGGAAAGGTTAAGATAGAGGTTAAGGTTAAGGTTAAGGTTAAGAAAGAAGGAAAAATGTATTCTTCCTTCATGTCTTCCTCAATCTCAACCTTAACCTTAATCTTATCGTGTCCCTGAATTATTTTTAGGCATTACTAAAGGGAGAACTATTGTGACGATTCAGGAACCGTTTAAAGTAAACCCCGTTTTTCTTGAGAAAATCTGGGGCGGTGATGCACTTGCAAAGAAACTTGGCAAATATGTTGATACTGCTATAAAAGTTGGCGAATCCTGGGAGGTTTCCGGAGAGAATCCACACCAATCGACCATACATAACGGGCCCTACAAAGGATTACCACTCGGTGATTTTTGTGAACAGTATGGCAAAGATTTTGTCGGTGCCTGCGAATACACCTCTTTTCCACTGCTGTATAAATTCATTGATGCAAATGATAAACTGTCAGTGCAGGTTCACCCCGATGACACGCAAACGATTAGCAACGCCTGGGGTATACGCGGCAAAACTGAATGCTGGTATGTGGTGGACGCACAGGATGGTGCAACAATAATCACCGGGCTTAAAAAAGATATAACCCGTAATGAGATGCGTACAGCAATCGCTGACGGCTCGTTCAGATCGATGCTTCAGGAGGAAACGGTACATCCCGGAGATCTGTTTTTCATACCGGCCGGAACGATTCATGCAATAATGGCAGGCACGTTGATCTATGAAGTTCAGGAAAGCTCTGATACTACTTTCAGGGTATACGACTGGGACAGATATGACGCAACAGGGAATCCAAGAGATCTCCATATTGACAATGCAATAATGGTTTCTGATTGCACCGCCCACGGCAGCGCCAGAATTACTCCGGTGATTATCGAGCACAATGGCTACACACGCAGTGTTCGTGTAATTTGCCGTTACTTTTCACTTGAAGAGTACATCTTGACCAAAGGAGTATCGATAGTCATTTCCGCAAAGAAGTCATTCAGCGTAATCACCGCAGTTAACGGTGCGGTAACACTACAATGCAATAATTCCACATTTGAAATCAATCGCGGTGAAACGGCATGCATTCCGGCATTATCAGATTACACCATTATGTCAAAAGAGATGTCAACAATGCTAATCTCATCAGTGCCCGATATTTTCAATGACTATGTCGTACCGCTTCGTGCTCACGGGGTTTCTGATAGTGCCATTATTGCACTCGGAGGAAATATCAGAGAAAAGAATGATGTTTTACGTGCCATTGAAAGCACTCATTTGAGTATGCAATCCGTTTAAAAAATTAAAGGGCGCAAGTCCGAAGAGCTGCACCCTTTTTCATCAGTTGTCGTTTGTACTTACTGCAGAATAAATGAACTGATTTTTGATACACCGGCCTGATTTACCTCAACAAGATACTTCCCTGATGCAAAAGCACTGCAATTAATCGTGTGTGCAGTACCAGCTGCACCAACCAGCGCTGTAGTCTTAAGGGTTTTTCCCGAAAGATCCAGTACCCGGATATTGGCATCTGATGATGTGTTCTTTGTAATCACAAGGTTTCTGTTTACCGATGCAATTTTAAACCCATTAACACTTTTTATAAAGAGACTATGTCTCACTGATGAACTACCGGGCCGCTGTACAAGACTGATCTGAATATTGTCGTCTGTACCAACTTCATATTCTGCCCATGTTGAACCGGTTTTGTTAAAATCTGAAATAACCGTTTCGGTTGTACCCTTCTTTGATCGCACGTTGTCAATAAGAAGCGTGCCGTTATATGAGCCGGCTGATGGTACAAACTGAATCAGAATCTGCTTGATATCAGTAAGGTCGATCGAGCCTGATGATGCAGTAAATGATGCAATCGGAGCAGAATACCTCAGCCATGTTCCGGCAGATGACGGGGTAAATGAAACACTTGATGGACACCAGGTCCAGCTGCTGGATGACTTCATCACCATCAGTAACTTGACACTTGTGGAAGTTCCTTCAGGCAGATACACATCAGCTATCAGACTGTCAACATCACTGAAATCATAAGTACCATTGAGTTCAGCTTCAGGTGTTGCAGTTGCTCCGGGAAGATCGAGTTTGATCTGCATGGCAAGATCACCGCTAAGCTCAGTAATCGTAACATCCCTGATCATAATGTCATCCTTGTGCTTTGTAAAAAGATCGTTCAATGACGGTGCAGTTGTTTCGTAGGAACCGAAAAATGAGTTCTGTTCGGTCATCGCCCAGCTCATCGCACCGGCATATCCTTCATCATACGCCCAGTTGAATGCAGCTTTACTGGTCATGGACGTTTTAAGTGGCTGATTACTTGATGGTCCTTTTGTCGACGAGCTCCAGTCATTGGCGGGAAATTCACCGATCAGGATCGGTCTGTCCATATTCCATTTTGATGCATCATTGTGGAATGGAGAAATTTCTGAACCCTGCCATTCCGGATAATAATGAGCCATATAAAAATCAAGATACCCGTCTGGATCACCTCCTGCAGCGATCAGTTTTTCTGTGCTGTATTCACTGCAGTATTGAAATGATGCGAGTCCTGTTGATGCCATTTTTTTACTGTTTCTGTGCACAAAACCTGCGATTCTGTTAGTGATACGAAGAATATCATTCTGTGTGATCTTCTTTGTAACATGCGACCAGCCTGCAGATGCCAGCATCCCTTCAGGTTCATTAAAAACCTCCCAGCACATTACTGCGGGATGATTTCCCACACTGTCAAGTATCGGTTTCAATCCATTGTTCAGATAAGTTGTAATTTTTGATGTATCGGTAAGAAACTTATAATTATTGTCGAGATTAAAACTGCTGTATGCAGTCTTCCCGGTACCATCACCGGGTACGAGCAGATCAAAAGAGAAAAGACACATATCAACGACAACACCATAAGCATAAGCAGTATCAAGTGCAATTCTCATATTGCGGATTGAATTTGCACCAAGACCGGTTACTGCTCCTGTTGCATCGATTTTAGGACAGTTTTGCGCGTCTGTATGTAACCACCAGCGCATCGCGTTGCCACCTGCCTTACGTATCTGTTTAACCTTGTCGGTAAAAGAGTTAATATCCATCCCCTTATCACCGACATCGGTGCCGAAGTTGATCCAGGCCAGATTCATCCCTGACACAAATAGTTTCTGGTCATTCACCACGAGCCAGTTCCCCGACATTGAATCTTTTGTTGTCTGCGGCGCAACAGCAGCAGATACACTCACTGCCAATGCAGCAATAATCCCAAGTACGACACACCTTGAACGTCTCAGCATCTTACACTTCCCTGATTGAAAAATTGTTAACGATTAAACCTGCAGACCCGATTCTGATACACATTCCAAAAGCCATCGACAGTATTGGTAACTAAAAATGGCAACAGCTAACCCTGCAGGTGCCCCCTTGTTGTATGTTTTGTGGTTATAGCTGATCGTTCGGTTCTATTTAAGTACAATTGATTTTTATTAGCGGAAATCGTCATAGTGCAATCACTGGTTCCATTTTTTTTGATCACAATGTATGTTCATGTCGGAGCACTAAGGGGATATGTAGCCAATTGAGCTTGACATATTGCTGTTGTACAGAGTGAGCGCCCTCAGCCCAGCTCAAAAAAAAGCGAAATTCCAATCCGGAATTTCGCTTTTACAAACCACAAAAACTAAATAAACAACTTATTCGTGAACTGCCTGAGCCACTGCCGCATGCGTATCAATGATTTTCCTTGCAAGTTCTCCCGGTACCGGTTCATAGTGAGAAAACTTTTTAGTATAAAAGCCACGTCCTTGTGTCAGCGAACGCAGTGCTGATGAATACGTGGCGACTTCAACTTCAGGTACTTTTGCAGAGATTGTCTGCATTTTTCCGGATGGAGTCATACCACCGATTTTTCCTCTTCGTGATGACAAATCACCCATGATATCACCGGTGTACTCCTCCGGCACCGTCACCTCAAGGTCAACAACCGGCTCAAGGAGTATCGGTGATGACATCTCAAACGCCTTTTTAAAAACTTCACGGCCGGCAATCTGAAATGCGATATCTTTTGAGTCAACCGGATGCGTTTTACCATCAACCAGCGATACGCGCACATCAACAATCGGATACCCGGCAAGAATACCCTCTTCAAGTTTTGAATGTACTCCTTTATCAACGCTTGGACGCAACGACTGATCAATCACTCCACCGACTATTTTATCAAGAAACTCATAACCGCCACCGCGAGGGAGCGGATCAAGATCTATAAAAACACGGGCATATTGACCCGCACCGCCACTCTGCTTCTTATGTGTATATTCAACATACCTGACAGGTTTTGTAATCGTTTCCCGATAGGAGATTTTTGTCTGCGTTCTTTCTACTTCTACCCTGAATCGATTCTTCAGATCTTCAAGAATGACTTCCAGATGCATATCCCCCATAGCAGAAAGCACCGACTGATGAATATCAGCGTGATACCTGTAGGTAAACCCGGTATCTTCCTCATTAAGTTTTGTGAGTCCGACCGCAACTTTGTCTTCATCACCTTTGTTCTTCGGCGCAATTGCAATCTTTACAAGAGGCTCAGGAAGAATGGTTGGTGGAAAACGATACTTTATTGTTTTGTCCGCAAGGGTATCATTTGTGTGGGTATCCTTTAATTTCAACAGACCACCGATATCACCAAATGTCAACTCTGATGTATCGACCCGTTCTTTTCCTTTAAGAAAGTACATGTTTCCCACACGTTCAGTACTGTTTCTGCCAACGTTTGCGACATCCTGGCCGGAGACAATTTTACCACTGAACATACGCACAAGATTTATTTCGCCGAGATGTTCCTCAGAAATCGTTTTAAACACAAATGAGAATGCCGGTGATGATTCGGTGCATTTAATTGATTTCTCACCTGAGTCTTCAAGGACAGTAATTTCAGTACGCGAATCCGCTGACGGACATAATTCGATAAGGGCATCAAGGAATTTATCAGAACCCATATTGTAAAGTGAAGATCCTGCAATGACTGGTGACAGCACACCGGCTTTAACCCCTGACGCCAGTCCTTTTACAATCTGTTCATCGGTCAATTCACCATGTTCAAAATAACTGTTCATCAGCGCTTCATCGGTTTCAGCGATCGTTTCCATTAATGCCTGACGCAACGTGGCGACATCTTTTTCAAGCGATGATGGTATCGTGGTTTTTGTACCAACCCCGGATCCGTCACGAGTATACTCCCACGCTTCTTTTTTTAGAAGATCAACAATACCTTTAAAGCCTGTTCCGCTACCAATCGGAACTACAATCGGTGCAATACCAGAACCATAGTTATCCTTTAAAGCCTGAACAACCTTTACAAAATCAGCATTCTCCTTATCGCAGCCATTGACATAATAGAGTTTTGGCACTCCTGATTCTTCAACATATTTTGAAACAAGTTCTGTTCCAACCTGAATTCCACTCACCGCGTCAACAAGTATTACAGTAGATTCAACAACCCGCAAGGCTGCTTTTGCCTCTCCGAGAAAATCAAGAAATCCTGGAGTGTCAAGTATATTTATCTTTGTATCATTCCACTCACAAAACCCAAGATGTGTCGAGATTGTCATTTTGTGATTTTTTTCATCAGCACGGCTGTCAAACGTACTGTTGCCGGCAGCTACTTTGCCTAACCGTGATGTTGACTTTGAGGTAAAACTGACAGCTTCAAGAAGTGATGTCTTTCCGACCCCGCCATGGGAGACAAAACAGACATTTTTGATTGATCCGGCCTGGTACTTTTTCATGTAACCTCCGTAAAACTATGATAGAGTATGCTTACATAGAAACAACTATCTATATATACAGGCAATTCAGTGCCTTTTTTTTACAGTCTGCAGAGTACTTCTGAAAATTCCGAAAAACAAAGAACAAATGAGGACATTAACACATTGTATTTAATATATAAAGACGCTGTAATAAATGCAAATTTGTTTTCAATTATCATCATTAAGCCAAAGTTACTTAATCCCTGAGTATCAGGAACAACATTTCATTTTCGGGAGTAGCCCTGATAGCCGGGGCTGATTATGGGAAATTTGTCATCGTGAAGTGGTAAGTCGTTGTTACTATATAACTATAAACTCGACGATTTGAGCATCCGCCTGACTTACATTTATCAATATGAACTGGTTACTATATCGCCTGCTTTTAAATCATCGAAGAATTTAACATGATCCCGTTCTTTTGAAACTAATATTCGGAATTCCTTGATTTTTATTGTCACATCTGCATAGCAGGTATCCTTTACTTTAACATAACACCGGTCTTTTTCGAGTGCTGCTTTTTGTAAATCATTTCTTTTTGATATAACTCTTTTTTTGCGATGCTCCAGATCCCGCTTTTTATCAAGAGCCTTCTGCATCGAACTCCGCAATGTTGGAGTCAGTTCGGTCCCGGATGCCAGTTTTGTTGCCAGCGTTTTTAATGCTTCATTGATTTTCCGGACATTCTGTTCACAAAATTCAACGACCACATTCATTTCTTTAACCATGCGCAATATCAGATAGTCCGTTCCGGCCTCGACGTACGTTTTAGTAGAGTTTTCTGAACCCAACGAACGTACATCAATACCACGCAACGCATACACCTCGCCACCGATTACCGAACCGCGTTTTTCAAGCATTATTAATTGTTTTGATGTTGCTATGTAGCTGTTAACAGCATAGTTCCCGATATAAATATTCCCCTGTGCTTCAAGACGTGCATTTTGAGCATACCCGATGCGTATATCCCTCCCTGCAGAGAGTATACCTTTTGAACGGCCAAGAACTCCCCCTTTAACAATGATATCCCTGCCGGCAACGAGTTTAGCAGATTCTACTATCTTCGAAACAAATATATCACCTTCTGCCGTTACTTCAAACCCATCAATTACTGTTCCGGTTATCAGAACATTTCCATTAAACGAAATATTTCCGGTTGTGTAATCAACATCACCCTCAACCACGTACATATTTACAACATCCAGAATTGCGCCATTCAGAATGATAGAACCGGAAATAGCTGCAAAATAATCGGTTCCGTTATCATTCGTTGATACCATCACACCAGATCCGGGAATTATATCTGAATCATCTTTTATCGATTCAAATACTACTTCTTCTCCAAAAATATCTGTACCTTTGATTCCAGGAGTATTCGGCCCGACATGAGCAAGCAGCTGCCCTGAGGTTGCGGTAAGGATACTTTTCGATTTTTTGTAATCAATTTTTCCATCAGGCAGAATGCTGAATTCATAGTCAGTCGGTTTTGTTTCGAATTTGAAGGATACAATGCCTTTCTTTTCATTCACCGGTAATTTTCCTGATGCAATAACAGACTGTTTTTTAGCCTCTTTGACATTGTTTACCTCATCAACAATCTGTTGAATGTATGATTCATTAATACCGTATCGTATACCGAGATGATCAAGCTCTGCCAGAATATCTTTTGCTACAAGCGGTAAACCTGAACCGTAGGCTGGTGTGCATTCCAGATATGCATTCATTCCTTCGCTATCCAATGTAATTTTGAAACTGCTGTCAGCGTCGGATGGAACAATATGCAGCTCATTTTTAATAATGACCGGTTTCCCCCGGATTTTGGAACGATACTGTACTTCTCCGTTGATAACATTTGCGAATACATTCTCACCGGCATCAAAAGGGATACTCTCATTCGCTGCCCGGGTTGCAATCAGCTGACCCCGTTCAACATCAGGAATATGCAGTAATGTTTCAACTTTTATCGCAAAAAAATTTGCTTTATCGTCAAGACGTTCGAAAAGAATATTCGGTTCAAAAAGCAGATGTTCCTTTTCAGTTGCGAGAGACATTCTGCTTTTCCCAAAATTGATACTTTTTTCACCAATAAATCCCTTTTCCTCAAGCGCATCAGCGGTCATATCATGGAGAAACTCAGCGCATTCTATTTCGTCAATCTGACGTTCGACTCTGGCGATGAGATCATCGGTATCATCATTTAATTTTTTATCTTGTTCATCCATAGCAATTCCAGATCATTAACACATTGCTCTTTGTTCTGTACGATATCCTTCGTTTGACAAAAAACAGTACCGTCAAAGTCCCCATTCTGCTTTCAGAACTTTAATCTCTTTTTCAACAACACCAAATGCATCATCAATAGCAGATTGTTTAATTCCTGTTGCTGCCAGAGCATATTCAAAATAATTCTTTTTTTCCTCGTTAAATCCCATATGTAAACCAGTATTTGTCGCTGCAACATCAGCGATATGCACAATATTGATAATATCACAATTAATTTCCGGATTCTCATTGATAGATGTATGATGATACCTCATTGTCTGAATCAGAAAATCAGGAATTTTCCATTTTTCTGCTACAATTGCACCAACTTCACAATGAGTCAGTCCAAGTACTTTCTGTTCAGCGGTATGATATTCAATAGTAGCATCATTTGCATGTTTAAGTACACTTATAAACTCATCATGAAAAAATTGATCAAGTATCAACACACCGATATCATGAAGTAAACCTGCAAGAAAATAATCCTCCGGCTCACTCCTTCCCATACTCTTTGCAATCAATCTGGCACCCATTGCACAGCCGAGAGAATGCAACCAGAACATATCCCGGTTAAATATTGATGCTTTATCAGTAGTTTCAAACATTCTTATAACCGATACGCCGGTTACAAGATTCTTAACAGTGTTTAACCCCAATACAACTATAGCCTGTGGTATGGATGATACTTTTCTCCCCAGGCCATAAAATGCTGAATTGACAAGGCGCACAACTCTTGCGGCAATAGCCTGATCTTTCGAAATCAACGCACCAATCTGATTCATACTCGAATTCGGGCTGTTAATTAATTTCTGAATCTGCTGTACCATTACTGGAAGTGTTGGCAGATTTTCAATTCCGTCAAGCTTTGCAAGCATCGTTTCTTTATCCATTTCTGACTGCTCCACCTGAAGGTAACGTAATAAAAAAGGACGTTCCTGCATTTACTTTACTTTCGCAGAAAAGGGATCCGTTCATCAGCTCGGCGTATGACTTTGCAATAAATAATCCGAGTCCATTTCCCTCGTTTTTCCTGGTTGCAGACGTATCCTCCCGAAAGTATCGTGTGAATATTTGCGGTAATATCTCTTCAGCAATACCAGTACCGTGATCCCGTATCTGAATCGTAACACAATCTTCATCGGCACTATAGATCAATTCAACATTTTCGTCAGAATACTGCAGTGCATTTTTTAAAACATTGGCGATAATCATTTTTGTTTTCTCATAATCAGCATTCACAAACACCGGAGTATCACCTGTTATTGAAAGCCTTCTGGCAGTTTCGCTCATGGGGGGTTCCGATTTCAGGAAATCGTCATTAACACTATTAATAACGGCAACCAGATCAATATTTTCAATGGCGAGATTTGCGGACGCAAGACCGGTTTCAATGAGATACAGATCCCGCATATCGTTAAGCAGCATTGCGATTCTGTTAACTTCGTGAAATCCCATTTCGAGAATTTCCTTAACAGAATCAGATACAAGTCCCAGTTGTTTATCAGTAACAAGTTCAAGCGACGTTTTCAGGGTTGACAATGGATTACGGATTTTATGAAGGAACGTACCTATGAACTCCTGTTTCATTTTGTCAATATTACTCAGATTGGTAATATCTTCAAGAATAAGTATAATTTCGCTGTTACCGGTAACCGGCGTAGTTTTGATCGTACATGCAACAGTACGGTTTGCAATATCAAACTTAACATGACTCTGTTGCAGCGATTTACCTTCAATAATGTCCGCAACCGCATCTCTCAGGAATGGTAAATCAACTGCCTTAAACAGGTCATCTGTCAGGCAGTCTTCAAAATCAATCTGCAGCAACTGCAATGCCAGATCATTATACCGTACCAACTGCATAGCAGTGTCAAGAATTATGATACCAACAGGTAATCGTTCAATAAATCTGTCAATATCACCAATGTCAGAATTCATACATCACGCCTCCGTTCGTCATCATTCCTGGCATGGGTCTGCAACACCCGGATCAGTGTTTGCATATTAAATGGTTTTGGTATGAAGCCATCTGCGCCATGTTCCAGTGCAATCTCCAAACCATTAAAGTATTCTTTTGCAGAAAATATAATCACCGGAATGTTTGAACACTCATCAAGCATTTTCAGTTTCTCCAGCACCTGCCATCCATCCATACCGGGCATCATAATATCCAGTAAAATAACATCAGGTTGAAATGTTGCAGCAGCCTCAAGTCCTTCAATACCATCAAGTGCTCCTCTGGTATCAAAACCATATTGCTGGAGTGCCAGGCATGTTGATTTCAACAACAGTTTCTCATCGTCAATCACCAGCACCTTGATTTGGTTCATATCTCCTCCATCATACATCAGATGAATCATCCCCCACATTGCCTACTTGATTTTCGGTAATATAATTGTGAAGGTACTTCCTTTACCCGGTTGTGAAACTACACTTATATGGCCGTGAAGTATTTCAATTGCCCGTTTAGCAAGATACAAGCCGGTACCAAGTCCACTGAAATGACGTGTAAGATGCGACTCACCTTGTGTAAAGCTTTCAAAAATTATTTTTTGCATATCTTCATCAATTCCGCAACCCTGGTCAACTACTGCAATTGCAACGCCATCACTATCATTGACCGTACAATGATTTAACGTCACATTCACCACTCCACCCGCCATACTATATTTTATTGCATTATCAAGAAGACCGGAAAGTGCAATCTCCAGAAGCAGAGGGTCGGTATCAAACTCATGTACAACAAGATTATCATCAATTTCCAGCGTTATGTTTTTATTTTCAGCAGCAGCACCGGATTTCTCAATCTGAACAACGACACTATTCTGAAGATGTACTTTTTTAACATTTGCGGAAATTGACGCATCAGAGAGTCGTGCAAGTGATATGAGACTGTCCACCAGATTCCGCAGTTTGAAACAGGCTGCATTCATATCATCCACAGGACTCCTGATACTTTCTGTTGCAATGATTGCAAGATAGTTTTGAATCACTGTTATTGGTGTCCGCAGCTCATGTGCAACAATGCTGAGAAATGACGTTCTCAGCTGTTCCGCTTTAACTTTATCTGTCTGATCAAGCAGGGTAACCACCACCCCAAGCAAAGCACCATGGTTATCATTTAGTTTGATCTTATTGACAGTATAATAATGTTCATCATGTTCCGGCCCTGCAATCCGTACCAGACACTTGTTATCGGTGCGGGAATGATCCAATAAAAAAGAAAGTGCTGATTTAAGAGTTTCATCCGTTAGTGCACTACTTAGTTTTCTCCCGGCGCATTCGCTGAACTTTAACCCGATGATTTTTTCAGCATTAACATTTAATAAAACAATACGCTCCTCATTATCCAGCGCAAGAAGGCCTTCCTCCATGCCATTAATCACCGCGTCAAGGCGTCTGCCCTGATTTTCAAGCATGTGTACCGTTGTCTGAAGTTCATTATTTTTTTTATTTATTTCTTCTTCAAGTACCTGCAAATGTCGTAAACGTTCTTTTTTAACAGCAACCATGGAAAGTGCATGTTCAACCTGATTTCTCAGCAGTTCCCACTGTACCGGTTTTGAAAGGTACCCGAATGCCCCCAGTTCCATTGCTGTTTTTGCACTTTGGATACTCTCATATCCTGTTATTAGAATCGCCTCGTAGTTATTGTTCTTCACATTTAATGACCGTAACACTTCAAGCCCGCTCATGACAGGCATGTCAATATCAAGAAGTATTACATCTGGTACATGTACAGCGATCTTAATGAGTGCATCATGTCCACTATGAGCGGTTTCAACAACATACCCGCCGGCGATGAGCAGTGATGCAACTGCATCCCTGTTATCATCCGAATCATCTACCACAAGTATCCGACCAGTCTTATTCATTATTCAGCTTTCCAAATTCAGCTTTCAAAACATTAAAAAACCTGCATTCATCAAGCCCTGGTGTCCTGTCAAATCCGTTTCAATCGTACAATTAATACAAAAAATGGTACAGACTAAATGTGATTCTTTTTTGCAATCAACTCTGCAACCTTTGCACTTAATTCTGAAATCTTAAATGGTTTCTGTACAAAAGCCATCACACCTTCTGAAAGTAAAACAGTATTTGCATCATTATCACCATACCCTGACGCCACAATCACCTGCACATCAGGATTAATAGCTTTAAGTTTAATATAGCACTCAACCCCATTCATTTTGGGCATGTTAATATCAAGAATTATACCATCAACTGTTGCAAAGTGTTCTCTATAATACTCAAGAGCAGTGATACCATCATAATAACACAATACTTCATACCCCAGCATTTCAAACATTTCCTTTAAAATCGAGTGGTATACATTTTCGTCATCAATGACCAGAAGTGTACCATGTCCATGAACAAGTTCAGTCACCTCCTGCTCTTCACGATTTTCAGGTGGATTAATAAGTGGCAGGTAAATATCAAATCTGGTACCCCTGCCGACTAGTGAATCCAGCGTTATATATCCATTATGTTGTTTTACACAACCATATACACTCGCCAGTCCCAGACCGGTCCCTTTACCGAGCTCTTTTGTGGTGAAAAATGGCTCAAAAATGTGAGACAGAACATCTTTTGGAATACCTGTACCGGTATCTTCAACCGTGATTTTTACATACACTCCTTCCGGATTATCAACGGTTCCTGCTATACTGGCTTTATCGAGGAAAATGCTGTTTGTTGAAAATATCACCTGTCCGCCATCAGGCATTGCATCCCGTGCATTGATTGCTATATTAAGCAAAGCATTTTCAAGCAGACTCTGGTCACCTTCCAGAAAAAGTGGTGCAGCAGACAATTCCGTTACGATTTCAATGCGGCGATCAATGGTTCTTCCAAAAATTGATACCACCTGCCGGATAACCTCATTTACAGCTATCGGACGTATTTCTGCTGGAGCTTTGCGGGCAAATGTCAAAAGCTGGCGTGTCAGTGTGGATGCTCGTTTACATGATGCAACAATAGATTCAAGATGATGTCTTTGTGACGAACCGGGTGCTATCTCCATCAACAGCAACTCTGTATTTCCCAATATACCACCGAGCAGATTGTTGAAATCATGTGCGACACCACTTGACAGTTGTCCAATTGCTTCCAGTTTCTGCGATTGACGTACCTGTATCTCAAGCTGCCGCTGTTTTTCCTCTTTGCGCCGCACTTCAGTAATATCCCTGACAACAGAAACGGCACCAATTATCTTACCCGTTTCATCCCTGACAGGATTACTATTGACAAGGCGATGTCTTAGTTCACCTGTTGCCGGCGTGCGGACAATCTCTTCAAAATTCCTGACAAGCTCACCGGCAATAGCTCTAAGTACTGGCGCTTCCTGAGCAGGTCGTGGTGTACCGTCAGGCCTGAGTATTTCCACACTTTTTGCTAATGACAACGTATCGATGTTATCATTTCGAAGATTAAACTCTTTCTTTGCAACCTGATTGGCAAGGGTAAATAACCCATTGCAATCTGTGAACCACACCTCATCAGTAGTGCTGTTAATTAATGCTTCAAGTCTGCACTTCTCCTGTTGTACGACATTAAGCAACACTTGCTTTTTTGCTTCAGTGATTTTCTGATCCTCCAGAACACTCAGAAGAGCGAGGCGGGAACGTTCGCTCCGGCCGATGATTTTACATAACTCATCCTCTGCGCTCTGACGCCGCTCGATTTCCTGCTGCAGTTTCTGATTTGTCTCGCGTAATGATTCCGTCTGTTGGGTAAGTACTATTGCATTATTTCGTAATGACAATTGCAGTTTAATTCTTATGCGAAGTTCCTCCATCTCAAAGGGCTTAGTAATATAATCTGCAGCCCCAAGATTCAAACCGGTAATTCTCTTTTCGAAATCAGTATGACCACTTATCAGGATCACCGGAATTTCGCTTGTGAGTGTTGCAGCCTTAAGTCGCTTTAATACTTCCAAACCGTCAATTCCATGAAGCTGAATATCAAGCAATACCAGATTTGGTTGACAGTATGAAATAAGCTGCAAAGCTTTTTCACCACTGTCCGCAAGCTGAACAGCATACCCTGCTTTTGATAATACGAGACTAAGTAGCGTAAGTGATTCGGGTGCATCATCCACAACCAGAATTGTCTGTTTTTCACCCATACTGCTTCTTCAATCCCTATTTATTCCATATGGCATTCATTACATTACTTCAGTTTGGTATATCCCATCACTAATGGTACCACAATTACTGTAATAATTAAAGTTTCAGGTTATATCGTGAAGGCTGTCCCAATTTATCACACAGCTCATTAACCTCACCTTTTAGCTCAATTATCCGCGTTTCACGCCCGAGAATAATATCCTGCCAGCGAAGCAATTCCTGAAGTTGCGCTTTGACTTTCTCATCGACCAGTTTTCGCTCAGTAACATCAAGATAATGCAGCACAAGATTCCTTTTTCCCAATTTGTCAACAAAGTCTGTCATATACATTTCTGCATAACATAAACGGTCATTTTTATTAAGAAAAGAGAAATAATAGTGGTTATCATAGTGTTTCCTATCAAGAAATTTCCTGATATTTCCAACCACTAAATCAGCCGAATCTGATGATAGTCGTTCCTGAAATATATCGCTGCCCATTATTTCATCGTATGAATACCCCGATATCTCGACAAACCGGTGATTTATCCAGACAAACTTACCCTTTTCATTGAGGATACCAATCGCATCATGTGAATATTCGGCAATCGCGCGGAATCGGGCTTCGCTCTCCTGTAACGAAAGTTCCATCTGCTTCCTGATTGTAATGTCTCTGCAAAAACCAAGCAGTTCTTTATCAGAAACTTTTACAGCCTTAATGGTAAAGCAGCGTTTTTCACCATTTTTGGTAACATACCATAAATCAGCCACAGCATTACCAACTGTAACTGTTTTTTTTAAATGTTCAGCTGCATCATTTTTTGATTCTTCGGCGATAAAATCAGTTGTCTGCATATGAAGCAGTTCATCACGGGAATATCCGCTCATGGTACATGCAGCATTGTTGACATCAATAAACAGTCCATTATAATTAGCAATAAAAACGCCATCTGGTGCATTATCAATGTAAATACGAAATTTCTGATTACCCAGCTCAAGTTCCTTTTGATGTATATTGTGAACTACATGACAAATAGTTTTAAGCAGCTTGTCAACAAATCCCGAATCCTTCGTAACATAGCTTGTCTGCATTTCCCCACATATGTTCTTTACAGATACAATATCAGCTTGTTCGACAAATACAATAACCGGTGTATTTGGAATAGCAGATCGTACCGATTTCAAAGTATTGATACCTGTGCTGTCCGGTAAATACAGATCAAGCAGTACAAGGTCAAAAACATTTCTGTCAAGCATTTCAAGTGACCCGGAAAGCTGTACTGCAGTTTTTGTCTCAAAACAATCAACACCATTTTCTGTGAGTTTTTTTGTAATAGCCTGTTGAATAATGTCATCCGCTTCAACGATAAGAATCTTTACTACTTCATCCATTACATTACTCCAATTGTAAAAGTATTCTCATCATACAGAATAATACCTGCTCAATAACTCTTTGAGCTCTTTTTTCTGAAATGGTTTACAGATACTTGCAGTAAATCCATATTTTACAGGATCTGCAATTATAGGATCTTCAGCATAGCCACTTGTTACAAATACTGGTGTTGACGGGTATGTTTTACGAATCTCACGAATAGTATCTTTACCACCAAGTCCGCCCGGAATAGTGAGATCAAAAATAAATCCTTTTATTTCAACATTCCTGCCGGATTCCGATCGTACATAGTCAATAACATCCTGTCCGTCCTGTTTCGAAATAACCGTATATCCTAACGATTGAAGCGTCTCCTGCAGAGTTTCAAGTATTACTACTTCATCATCAACAATAAGAAAACTCCATTTCCCTTATGGTCAATATCAACAGTCCGGTCGCTATCAACCGGTTGCTGGTTTGATGCCGGCAGATAGAGTGAAAACGTACTACCCCGTCCTATTTCCGATTCCACATCAATACAACCGCCATGTTTCCTGATAATTGAGTAACAGCTTGCCAGTCCCAGACCAAATCCGGTCGGTTTCGTTGTCACAAATGGTTCAAATATTTTTGGTAGAATTTCAGGTGCTATCCCTGTACCGTTATCCTTGATTGCAATACATACATATTCGCCGGGCTCAAGCATCGGATGTTTGCCTTCACCAATAGTACAATTCTTCGCACGTATCTCAATCTTTCCACCCTGCGGCATAGCCTGTTTTGCATTTATAACCAGATTATCGATTACCTGACCGATCTGATTTCTGTCGAATTTACAAGGTTTCAACCCTGCTTCAATGATACACCGGCAGGTAATAGTTGATCCGCTTAATGCAAAAAGTGCAGTCTCCTCGACAAAAGGAAAAAGATTATTGATTTTCATTATGGGAGCACCACCTTTTGCAAAGGTCAGTAACTGCAATGTAAGAGCTCTCGCGCGTTCAATAGTATTAACAGCTTTTCCAAGCACTGTTGTAACCTTCTCATTCTGACTGCTTTTTTCAATTGCAATTTCAATGTATCCGTAAATGCCCCCCATAAGGTTATTAAAATCATGAGCAATTCCACCTGCGAGTACTCCGAGAGACTCAATCTTTGAATTTTTCTGTATCTGCGCCTCATATTTTTGACGTTGCTCCATAGTCTCTTTCTGAGCCGTAATATCGAAATTAACACCAAGCATACGTACTGCGTTGCCACTGTCATCCCTTAGAATTACCCCTTCACCTTTAACATACCGGATACTCTTGTCAGGGTGAATAATGCGGAATTCAACATTATAATCAATATCACCGCGAATCGCTGCCTGACAGGCATCCCAGACAAACGAGACATCATCAGGATGCAGACAATTTTTCCAGAGTTCAACACCAAACGATTGCGGCCAATCTTTGGCACCATAAATTGTAAACATCATATCATCCCATACCATTTGATCGGTGGTAATATTCCAGTCCCATATTCCGATACGGGCTGCACCTGTTGCAAGTTGTAAACGTTCCTGACTCTCCTGCAGTGCCGCTGCAATTGCTTTACGGTCTAATATTTCCTGATTCAGATGTTGTGTCTTTATCGTAACAAGACGCTTGAGCATGATACTCGATAACGCAAAGAGTAACCCGGTAACAAACAGTCCACCACTTGCCCAAACTACCCAGCCTGGAATATTCCTTGTTGACTGTGAGCCCATCCAGTATTGAAACCGATCGTTATAATAGGAAGATGGATCCCCTTCTTCCCTGCCCTGAATTACATCAATCGCAGCAAGGAGATCTGCATTTTTACCTTTACAGACAGCATAGTGCAGTGCAATCGGTGAGAAACTAACCGGTGTTACTTCGACAGGATATTTTTTTGCAAGTTCATTGCCAAGCGAGTAGATACAAACACCGGCATCAACACTATCGTTGACAATGTACTCCATCACCTGTATATTATCGGCAACTTCGGTAATTTCGCAGGTAACACCAAAGGATTCCGTGTAGTTTTTAAAACCGGTAGTAAACACACTCTCCTTTAAACCAGCAATGCGCATATTATTAAGATCTAAAATTGTATGTATCACATATTTTTTTTTAGTAAACAATACCCCATAATCGATAAATACTGCATTTTTTGATAAATCATAGAGTGCCAGACGTTCTTTCGTGTTCCCCATTGATGGAAGCAGGTCAATCGTACCATTTTTCAAATCTTCCTGAAGAGAACTCCAGGTACCACGCACATAGTGAATTTCCCAGTTATTCTCTTTGGCTATATGTTCAAGCAGATCGATAAAAAGCCCATCTGCTTTGCCGTCCTTTTCAAAAACCAGCGGTGATGCCGGAAATAAGCCAACGCGGACCTTTCGTGCATGCGAATCTGCAGTGGTTTGGGCAATGAACATCATTAGTACTATGCAGCAAATATACCGGAAAAAAGTACCGTTATAATGTAAAAGCATAACCATAAGTACATATTATCCTATGGGGTTATCATTTTTATTCTATAGATAACAGTACCTCATGTATACAGCAGCGGAAAGCACCAGTAGATCAGAATCAACCTTGCAACAGCATAACACTCTGTCAGCAAGAGCTGTGTACAAAAGATTCGCGTTATATTGTACAGTTACGGGATGCGGTTGTGCAGTAAAAAAAGTAAAGGATGGGCAGCACATAATTATGTCTATTATAGTTACTGGAATCTTGTTTTATATTCAACATATCCATTATATTTTAGGGAAACAATAAACGGGTTGAACGGACGAAAATTGAGCCATGAGGACATTTTTCACAATAATTCTTATTGCAATTATCTCCACGGTTCTGGTTTTCGAAGCAAACTATTCCTGCTTCAGAAGTACTACAACTCTGGAATCTCCATTTGAAACATCTCAGGAGAGCCGGCAATTCAACCATGTTCACCGTTGCAGTATCAATGCTGTACTGGCGCAACTCAAACAGGGTGATACATATAAACTTAAGGTTCACGACTCTTTGTATCGTGCATTTCGTAGGCTACCATCAATTTGCTTGATACATCTTCGGGCAACACCCTTGGGGTTCCTGCAATCATCGGTATTGCGCATTTAGTATCAGCTGGTTTATATCAATTCAGTAATTTACTTGTAATTATACAGACTTTTTCAGAGGAGACTTATGAATAATTTTTATTCAAAAGATATAACAACTCTTTACCAGGAACTGAAAACCTCGGTAAACGGGTTGACAAAAACAGAAGCAGCAAACAGACTTCAGACCTACGGACTTAATAAGCTTGAGGCTGCGAAAAAAATCAGTCCATGGATGCTGCTGCTTGAGCAGTTTAAAAACATTCTGATCATCATTCTGCTTATTGCGACCGGTATTTCTGCTTTTATGGGACATGGTGTCGAGGCTATTGCCATTTCTGTTATTGTGTTATTCGCTGTCCTGCTTGGATTCATTCAGGAGTATCGTGCGGAAAAGGCAATCGAGGCGCTGAAAAGCATGGCAGCACCAAATGCAAAGGTGCTTCGCGATAATAAGGAACAGGTTATCCCTGCAACTGAAATCGTACCCGGTGATATTTTCCTTCTTGCGGCAGGAGACCGTGTACCGGCTGATGCACGTCTGATACTGTCAAGTAATTTACAAATAGAGGAAGCATCCCTTACCGGTGAATCACTGCCATCCGAAAAGGATCACCGGATTCAGCTCACCGATGGTGCATCGCTGGGTGACAGGAAAAATATGGTTTTTGCCGGTACAACAGTAAGTGCGGGACGGGCACAGGCGCTGGTTGTTGCAACCGGGATGTCGACAGAGTTCGGGAAAATCGCTAAAATGCTCCAGCAGGTTACAACCGAGAAAACACCGCTCCAGAAGAACCTTGACAAAGTTGGAGCGATGCTTGCCCGTGCAGCAATTGTTATTGTGCTGATCATTGTTGCACTCGGTATTTTCCGGGGACAACCGTTTATTGAAATGCTTATTTTTGGTATTGCTCTTGCAGTTGCCGTTGTTCCTGAAGCGCTCCCGGCTGTTGTAACGATCTCGCTTGCACTTGGTGTGCAGCGGATGGTTAAACGAAATGCACTCATGCGCAGACTTCCCGCAGTAGAGACACTTGGAAGCACAACGGTGATATGTTCTGACAAAACAGGAACTCTCACTCGTGATGAAATGACCATTAAAAAAGTATATGTTGACAATGCAACACTGCTTGTCAATGGTACAGGATATATTCCCGAAGGAGCAGTTACTCCTGAAAATGGCGGTACGGTTCCATCACTGTTTACGACACTATTGGAAGCCGGGGCGCTATGCAATGATTCAAAACTATATAAAGAGGAATCCGGAGAATGGGATATTCAGGGTGATCCGACAGAAGCTGCTCTGGTTGTTCTCGCCCGTAAATCAGGCATTGACGAAACAAAACTTCGTCAGACTGTTGAGCGCATTGATGAACTGCCGTTCTCTTCTGAAACCAAACGGATGATCACATTGCATTCAAACAATCAGTCGACGTTTGCATATATCAAGGGTGCACCTGAGATGATCGTGCCGGACTGTACCTCCATAGCAACATCGGAGGGCATACAACCACTTGACAATAACGGAAGACAGCGTCTGCTCGATCAGGCCCGTACAATGGCATCGGAAGCACTCCGGGTACTTGCAATCACCATGAAACAGAATTGTACCATCGCAAATGCAGGAACTGATCTCACGTTTATCGGCCTTGTCGGAATGATTGATCCACCGCGGGTAGAGGCAAAAGATGCTGTTTCGAAATGTCGTGATGCAGGAATTATACCGGTTATGATCACCGGTGATCACCCGATTACCGCACAGGCGATTGCACGGGAACTGGGTATATTAACAGATGGAAAAACAGTCACTGGTGCAGAATTGCAGCAGATGAGTGATGATGAGCTGCAACGTTCAGTTGCATCAATACAGGTCTTTGCACGTGTCGCACCGGAGCATAAGCTGCGTATCGTTGATGCATTTCAGAAAAACGGCCATATTGTCGCAATGACTGGTGACGGTGTCAATGATGCACCGGCACTTAAAAAAGCAAATATCGGTATTTCAATGGGTATTACCGGCACCGATGTTACCAAGGAAGCATCAGCCATGATGCTCACTGATGACAACTTCGCATCAATTGTCTCGGCTGTTGAGGAAGGCCGCGGAATTTATGATAATATCAAGAAATACCTCACCTATCTTCTTTCATCAAATATTGGTGAAATTGGTCTTATGGCCGGAGCAACGCTTCTTGGAATGCCGCTGCCGCTTACCGCAGTACAGATTCTTTATGTAAACCTTGCCACCGATGGTCTTCCGGCACTTGCACTGGCAGTTGACCCCGCTGAAAAGGACATTATGAAACGTAAGCCAAATGATCCGCGCAAGGGTATCTTTACAAAACCGATATTATTTCTTATGATGGCTGGCGGACTGTGGTCAACCGTTGTTAATTTATCGTTGTTTCAGTGGGCACGGACATCCGGAAGATCAATTGCAGAAGCAATGACCATGACCTTTGTATCGCTTGTTCTTATACAGTTTTTCAAGGCGTATAATTTCAGGTCGGAAAAAGATCATGTTTTCAATCAACCATTTTCCAACAAATGGCTCAACCTTGCAATTATCTGGGAACTTGTAATGCTTGCAGTGATTATCTATGTCCCGGTTCTTCAAAAGCCATTCGGAACGTTTGCCCTGACACTGGAAGACTGGGTGATCGTCGGTGTATTGTCGCTCACCATTATTCCGGTAATTGAATTTGCAAAGCATATTATCCGTAAAGGCTGGTTCGGATTTAAATCTGTTTAAATTCAATGAAACATCCGTAGCCAGGGCCCTTGTGGCTCTGGCATAACGTAGAAACAAAGAAAATGTGGCCGTC
Source organism: Fibrobacter sp. (assembly GCA_012513915.1). Lineage (GTDB taxonomy): Bacteria > Fibrobacterota > Chitinivibrionia > Chitinivibrionales > Chitinispirillaceae > JAAZBG01. The sequence goes on from JAAZBG010000153.1 coordinate 82,537, forward strand.
AAATGTCACCGACAAACAGATCCCCCGCCGGAGGCGCCCCCTTTTTAATTAAGGGGGGAGATGTTCCTTGTATCCCAATAGCCCAAACTTTTTTTCTCACTCACAATCTCCAATAAAAAACCAGGCATCATACTAACCAATTAAATGATTCCACTCCGGTTTGAGCATACAGAAATAATCCCCATAAAGCCGCCATCCCTCACCCGCACATACCGATTGTAACAATTCCCTATTGATTTTTACTCTCCATGTTTGATAATATATATATAGATAAGTTTAAACGTTTAACTTAGAGGGAACATTATGCACATTAAGTCATTCTTTTTAATCACATTGATGATAGCCATGGTTGCTTCAGCCGCTCCAAAAAAAGTGGTTAAACCGCAGTTTAACCTGATTACTGCACTTCCAATTGATGTCTCTCCATCAAAAGAAAAGAATAAATGGGCAGTTGCCTTTTTTGATACGTATATCAGGTTCAGGCTCGAGCCGCTCAAGGAGATACATACCATTCCACGTGAACAAGTGTATAATCTAATTCCACAGCTCTATACATTTACACCGACTGATGAAAGCACCTATTACGCAGCTGCGCAAAAGAGTAATGCAACACATTTCATGATCCCGCAGTTTGAATTGACAAAAAGCAAGACAGTACTCTTTAATATCAATATTGTAGAAATCCAGACCAGATCCACCATTGTGTCATTTGACAGAGAATTTTCAGTTGATCAGATTCCTCAGAATCTGGACTCTATGTTATGTAAAATGTTTAATCAGATTAACTACCCGCTTTCAACTCAAAGCGCGCGTTTTTTCCAGATATCAATTGCCGGTCCAACACTGCGTTCGCTTAAAATGTTCGGTGAGACTGTTTACGAAGAGAGAAACACCTTAACACCATCATGGTCTAAATTTGCATCAGAGTATGAAAAATGCATATCCAAAGATCCGACGCTGCTGATTGCGCATTACAATGGCAGTGATGCAATGATGAAGGCTGGACAATACGAGAAAGCGTCAAAATATCTTAGAGAGTTACTCGATCTTGTTCCGATCCATACCGACCTTTTTCTCTCTTTGTCTACAGCATACAGAATGAGCAACAAACCAAGTGATGCGTATCTGATTACATCGAAATTTGACGAGATGGGACTGAAAACAAATCTGTATTTATTTGAAAAAGCGAAAGTGTTTGAAGCTCTGAAGCAGTTAACCAATGCTTACAAGATATATTATCAGATACTTCAGAATGATCCAAAACATGTTGATGCGCTGCTTTTTTGCGCACGTTTTTATAACAATGATTCAAAATTTTCAAGCTCCATACCATTTTCTGATGCACTTATCAAACTCGATAACAATAATGGATACGCGTTTTTCGAAAGAGGCCGCAGTCTGCTTGGACTTGGTAAAATAGATCAGGCGGTCAATGCTCTTCAGAATGCAAACAAGCTTCAGCCATCAGATCCATCATTCGCCGAGTACCTCGGTGATGCACTGGTAAAGCAGAATAAGAATAGTGATGCTGTCGAATCGTATTTAAAAGCACTTACCGCATCCGGAAAATCATTTCCCCTTCTTATTAAAACTGCAATCAGCATGCAAAACAGCGGTAAATCTGCTGATGCCCTTTCACTGCTTGCTAAAAACGCACCTCTTTATTCCGGTGAGCCGCTTCTTAAAAAGCATATCGGACTGCTTGAGTATGATAACAAAAATTATTCAGCTTCGATCAATCCATTAACCGACTATCTTAAAACCGACCCGAATGATTTTGATGTACTTTTTACGCTTGGATTGGCATATCAAAAAGTCGGCAAATTTGATGATGCTCTTGTTTCACTTCAGAAAGCACTTCCAAGGACTACCCGTAAACTTGAATGCAATATGGAAATTGCCCGTGTCTACCTGAGTAAAAATGATCCGAAATCCGCACAGGCAGTTTTAAAGGAGATCATTGCCCAAAAACAGATTAAAGGTGCTTATGCGCTTATGGGCGATGCATCACTGCTTAACAAAAATATCAAGGAAGCGTTATTTAATTATTCAAAAGAGCGTGAATTGCATGGTAATGATAAGGATGTTCAGGAAAAAATAGCCCGGCTTCATTTCCAGAATAACGCATTTGCGCAAAGTTCTATTGAATACAAGCGGCTGCTGCAAATCACGCCAGACCACAATAGCGCACGGTATTTTGTTGCAATTATCATGCTCAAAGATGGCAACTTCGATGGTGCTGAAAGTGTTTTGCGTGAGGCGCCCGCCTACGGTGACCCATCACTTGACATCCTGTACATGCTCGGTGATGAGTATTTCAACAAGAGCAAGTTTAAATATGCGTCAGATTATTTTAATAAAATAATTTCGCAAAAACCGGATCATGAGGATGCATTACGTAAATGTGCACTTTCATATATCAAGGCAAAAAAAGAAACCCGGGGTGCTGAATACTACTTAAAATTATTTGATCTTAATAACTCCAAATATTCCAACCTTCTTGCTGAAGCAGGGCATTTGTTTTACAAAAATGAATCAAATACACAAGCAATTGCTGCATATATGCTCTATTTGAATCGTGGTTTTACTGATCCGGTCGTAAGCCGACGCTATGCAGAACTCGAATATATCAACAAGAACTATACTACTGTATGCACATTGCTTAAAAATGTCAATGGGACATCACCGGATGACCGCAGCATTCTTTTGCCGCTCGCAGATTCACGATGCCAGACTGGTGATTTCAAGGGCGCCCTGCCGTTACTTAATACAATAATTACCAATGACAAAAATAACAAAAAGGCAATCGGTCTTATTGCTCTGGCAAATGAAAAAACCGGTGATATCAAAAAAGCCATCACCTACTACGAACTATATACACAGTATCCACGAGAGGGGGATTTTGACTCTGTAACCTATCATTTAGGTGAGTTATATGAATCGCAACAGATGATCGCCAATGCAATACAGCGTTATGAGGCATCAAGAAAACTGTTTCCCGAAGCATTACATTTTCATGAACGGTTGAGTGCAATCTATATGAAACAATCGCTCTGGAAACAGGCACAGGAAGTACTTGAAGCTGCCCATGAGTCACCGGAAGTACAACCAGAGATGACTAAAAAGCTTGCAGCAGTATATTACCAGCGGGATGCGATTGACAAATCAATTACCACCTGGAGAACATATCTTGACAAAGTAAGTAGTGATGCCGGCGGTTGGCATGAACTTGGTCAGATATATTATAAAAAAGGAAATTTTCAGGATGCAATTACCGTTCTTAACAGGGCGCGTCAGATTGACCCTGAAAGTTATGATATTAATGCCCTGCTTGGAAAGACATATATTGACGCACGCGAATTTAAAAAAGCAATAACTCCGATTGGACACGCACGTAAACAACGTCCCAATGACCTGTCAATGATTGAATTGACCGCAAAATGCTATAGGAATCTTAACGAAACATCCAGTCTTGCATCACTGCTTAAAGAGTGGATTACACTCGATCCGAAGAGGTATGATATCAAGATGGAACTTGGCTCACTCTGCCTCAATCAACAGGATATCGACAATGCACTTATCTACCTGCAGGACGCAGTTACGTTTCTTCCGCTTGAAGCACGACCGCATATCCTTCTTGCTCAGGCGTATGAACTTTCAGGTAAAGATTCGCTAAGGCTCATGCACCTTGACAAAGCATCAAAATTAACACAGGATAGCTGGGAACTCAACTATCAGTATGCACGGTATTTTGTTTCAAAAAACAAAACTAATGATGCAGAGATCCAATTCAGGAAAGTCCTTACCTTCAAACCCGAGCATGCACCATCACATTTCGAGCTTGGTCTAATTAATATTGACAAAAGAAATTATCCGGAAGCACTGTCCAGACTTCAGACTGCAGTCAGAAGTGATGGTACAAATCCGCTTTATCATGCGGCAGCCGGTTATGCTTATGCACTCAATGAACAGTATACAAACGCACAATCATCGATAGACATGGCTCTTCAAATGCCATCACAAAATCCAAACGTCTATCTTTATGCGAGCCATATTTATCGATTGTCAAATGATAAGATCAAAGCACTTGACTATATCAATAAGGCACTGAAAATTAACCCTGATTACGCAAAAGCGTATGAGTTTCTTGGCGATCTGAATCTTGAGGCTTTCAACTTTAAGGAAGCATCCAAAAACTACTTTCTGTCGTGGGAAAAGGGCGGGTATAATCCGGTCCGGGCACTCAAGCTTGGAAATGCGCTGACAAATAATCTTCAGTTCAATGAAGCCAAAGGGTTTTATGAATCGATTCTGAATCATAATGACCCATCACCGGAAGCCGTCTACCGCACTATTTTTGCTTATTGTAAACTTGGTGACATTAAAAACGCCCGAAAATTCCAGAAATATTTTGGTAAAGATGATGCCCCCTGGATTCAACTTGCACAGGGAGTTCTGTACGAAACAGAAAATAATGCTGAAGCGGCACTCACAGCCTACTCAATCGCATCAAAGATCAGTCCGGACAATTCCCTTGTTGCTGCAGGTTTTGGACGGATCTACGGGCAGTTTGGTCAGTCGGATCTATCGATAACAAATTTCAAAAAGGCACTCGTTGATTCTGTCAATATGCAAAACTATATTGATCTTGCAACAGTGTTTCAGGAAAAAGGTATGTATGACAGTGCACTTGTCTATTTTCATATAGTAAACGCACGTTTCCCGGAACATCCATGGGTTCAGATTTATATCGCATCTTTGCAATCGCAACAAAGTGATCATATTTCCGCTATCGCGATGCTCCAGCACGGAATTAAGTACCATCCCAATGATCCGATGATTCACTTCCTTCTTGGTCAGGAGCTGGAGCAAAGCGGTAAATTTGAAGAAGCGATAAATGAGTATCATGTATCGCTTAAAATAGGCAATGGACAGCCGATAGAGGCACTACGCAATATCGGTACCATCTATTTCCAGAAGCTGGTCAACGACAAAAAAGCAAAGGAATACTACAAGAAATATGTAAAAGCCGGTGGGAATAAGGATGAGATTGCCGACGCAATGAAAAAATTAGAAAAAATTTAAATACCACGTACGGGCGAATCATCATTCGCCCTCTTCCCCTCCAAATAATAACATCATTATTCGCCCACCTCTCCCCAAAAGAATAACAACAATATCGAATATTTACCCGAATCATTATTCGCCTGAAATTTCCCCAAAAAATGAAACGATACCGAATATAAACGCGAATCATTATTCGCCCGCAATTCACGAATACGACCAAACATGTAATGCAAACAAACATCGAACGGCGATATTGTGGTTAAACAAACCGTGCGACACAAAAATATATTGGTAATCAGTATGGAAATATTGCAAAGCGATGGCAGGAAATAACACCAAAAGGAGTGTTCGGTTAGTTTGCATAAGTAAAAAAGCCCCGATAAATCGGGGCTTTTTTATGAATTATACTATCTACAATAAAAAGTTACTTTGCATACTTAATAGTTGCAGATCCAGTAGCATCAGCAGAAACAGTAAGAATATTCATAAGTGCATATTTGCCTTCACTTGTCAATACAACAACAAGATCACCAGCAGCAACATTAAGACGACCAGCTGTTGCTGTTGCTGCTGTTTCACTGTAAAGAGCTTTAAGCGCAACATCAGTTGTAATAGATTCATATGTTACACCTGTAACTTTGTGATATTTTGTATCAAATGGAGTTGCCCAGTCTGAAAAAGCAGAAATACCACTTGAAGCTTTTGCATAAGCTGGACTCAATAATACTGGACCAGCTGGTGCCTTTGATGAGTATGTGTAGATAATATCAGCAGCAGTTCCGGCTGCTTTGGCAGCAGCAGATTTCATTACTGTACCATTATCAAGGTCTAATGAGCTACCAAGATCAGCATTTTCATGTGCACCAAGGGTTATAACTTCTGACGGAGTAACAGGATTTGCAGCCGCACCTGTTACGGTAAAAGGAAAAGATGTAGTAGATTCAACTCCGGCAGTTGCTTTAATTTGCAATTTGTATTCTCCTGCAACAGCACCAGCTAACGCTTGAACTTTAACTGTAATGTCTAATTTCTTATTGTTGTCTGCAGCTGTACCAGTTGCAGAGATAATTGTTGGAGCTACAGCAGCATCAGTAGCGGTTACGATTGAGTACGAAACACTTGTGATAGCCTCGTCAGCTTCAATTTTTCCAGTAACAGTTTTTTCAGCACCAGAACCTGCTGCAAGAGTACCAATAGCGTCAAGTGTAACGCTTGGACCAGAAGTAGGATCAGTAGTACCGCAACCAACAACAAACAGTGAAAAAGCTGTTACTGAAGCTGTCAAAATTTTTTTAAGCATAGAACCCTCCCGTTAGGAATTAAAAGTTAATTTTAAAAATCAACATCTTTACTTCAAAGAAGACATTAGTATACATTATTGTAACTAACATTACAACCCCGAAGTCTCAATTCAACGATGTATAAAAAATAAATCGTTTTTCGTTTTTTTCAAGTGTTAACCCTGTTATTTTTTTATTCTTTATAATTGCTCCGTTTTTGTCCAAAGCTGCTATATCAATTGATTGCTGAACCCCTGCATTTACGGGTATTCTGACAATCTGAACCGTTTTTGGCAAAAAGAAACAATTTCTTGTATCTGCATTTTCCATCTGATCGGTAAGTATATCAGTTCCTATATTGACAAGAAGGTTTGCAAGAGGAGAATCTGTCTCAAGTTTCTTCTTTGCTTTCTCTGCTGCAATAGTCCGTAGCACAGCCCTTATAACCGTTCGTGTAACTGTACTTTTTTTTGTATTTTCAAGATAATGCTGCATTTGACTGTCAAAATCGTTAATAATCATAGACTGATATGAAGACTCATGTGATGAACATTTGACACTGAATGTTTTTGTCGCGGATTCAATAACTTTTAATGATGGGACCGCTATTTTCAAATGAAAGGTTGTACCCGATTTAGTCTTTTCGCCATTTTCTGCTTTGATAAGTTCACGTTCCGGTATAGGCGGTGCCGGCCAGGTAACTGTTGCTGTATCTCCATTTGGATTGCGATAATGTAAAATTAGTAATCCATCCCTCACATATGTCCCCCACCACACCGTTTCATCAAGAACAGGTCCCCTGCCGCCCAATAATACAACAATTATTTCAGTTTCATTATTGAATGGTTTATTGGTTGCATCAGATAGTGGCGCCTTAAGATTCAGCAGTGATTTATCGTTATCCCTGTTATTTACTGTAAACATATTCCAGGCATAATCATTTAATTCCGCAGGCAATGCAACAGGGCCGTTATTAAAAGCACTGATAGATTTAAACAGCGAGATCATCGCATCGCTTGATTCCCCTTTTGCATTATACAGAATTGACGAAACGAGATGGAACATCGGATCGTTTGCATAGACCTCCTCATCCTTCCCGGCTTTTCGCTCCCATTCATTAAAGTAGAGCTGCATTTTCCGCGTTTCGACAAGCGCATCCTCAATGCTCTGTAATGCACAGAAATTGAAAGCGATCATCTGATGCAACATCGTGAGTTCAAACGGTTTACTCCGGTATGGCCGGATGTTGTCATTTGTTAAAATTGAAAGAGCCTCATTAGTAACAGAACGGGTGAAAAGTTGATCATAGATATCAGCCGCCTGAAGTAGATAACGATTGCTCGAATCATATATTTCGCTGTAATGATACAACGCCCCTATATCCATATAGTAAAGAAACTCATTGGTTTTTCCATAAAGTTTAGGCGATTTTTTCAAAGAATTAATAATGTCTGAATAATTTTCTGTTGTAATCAGTTCGGAATATTTCTCAAACCTGACAGCGCTTCGTGATGCACAGGAGAAAAAAAACATAGCTATTATATAAATAAAAATTTGTAAGAAAGCTTTTAGCATAACCTTTTTACTATCAGGAATATTACGGTTGTATTGACAAACAAAGAAATGCGATAAAAAAAAGCAACTAACTGCACAGGACACACGTTAGTCCTGTGTTTAGATGCAATTACTGATTAAAATTTTGTATTGGTGCGTTCAACATATTTTTTTATTTTATTTTCACCAATCCATACTGTTTTATGGCTTTCAATTTCAACCATTTCCATATTTGTCTGATAGAATACAACAGCCTTTTTTCCCTCCTGATCAACAATTGTATTGATCGTACCGATCATCATGAGATCAGCACCGGATTCTTCTCCCGATGATTTCGCAGTCGGTGCTGATGCATTTGATGCCTGATCAGCCTTCTCATCGCGAATCTGTTCACGCTCATTCTTGTCGGCAACAAACTCAACCCGTCCGCTATTAAGCAGCGCCCGCTGGATATCTTTGACAAATGTCTCAGTACTTATATGCTCGTGAGACTTATTTTCAATTTTTCCAACAATTACAACCGGTTTTTTTCTAAGTATTGAATCGTATTTTGTCAGCCACGTATGTGACAGACAATCCCGTATCAATTCATCCGCTACAAGCCTTGAATCGGTATCATTCCATCGCCCGGTAAGATCCATTGTTGATGACGTCTCGACTCTTGATACTTTAGTGGAACAACCAACCATTACGATAAACAGTGTCAGGATAACAACAAGTTTATTCATTAATACACCTCATCTTACGTTAAAATCAGAAACCGTTACCTATTTTGAACACGCAACCGATGCCTGCTGACGCAGCCAGGCTGTTGCCTGCCTGATAACATCATTGCGTGCTGCATCTGCTGATGAAAAATAATATTGACGATGCGAACGTCCTGCAAAAATATCACCATTTGAACTGTTTGATTCAAAATGCTTCGACTGACGCAGATTTTTTTCCATCACTTTCATAACCGGTTCCTGCCCCTGTACCGTGCTGGTTGCCACAATGACCAGTACCTTCTGGTAAAGCATATAATTGATATCAAGTGACGCACTGAATGTCTGAACCTGTTCATTCCGTGATGGATCATCATTAATTTCCTTTAAGAATGCAGTATTGGAACTTACAACCGGTGAAAGATCACTACTTTTTGGAAGTGATTGCAGACATTCCTCAAGAATTCTCTCACTGACATCCGATTTACCATCAGCACTTGATACTCCGTGAATTATCGTCTTATTTGTGTTACCCTGCGCGAAACAGATCATACAACTGGCTAACACCAGCATAACCGGGATAATTTTAGTTTTCATTATGCACTCCTATGTAATAACCTTTTCACAAGTATATAATTCTCATCGATTATAATCCAGTTTTCTAACTCTTTTAAATTTATCGGAAATAATAAATGCGACATCAGCACCTACGGTAATATCCTTACTGTCATTATTGATTCCTGTTAACGGCACTCTGAAACGAATTGACAGGTTATCATTTATATCAAACATACACCCCGCATGAACAGTTCCTGAAATACCGAAATTGTCTCCAAAGTCATCAGTTTTATCAATATATGCAGCTCCTATTCCAGCACCGACAAACGGTCGTATATCAGATGTTGACAGAAAAAAATCAGCACCAATATCACCTCCGAAATTCATACCAGCTGCATACCAGTTAAGATCAAAAAAGAATGAGACATTATCCCTGAAATAAAGCAGATTGGCAATCGATAATTTCATGAAATTTTCTGAATAATCTTTAAGTTCATCATTTACGGCCATAACCGCTCCAAAACCAATACCGCCGGAATATGTCGTCAGTGGAGTTTTGTACGCATTATTTTCAGAAGTGTCAGCAGCAAACAAAGACTGACTCAACAGTGAAACAATTATCAGAACCGGAAACATACAGTTTTTCATAGTATACCCCATTTAAAAACCAAAAAAAATTATACTTTCATTTCTATAGAAGCATCATCAATAAAAAAACGCTCAGTTTTTTTATTGTTAAATTAACGTTTTATTAAATATGGTAATAGTGTTATAGTGTTGCAAGTGCATTACCACAAATAGTTGAAGTTTTATTATCACAATTTCATATAAAATTGTACAGCAAACAAAATCTGGCATTTTATCACACCAATTAAACCCTTACTACAACTCTTATACAATGCAGGTGTACAAAAATGCGACAGCGTCGTCGCAAATATGTAACATCTCATCTTTTTTCATTAGGTTACATTAAAACAAAAAAACTGACAATTGTAAAGAATTCCGACAAATACAGCACGTCATAAGTCACTGATTAAAATAGTGTTTTATAACAACGTCAGTAAATGTATTTTACTACTAATCAAAACCAAAATTAATAAACAACAAGGGGTTAGTATGGTTAGGATAAAGTTTATTGCAGGTGTTGTCACAGCCCTTGCTTTAGTAGCACAGGTCAGTGCAAGTTTTGTTGATGTTACTGGTGGATTTAACGTTGTCACATTCAAGGATTTTTCTCTTTTAGGGATGGAGACTGAAGGTGCCATAGCTGCAGGTGGTAATGTTACTATTAAAAACAGCTTTGGAGTGAATGTTAATCAACCTCTAAACACAACTTCAGATGCAATCGTAGCAGGTGGAAAGATTGTACTTTCTGATAACGGACAGGTACACGGTGACATTTATGCTACCGGAAGTATCTCTGTTACAAATGGAGTAACAGTAACCGGCTCTAAGTATGCGTATTCAAGCACACTGCCATTTTTGGTTGATTACGCAAAAGCTAATGAATTATCGAGCTTATATGATTTATCTGCTTCAACAAGTGCCTGGAATTTAACAAATGGTTTATCAACACTTAACCTGAATGGTACAAGTGATGTAAACTACTACGATATCGATGCTACCGATCTTATAAATGTCTGGGATTTAAGTATTGCCGATCAATCCAAGTATTCAATTATCAATGTGCATGGCGATATTGATGGTTTAGGAGAGTCCAATAAAGCTGTTTTGCATTATAATAAACAAAATCGCTATAATAATGATCTGATAAAATCATCCAATATTCTTTTCAACTTTGTTGATAAGGTAAGCCTTGAGTTAGGAAGTGTTTACGGCAATATTCTTGCAATAGATGCAGATGTTGTCGGACAATGGGGACACATGGAAGGATCCCTTGTTGCAAATTCTTTCAGCGGTTCAATGGAATTTGGTATGACGACCTTCGACGAACCACCATCACAGGACGTTCCTGAAGGTTCTGCAAGTGTAATGATGATCGCTGGCGCACTTATGTTGATCGTTTTTTCAAGAAAGAAATTTTCTTTTACAAGAGAATAAATTTAGCGGATAAGCCTGTTTCGCAAAGAAAACCTTGTCAGATTCGTCTGATAAGGTTTTCTTTTTATTTAAGGAATTATATATATGCTACATTAATCAATATAACAGTGTATATATAGGCTGCTGGTTACAAAGAACATTTTCTTAATATACTTTGACTCACCTTGGAAAATTAATTATAATAATAATATGAAAACAGTTAAAATTAAAGACATTGAAACATCTTTTGATAAGCTTCTTATTGAGGTGAATAAGGGGACTAACATTGGAATTCTTGATGGAAAACGTAAAAAACCTGTTGCAATGATAGTTCCTTATTCAAAAGAGAAAGATTCGAAACGCCGCATAGGCATTTTAGATGGAAAAATTTCAATAAAATTTGATGATAAATTTAAATTTTCCACCAATGATTTTCTAAATCTCAAATGAAATTACTTCTCGATACTCACACATTACTTTGGAGTATTGGAGATAGCTCTGAACTTTCTGATATTGCGACTGATACGATTTCGAATCTGGAAAATCAGGTATTTGTTAGTGCCATTTCTTTGTGGGAAATATCTTTGAAATATAGCATCGGTAAACTACACATAACAAACTTTGATATAGTTAAAATACCTTATTATTGCAAAGAGATGGGATTTACACTGATTCCACTCTCTCCTCAGGACGCACTTGATTACATTAGCCTTCCAATTAAGGATAATCACAGGGATCCATTCGACAGAATGCTTATTTTTCAATGTATTAAAAACAAATTTATATTTATTAGTAAAGATACACATTTGTCGAAATACAAAAGTAGCGGTCTCAAATATTTATGGTAAATTTATTCACGATTCAATTTATCGCCTATTTGTTTTATATAATACATCGTTAAAGCTCTTCCCTGACCTTTGCAGACTCAATCATAATGACATCCTTATCGCCGTTTTGTCCATAGCTGATGAACGACAATTAAAAATGCGGGGTGACGACAATTAAAATTGAGGGGTCCACCAGCATCTGAAATCATTTTAATCTCTTTACAGAAGAAAGGAGGTTAAATGATCAAAGATGCACAAGTGA
>JAAZBG010000154.1 GCA_012513915.1 Fibrobacter sp.
AAGGGTGGATTTGTTCCCGGCGATATGCGCGAGGAATGGAGCGGAATTACCAATGTAAAAATTATCAAGATTATCAAAGATAAGATTGCTCCACGTCTTCCTGATTTTATTGAACTCGGGTATGAAGCTCACTATGACAGTGAAATTAATGAGAAAGATGCAGATGAAACCGCTGATGCTCTTATTGATGCAAAGATGTCATTGGCGATGATCACACCGGGAGCACACACTCATTTTGCATACGGTGGTGTTTCATCACTGGATAGTAAAGAAGTTGCTGCTGCACGTGATCTTGGTTTGAAAACAGTTGATCTTGCTTACGGTCAGATGAAAAAAGCCTGGCATAAAACTGTTGTGCCATCATTTGTTCTGTGGAACGGTTCATACGGGTATGATATTTCTTCTGTCGGAATTCGTGCTATGTATCAGACACTCAAGGAAAGTATTGCATTACTTTGCAAATACGAAGAGAAAAAGGGTGGCGAGATGTATATGGCGATCGAACCAAAACCAAATGAGGGACATCCGTCCATGTTACTGCCTACCGTTGCAAGTGCGATTGTTTTCTGGCATAAACTCGAAGAGGAATTCGGTGTTACCCGTAAGAAAAAAGGACTTAATAAAGAGTTTGGCCATTCAGAGATGATCGGCCTTGATGCTGTTTATGATACAATTGAAGAAATTGACAACGATGCACTTGTTCACATGCATTTAAACAGCCAGGGTTACAACGACGGAATCATTCTCGGTGGTCCTGGAAAATACGATATCGATCATGGATGCAGAATTAACGGAATGAACATTGCGATGGCAGGAGTAATCAACGGTGCCGGTGGTTTTTCAAGATGGAAAGGCCACGATATGCAGCCACGTGCTTATGATTCTGCAGAGCAGGCTATTGACAGAGTTATTAGAAGCATCCTTTCATGGGAAGCTTGTGATAAAGCAGCGAAAAACCTTGATGAAAAAACACTTATGAAGTATCTGTGTAACAGAGAGACTGCCCGTGCAGAAGACATGATGCGCGCTGCAGTAGTAGATGCTCAGAAATGTTTTGATGAGATGTATAAATAAAAACTGTCGATGTGAGTGTTAAAAACGAAGACCGGGTGCTGTGTTGTGGCGGCATCTGGTCTTTTTTTTTTGTAGCAAGTAGCAAGTAGCAAGTAGGGAAGAGGGAAGAGGGAAGAGGGAAGAGGGAAGAGGGAAGAGGGAAGAGGGAAGTGTTTGTTCTAATAAAAAAAGCTTGCAGCATTTCTAACCTGTTGACTTTTCAGGTTTCAATGCTGCAAGCTTTTAACGGTACTATGTTTTCAAACTTTTTACAGTCTGAATAATGAAGATACCGGATTAGTTTTTGTAAACATCTTCCTTGCTGTGGTATCCATCAGCAATTACTGTTGCATCGATATTGTCTTTTGTTACAGGGACTGGATCCAGGAATACTGTTGGAACCTCTATTGTACCGTTGTTTACCTTTGCATTCAATCCCTGAACAGGTTCACCCTTTGCAAGTGATACTGCAGCCTGTGCAGAAAATGTTGCGAGCTTCTTGATTGGTTTGTAAACGGTTACTGCCTGTATTCCACGTGCAACATATTGACAGTTAAGAAGGTCTGCATCCTGGCCGGATATAGGAACTTTGCCTGCAAGCTTTTTTGCTTCAAGTGCTGCAATTGCACCGGCAGCTGTTCCATCATTGGATGCAACAATTGCGTCAAGTTTGAAACGGGTAAGGGCATCTTCGGTAATTCTCTTTGCTTCGCTTCCCTGCCACTTGTCACAAGCCTGGCTCAGAACGATTTTAATTTTACCGGCATCGATAGCTGGCTGTAAGATATTCATGTGGCCCTGATGAACCATGTCGGCATTCTTGTCTCCCGGATCACCCTTAAGCTCAAGGTAATTCCCCTTCGGTACCATTTTAAGAATTTCAGCAGCCTGAATTTCTCCGACGCGTACATTGTCAAAGGAAACATACAGATCAGGTTCTGAATTCGTTATAAGGCGGTCATAGCAAAGCACTTTGACACCTTTAGCGCGGGCTTTCTCAACAATTGGAGATGCTGCATCTGCATTTTTCGGAATAACAACAAGAACCTTTACACCGCGAACAAGAAGATTCTCACATTGCTGGATTTGTGTATTCGGATCTCCAGATGCATCCTGAACAAGTACTTCGGCACCCAGTCTTGCTGCCTCATCAACAAACATCTGGCGATCACGCTGCCAACGCTCTTCTTTCAAATCTGCAAGGGAAAGCCCAATTAACAACTTTCCGTCGTCAGCTTTCTTTGCACTTTCCTTTTTTGAACAACCGACACTTCCTAAGCACAATGCACCGCATAGTACTAATGACAACAAAAACTTCATTATACCTCCTGGTTGATAGATTTGAAGTTACCATATTGTTAAACAGGTACATATGGTTGTTTGTAAAATTACAGATTCCTGTAAAGGTTTCTGCGCATGGTTATGTAAAGAAAAATAAATGCAGCATTTGTAATGTCAATACATAAAGTGTAATTATTATATATGTCGTTTGATTTGGTTACTGCAATCAAGGTGATGATATATTAATATATCATATGTTAAATCACTATAAAAATAAACAAATCATTGACTCAAAGGAGCTCTATATTATATTCAATATGCAGGATACAGGAACCTTTTTGGTATACAATACAATTTTATGGGGATCAGGATGGGTTATTGGAAGGCTGTGCTGCTGGATTCACGAATAGATACGACTATCCCGGATTGTCATGAAACTGCTGTTGATTATCAAAAGCAGAAGATTCTATACTGTTAAAACTATTAACAAAAGTAGAAAGAACAATCTATGGCTCTACTTTCTTTAAAAAACCTTACTATCGAATTCCCGGGTGTCCGGGCGCTTGATGACGTTTCGATTGATTTTGAAAGTGGTGAAATTCATGCCTTATGCGGTGAAAACGGGGCTGGAAAATCAACGCTTATCAAAGTCATAGCCGGTGTATGGCCTTGTAGTCTTTACAAGGGAGAGATGCTTCTCGACAATGCTGTTGTCAGATTTCACTCTGTAAAGGATAGTTCCGATGCAGCGATTCAGGTAATATATCAGGAAATGTCGCTTGCGAATAATTTATCAGTTGCGCATAACATATTTCTTGGGCATGAACCGAAAATTATGGGGCTTCTTGATTCGATTACAATGTATAAACGGTCAGCGGAGATTTTAAAGAAACTGCAGACAAGCATTCGGCCGGAAACGATAGTATCTGATCTTACTATAGGGCAGCAGCAAATTGTAGAGATTGCAAAGGCGCTTTCTAAAAAAGCCCGTATCATGATTTTTGATGAACCAACGGCGGCTCTTCCTGAGCAGGAAGTTGAAATTCTGTTTTCTCTTATTGAATCACTGAAGGCAGAAGGAATTGCGGTTATTTACATTTCTCACAAGTTAAACGAGATCCGTCAACTTGCTGATAAAGTAACCGTTTTAAGAAATGGCAAGTCAATATCACATTTTACAAAAGAAAACATTGATATGCCAGCTATTGTCAGAGATATGATAGGGCGAAGCCTTGATAAAGTGTATCCGGTACAAAGAAAATGTACCGACGATGTGTTACTCAAGCTTGATAATGTAACACTGAAACATCGTGGAAAAGATATTCTCAGAAATATTTCGCTTGACTGTAAACGTGGTGAGGTGCTTGGGATTGCAGGGCTTCTCGGTGCAGGACGAACTGCATTGTTCAGTCTGATATATGGCGTTTTCAGAGGAACGTTTACAGGAAAGATGTTTTTGAACGGTAGTCCCTATACCCCGACAACTCCGTCATCGTCAATTAATAATGGTGTCGTTCTTGTTACTGAAGACAGAAAAAAGTTCGGGCTTATCACACCGGCAAACGTTGAAAGAAATATGACCGCCGCAGCTCTCGGCCGATTCTGCAGCAATGGGATTGTTGACATTCCCCAGGCTCTTCGCGAATGCAGTATGTATGTTGATAAATTAAAGATCAAAACACCCTCTCTTACGTTTAAAATTGCTAATCTGTCAGGTGGAAATCAGCAGAAGGTCATTTTATCGCGATTTCTGATGGTTAATCCGAAATTGATTCTTCTTGACGATCCAACCAGAGGTGTGGATGTCGGTGCAAAACAGGAAATCTATGCACTCATTCATCAACTGGCGGCAGAGGGAATCGGCATAGTGTTTGTCTCATCGGAACTTCCCGAAGTATTAGGTGTGGCACATCGGGTACTTGTTTTACAGGGTGGTGGTATCAAGGCAGAATATATGCATGGTACGACAAATGAAGAGGAAGTACTTGGAATTGCTGCTGGTGTAGGCGCATAATATTTGACGTAATACAAATAACTCAAAACTTTACATAAGGGTCTTTACATGAATACACAACTTACTGAACTTTGGAATGCAACCAATAAACGCGTACTGTTTATGCTTGTGCTGCTTGTATTTATTCTTGTCGTTTTTAATATTTTATCGGGCGGTTTTATCTTTCACGCCGAAAATATTGCCAACCTGTTTCGTCAGGTAACGGTTGTGGCAATTCTTTCTGTCGGGATGACATTCATAATTGTTGCCGGGCACATCGATCTCTCTGTTGGTGCAGCACTTGGAATGTTTGGCGCTGTTACAGCGATGCTTATAACACAAATGCAAATGGATCCGATTTTAGCAGTGTCGCTCATATTGATTGCTGGTTTTCTTGTCGGTTGTATTCATGGTGCACTGGTACATTATCTTAACATACCAGCATTTGTTGTAACACTTGGCGGACTCATTGCCTATCGTGGTGTTACACAATACGTCGCCCGCCAGTCGATCCCCGTTCGTACACCATGGATCAAGGCAATTGCTCAGGCCTATACACCCGACTACCTAAGTTACATTTTGTTAGCAATTATCATTTTGTCTGTTATCGCCGTAACTATCATTAACAGGAATCGATTAGCCAAAGCAAACCTTCCAATGCACACACCAGGATGGATTGACATATTAAAAATCGTTATTATCAGTCTGATATCGTTGACCATAGTTATGACCCTTGTCAGTGGGGATGGAATTCCGATTCAGGCTATTGTACTTCTTATTGCAGCAGTCATTTTTAGCTTTATTGCAGGAAAAACACCGTTTGGACATTATGTCTATGCGATTGGCGGCAATAAACAGGCCGCACAATATTCTGGAATATCGATTGCTAAAAATACAATACTTGTCTTCGGGCTTATGACTATGCTGGCAGCAATTTGTGGCATCATTACCATTTCTGAACTGAGTGCTGCGGCACCGGATATTGGTGATCTTAAGGAGCTTGAAGCTATTGCGGCATGTGTTATAGGAGGTGCAAGTCTGATGGGTGGCAGCGGCGTTATCGGTATGTCGGTCCTCGGTGCTCTTATTATGGCGTCAATAAAAAACGGTATGTCAATGATCGGAATTGTCGCACAGACACAAAAAATTATTCTCGGTTCAGTGCTTGTCCTTGCTGTTGCGCTGGATCAGTGGTCACGTAAAGGAAAAAATTCATAATTATTTATTGGTTGTTATAATTGTGCATTCCTGCAACTGACAGTTTGGGTGTGGCGTATTATATCAAATACGTCCATCAGGGCATGTAACTGTATATGCCTTCCGGCTGGAAGCTGGCAGAGAGTTTAAGAATGCACTCAGATATTCCTGCTTGCGGGAAGCTGCGCTGTTTCCTGACAGCATGAATACTACGTTGTAAATGTTACGGTAATGTCATCCCGGGGGAAAACTGTGAGTGAATGTATGTGTGTTGATAAACAGAAGTGTTTGACCAGACAACTTGTCGGTGAAGTTGACGACAAAAAGGTTTATTTTTATTATCTGACAAATAAATCAGGTATGGAATTATGTGTCAGTAATTATGGTGCGACAGTAGTTTCACTGAAATATCCGGATATAAATGGTGTTCCAGCAGATATCGTGCTGGGGTTTGATACGCTTGATAAGTATCGTAATGATACCTATTTTGAATGTAATCCGTTTATGGGCGGCGTTGTAGGGCGATTTGCAAACCGGATCGGCGGAGGAGTATATACCCTTGATGACATCGTGTACAAACTGGAAAAAAACAATGGACAAAACTGTTTACATAGTGGAATCCGTGGATTTGACAAGGTCGTGTGGGACCCGATGACATCACTGATTGATACTTGCGAGAGTGTTGTACTTACGTATATAAGTCCGGATGGTGAGGGAGGCTTTGGCGGAACGCTCACGACGACAGTCATCTACTCTCTGACAGATAATAATGAGTTCAGGATATCTTATCGTGCAACAACTGATAAACCAACAGTTGTAAATCTTACTAATCATGCCTATTTTAACCTTAGTGGTGAAGGTTCAGAATCTGTACTTGACACAGTTGTGATGATCAATGCGGATTACTTTACACCATCAGATTTTTTGCAGATACCGACAGGGGAATTCATGAGTGTCGAAAATACCCCGTTTGATTTCCGCAAACCGATTACAATTGGTGCGGGAATTAATAATATTCATGATCAGCTCGTTCTTGGCAATGGGTATGATCATAACTGGGTATTAAAAAAAGAACGCGATGGTGAGTTGTCACTTGCCGCAACAGCACACGATCCATCAAGCGGTCGCTTTATGGAAGTATTTACCACTGAGCCTGGTGTGCAGTTTTATACTGGAAATAATCTTAAGGATGCACTTGTTGGCAAAAGTGGAAAACCATATATTGCACGAAGTGGTTTTTGTTTTGAAACACAGCACTTTCCTGATTCTCCAAATAAACCGCAATTTCCAAATACCGTATTACGACCAGGCGAAACATTCGAGTCATCAACGATTTACAAGTTTTCTCTTCGTTAAGACCTCTGTTTAATTACCAATTGTTTACACGGGTAGAAATTCCCGTGTAAACACGTTTATTTGGCAGTAAGTAATTTCCCATAAGAATATCTGGTTTATTTTCATTATATTATAAAGTAGTTAATTTACATTTTAATAGTTAACGAAGGACATGGATTTTTTTTGCAAGCTGTAAACCTGACAGATTCTTGAATACTACAACAAACACACCTTTGCCATTAGGACGCCAATTGTATACTGCCCGTCCTTTTTCAGGGAATTGAACAACCGTTTTTCCCTGAAGATTCATTACACTGACCTGATAATCACCTGAAAAAGGCAGTTCGAATCTGAAATTGCCAACATGGCAGACTGCAGCTGAATAAGAACCAGAGCGTTTGTGACGAACAGATGCACCGATTGATTTTGAATCATCTCTGCCCGGAGATCCATGTACATCACTTGACGATATCCAATTTGCGGGATCATTCTGATCCTGCTTCTTAACAGCATCAGTGGGAACCAGTGAATTACCGTTTTTATCCGCTTCAACAGGCCATGGCGCTTTATCATCATAGGTAATTGATACAATGACATTTCCGGAATTGTCGGTCAGAGTAACTGTTTCTCCATCATTGGCAAGCTGTCCGCTGAATTCGCCGGCCGGATTGAATTCATACCTTTCTGTAAACTTCGCTGCATTTGATGCCACCACGATACATCCACCTGCTTCGATAATCGTTCCATTTTCAAATGTGAAGTCAATACCATCACTGAAGCTGAGCCCGGTGAGATTGAGTGGTACTGTACCAGTGTTTTTCAATTCGATGAATTCGTAACTGCCTCCACTGCCATCAGTTCCATCACCGAGTGGCTTGTAATGTATCTCGGTAACTTTGAGCGTACTAAAATCCTGCGGGAAAGCGATATAGAGTTCCTGCAGAGCGCTCCACACATCACCGTCTTTTACCCGTGCTTTGACAAATGTTGATGTCGTAACGGTCAATGAAGCAGACAAATCACCCTGAGTTGCAGCATCCGAGACGTTTCCACCGGGCAAACGGGGATCGGATCCATCAGTTGTATAAATCAGATTGCCGCTTGTGTTTGTGTTCTTTATGGTGAGTGTAACCTCGTTTGAAGTGGTAATTGTTGACCCCTGAATTTCCTGATTTGAACTAAATACCGGCGGTTCAATTGATGGATACAGGTTGCCGGCTTTGAATTGACCGATAACGACATCTGTACGTAATGGCATATAGTCGTCATAGATTCTATTAAGAGCCGGTATCCAGTCATCATCTTTTGTACGCGCTGTATCCCTTTTTGAATCTCCCCAGCGGGCCGATTCCGCAATTATTGCCATTTCAATCTGCTTTGCCCGGACTTTATAGCGTGCGATTGATTGTTCAGGAGTAAAGACACCATTGTTGAAAAAATGTTTGTAAACACGGTCTGCAAAACGCGTCCTGTAATCACTGTTGGCACAGAGTGCCTGATGAATCCTCTGTGGATTGAAAAAACGTAACTCATCAGACAGATCAAATGGCCCTGTCCGGTCAACATCAATGGCTTTTACCAGCTTGTCTCTCATATTTATCTGTAAGTCAACCATCGTGTGTTCACCGTCATAGCTTAACCATTTAAATCCGTCAGGTTTTGCCTTGTTGTAAATTGCCTTCAGGTTATTGGTGCGCTGGGGTTCCGAAAATGCATACGTTGGAGAATCGTAATTGCCGGTATAAAATGTTATCAGCAGATAGTCTATCAGATTGTCAATATCAAGCAGACGTTCATACTGTGGATTTCTTGTTTTGCCATCTGCTTCCAGTCCCTGAACCTTGTAGTAGTCTTCGTTGCTTGCAAATCCGGCAAGCGTTTTTTCCCATAGTCGTTCTGCAGCATCCATAGTACCATCGGATGCTTCGACAGTCTTATCGCGATCAGACCCGGCAGTATAGTCGTTTACGGTACTTATAACATCATAATCCAGTTCATCCCCGCCCATATAGGTTTCAGCATACCGTCTGTCAGATTCTTCCTGCGTATAATAGATCCCCCAGTACATTCCATCAAGATAGAGATGGTAGAATCTGCTTCTGGTGTAATTGTGACCCATATCTTTCTGAACATCCCTGCAAAAGATATCTTTAATCATGGTGTTATGCGCACCCTCTTTCCCATAGTAGCTCCATGAATAGTTTTGAGCTGTAGCGAGGCTGATTTTATCAAATGAGGACGTTCCCTCATCACCGAAAAGAGGATATTCCAGTTTTGAAAGGCCATATTCTGAACGAAAATAGAGTCGGAATGAGTGTTTGGGGCAATCTTCGTGTCTGCTCCATCCTCCCCGGATTCTGACACCGCAGGGGACTGAGAATCCGTCTGCTTTGTCTGGCAGAATCAATTCCACCGAACCCTCACGTTCCCATTCTCTACCCGTTTTCAGAGCATTTTGATAAATACCACGAGTGTTGTCAAACAGGCTGTCCGGATCGGAGACGACAGATACTGTAGGGATGGCAATCAGGGCATCATCAACAAGGTCTTTGTAACGCGGGTCATCGACAACATCCGGATCCATGGCGTAATCGTAAATCTGTCCCATTACAAAACCGGTACCAAAACCGGGACGTGTCGCTGATGGATCCGGGTTTGGTTTTGGCCAATTCCCACCGGGAGTTGTTTGTGATCCAACACTGTTTAAGAAAATATAGGTCTTTGTAAGTACCGGACCTGTCTCATCCTGTTGATTTACTGCTGCGGCGCGAAGGACAACCGCAGGAGTAACAGCCCGTCCTGTTTCGCTGGACGGATCAATCATTACTGAACCCGGTGACTCAATGGAGATCGCTGATGGCGATGATAGCGGATTGCTGCAATCAAGCGTATACTTAATGGTAGCACCTGCAGTTTCTGTGGATAATGTAACACTGAATGGTGAATCAAAGAAGCCGTGGTCTACATTTACAGAAACTGGAGCAACATCTGCCGAAGAATGTTGAAAGAATATGATGGAAACTAAAACAAACGAAAAAATAACACTTCTCTTATACTGTAGCATCGTTGCGATTCCCCCTCGTGATGATAGTATAATTTAACATAAAACTTTAAAATGTCAGGCATCTATCAATTGTCAATGATGTATTGAGTAATTGTGATATCTTATAGTATACGCACAATCTGATACATTAGCCTGACAATTACTAATATTCTGAAAATTACGTTCTCATTGGAGAATGAGATAACGAAATGCAGCATTAGTGCCGATTGCTCGCCCTTCAGCAGGAGATAGGTGTAATTTTAATTAAATTAAAAAGAATACATCCATCCTGCGTGAAACCGTTGGAGATGCCTGAAGAGATGGGCGCGCTGATGGGTAGTATCATATACGCCGAACGGTAAAAAACACTGTTTTGCTCACCGGAATTATGTGAGCAAAACAGTGTGAATATTGATTGACCCATCCGGAAATGGATGAGTCTTGTGATATGTGTTATCGTTGAATAGTTAACGGCTGCTGTGAAACAGAACCATCGGTATAGCGTACCCGCGCAACGTAAAGCCCTGACGGAACCGGTGCCAGATCAATTCGTGCTGGAAGCGTTGAGAGTGCATAGCGACCAATTACTCTGCCACTCAGATTACAGAGCTCAACCTGACTGATACGATTTCCATTTTCACGCACGAAGAGCTGAGTGCTACCCTTACTGAGGGAAAGTGAAGCACGGGCAACACCAGAACGCTGGCCGGAAATCTGCGGACAGCTTATAACTGGTGTAGGGTCGAATGGCTCCTTGTTATATTCAGCACCGAAGACTTGTTCGTCGTCAATGTAGACAGGAATATGATCATTCTGTGCAATCTTATCATATCCGCTGCCCATGCTATTGAATGACCAGTCGTTAGCAGGATTCCAGGCGCCTTCGGGGGCATTATCTGAAAGTCCGATTTTAAACTGTATCTCGCGCATAAAAGAATTATGGGTTCCAGGATAGAGATCTTCACCTGTCAGATCGATTTCTGCATAGTAAACAGAACCTTCAACCTGCTTAATTTGATTAAGTTTAACTTTTCCCTGAGTGTAATTTGTTGAAACAGTGACTGCACTTGGTTCAAGTCCAGCAGAAAGCACTTCAGAAATATCAACATAGTAGCGGAATTTGAGTGTTGATACCGAACGTGCAGGGTATTTTGACATATTTTTAACAACGCTGCGGATTTCTGAATAACGGCTTCCACCTGAGTTGCCTGATGTTTCGACCCAGAACTCAGCCAGTTTCTTTGTTGGCGGAGGGAATGTTGCAAGCGGTTCACCACCGAATTCCTGATACATGCGGGCCATAAGTCCTGTAAAAGCAGCGTTATAATCGGTTGCAACCTCGTTGTTGAAATAATTATTGCGTTCGTCTTTATAGGTGTCATCATTTCCAGGACCACCAACAAGTGCTCCATACAAAGTATGAATTGAAGCAATTGTATCTCCTGCATCACCGGGATACTGACCTTCACAGGTACGATGATGAGGACGTACCGGAGGATTTACACCAAATCCCACCACCATACTACGTTTATTTGGATTGTCGCCAAGGATGTAATTAGCTTGACTAACTGCAAAGTCATGGTACCTTTTTTTCAATTCAGCATTATCAAGTTTATCACTATATACCATCGCAACAAATGATGTATTGGCTGCGTAACGACATGAACCCCATTGGTCGAGCCATGCAAGGCCTCCTGGAGTATATTTAATTTTTTCGCTATTGTAGCCAACAGTCCAGTAGTCTAACCAGCGCTGTGCATCCTTATGATATCTTTCCTCACCGGTAATCTGTGCCATAAGCACATAGCATCCATAGCCTTTGTCATCCCATGCAATTGTCCATTTGTATGATTTATCCTGTATCTGAGGCTCTGTTTTTAAAGAATCATAGTCTTTTATGGCTTTCTGAAGGTAGGTTTCATCTTCAGTAGCAAGATAGAGCCAGCATGCCCCCCACACAATTTCATCCCAATACCCGCTGTGTGAGTTATAGTATCCTTGTGCATCCGGAATTGCTTCAGGATATTTTCCACGATACTTATCAGCGAATGCATAAAGTGACTTTGCGTGTGTGATTAATTTTTCAGCGTATTCCGGGTCGCTTTCCTTAAACAGCAGGCTTGTAGATGCAAGTGCCGCAGCTGCCTCACCGGCAAGATCTGATCCCGGTTTTGACGCATCAATTTTGTAGGCAGGTCTTTCCATATATGACTCAACAGACTCGGCTGGTCCCCAGAATGCATGGTCGAGACCACCATTTCCAACCTGTCCCCAGAATACATTGTCATCGGAATGACACTTCATAAGATAATCAGTGACAAACCGCAGGTTATTTTTCAAAATTTCATATTGACCGCTTTTTTTGTAAGCATCGGCATAGACGTTTCCACCCCATGCAAGCATGGTGACTGAATAAGACATGGGAAAGTTGAACTTGACATGATCACCGGCATCAAACCATCCACCGGTAAGGTCAAGGCCAACATCTTTTCCATCATTAAGGCATGATGGGCCTCTCCATGCAACCCGGTTCCATTCGGGCAGTGGGCCTGATTGCTGGCATTCGTAGAAGAACAGGGATTTTTGCAGGACTTCACCATAGTTGTATTCAGCAGCAAATACACTGGTACCTGCAATTGCCAGAACGGCAAGTGACCATAACGCTTTGGCCGGTAGTTTCATTGTAATATCTCCTTTAAGAATTTTCTGCACTGTTAAAAAAAACTGCACTGAGAAAAATAGTCATTTTTTCCATGTTCTACAATAGTGTAGGGCTGAAACATTATTTTTGTGGCAAAATCCAGAACAGACGTGCAATTTTTTTTCTTTTTTTAAATTTTTTGGCGAGAAAAACGCTGATTGATCAATAGCATCATATCCAAATACTGATTCCTCACGATGTCAGAGTTATGTATGGGTAAAGATCAGCACTTAATGGATGAATGCGTTTGTAAAAATAGAAGTCTGAGTAATAATTTTGTTAGATATATATAAATAAAAAAATACCCGCGACTAATGTCACGGGTATCTCTTTTACGTATAACAATATCTCTAAACGAAATAATCTATTATGCGTTGTTACTGCAAAGTGACTGATTAGAACCAGTATTCAACTTTTACAGGAACTGCGATTGATGCATTCTCATTACCTTTTCCAAGTTCATTACCGTAGAATGCAAAATTTGTTGTTGAGAATTCAACACCGATACCGATTTTACCGTTGCTGAAACCTTTTTCGATTCCAACGAGGCCACCGATACGTCCGTCTTTAACACCAACATCTGCTTCGTTCTGGTAACGGAACGATGCAACAAGACCGAGACCATTGTCACCGATAGCATAATTGAGACCAAGTCCCAATTCCATACCTGTAGCATCTTCTTCATTCGCAACTACATCATTAATACCCAATCTGAAGTTACCAAGACCATGGAGAGCAATTGGACCTGTAGCATATTTGAGGTATGCTGCAATACGTGCTGTATATCCGGCTTCTTCCTTCTTTGTTGCAATGAACGCACCAACGTCTGCATAGAAGCTCTCAGAAAGGGTGAGCTTTAAAGCAGCATTGATTGCGCTTAAGTCAACTGATGGTTTACCACCGGTAGAATCGGTAAAGGTACCGATGTACTGAGCACGGATGTGAGCTTTTTCTGCGATATTATAACCAGCACCAATCTGAAGATTCTTCATTGCATCTGCTGTTTTCATAGCTGTTGAAATGTTTTTGAAACCAACATATGCATGAAGTTCTTTCATAGGATCAAGAGCAATAATGGCTCCATGACCTTCACCCCATGAACGAACATATGGACCATCATAGGTGCTCATACGTGCAAATGTCAAATCTTCACCGGTTCCGGAAATACGAAGCCAGTCGAAATCACCAAAAGTACCGTTTCCACGAAGAACATCATCGTATGCACGGCCGACAGTAAGAGTCAGCATTTCAAAAGGCTTTACCCAGATTTTCTGCTGGTCATGAGCACCGATACCGTTGTCACCGTTGAGATCGATCTGAAAACCAACATTGTCAGATGAACCAATAATTGAGACACCAATACGAGGATTATTAGCACCCCATGAGACTGCATCAAATGTTTGTGCATCGCTGTCACCATCGCTATAAAATGGTACAAAGAATCCACGACCCCATGCACCAATTTTAACTTCTGCAGCAGAGACAGTAGAAACAACAGATGATGTAGCAAGAATCAGTCCAAGCGTTGCAAGAACTCTTCTCATAACATTCTCCTCCTAATTAAATGATAGATAAACTTATAGGTAACATGATATTGTTTACTTATGAGTTTAATATAGTGCGTGCATTTGCTATATCCAACAATTTTTGTAAAATAATTGTAAAAAAATGCAATTATTTTGCAATATTATAGTAATATTTGCGAACAAATCGGGTAAAAAAGGCGGGAAAAGCCTCTGTTGTGCTCAGTGTAAATTAAAAAAGCATTTTTTCATAGCAGATTATCCAGTTATAATGTATTGAAAAAGAGCAATTACAACATACCTTTTTTCAATATTCTCAGGAATTATGTGTCATCAATTATGAAAAACATTGATTGATGTACGAGCATAACTTCGGAAAAAGTGGCCATCATTTGAATGTGTTGTTATGGAAGTCCCCTCAATACTGAGTGTATGAACAATTGGAAATACCCGTAACAATCGTTATTGGGTATTTCTTTTACGTTTACTTACACTTATTGAACCGAATAGTAAATGAATAGGTTATTAATGCAACTGATTAAAAACTGTATTCAACTATAACCGGAACTGCAATAGTTGCTTTTTCTAAAGCGGGTGCAGGTTCACCACCATTGAATGCCATATTTGTTGTTGAGAACTCAAAACCGATACCGATTTTCCCGTTGCTAAAACCTTTTTGAATTCCAACGAGGCCGCCGATACGTCCATCTTCAACGCCAGCGCCGCCTTGAAACGCATCATTCTGATAACGGAAAGAGGAAACAAAACCAAGCCCATTATCGCCGATAGCATAATCAAAACCAAGTCCTAATTCCATTCCTGTAGCATCGTCACCCTTAACATTTTTTGTACCTGCTACGAAGTTACCAAGACCATGGAGAGCTATTGCGCCTGTTTTGTAATTGATGTATGCAGCAATTTTCGCTGTGTATGCAGATACAGCTTTATCTGTGGGAATGAATGTACCGAGGTCTGCATAAAAGCTTTCTGTAAGAGTAAGCTTTAATGCTGCATTTATTACGCTTGCGTCAGCTTCATCACCTTCACCAGTACCGGGTGTAGTAACACCAACGTACTGAGCGCGGATATGAGCTTTTTCAGCGATGTTATAACCAAGACCAACCTGAATGTTTTTAAATGCATCCTCTGTTTTCATACTTGTTGTAAGGCTTTTAAATGCTACATAGGCATGAAGCTCTTTCATCGGATCAAGAGCAATAATAGAACCAAAAGTGTTTGGAGCAGGCTTAGTTTGATCATATGGGGTGACAACTGGAGCATAAGCACCATCGTGTGTACTTACCCGATGGAATGTAAAATCTTCACCGGTTCCTGAAATACGAAGCCAGTTGAAATCTCCAAATGCACCATTACCACGAAGAACATCATCATATGCGCGACCAATAGTAACTGTCAGCATATTAAATGGCTTAATCCAGATTTTCTGCTGGTCATGGGCACCGATGCCGTTGTCACCATTTAGATCGATCTGAAAACCCGCGTTGTCAGATGAACCAATGATTGATACGCCGATACGAGGATAATTAGCACCCCATGAGGCCGCATCAAATGTTTGTGCATCACTGTCACCATCGCTGAAAAACGGTACAAAGAAGCCCCGGCCCCAAGCGCCAAGTTTTACTTCTGCAGCAGAGACTGTTGATACAGCAGATGATGTGGCAAGAATCAGTCCAAGTGTTGCAAGAACTCTTCTCATAGTATTTTCCTCCTAAGTAAATGATACGTTAACGTGCAAGTAGCATGATACTATTGACATTATGGTGTTAATATAGTGAGCGCATTAATTACATTCAATAATTATTGTCAAGTTATCAGGAAAGTCATCAAAAATTCGTGTAAAAATTTATACGGTTGTGTAAATTATTACACAACTGCATTTTGTAAGATATACGATAAGTGTATCGTCTCTGCGGGACTCAAATTGAACTTGTTGTAGTTTATACATATACGATCCCGAAGGGATCTACGCAGTGACAACAGGAAAAGTGAAGCGGCCGGGCACAATCAACTGCGGTTAGTCACCATACATTTTGCAACACTCGTCAATACATGCTTATGGTATCAGATCAGCTCGACAATAGAATTGACAAGTTTGCCGAAAAACGGAATCGGCACACGATCGTCTTTCGCAAATTCTGCCAGTAGTGCAGATACATCGGCTTGTGAACGTAGATTGTATTTCGCCAGTGACGGTACAAGGCCAACCTTGACAGTGTACGAGTTTTCAGGCATAACTCTGAAAAGATCTTCATCTGTTTTGTCATCACCGATCGCAAGGAGAAAATCGAAACTATTTTCCTTGAGATATTTCATTGCGGCGAATCCTTTATCGTAGCCCGCACGGCGGATTTCTATCACCTTGTTTCCATCCATCATGCAAAGCAGCGTATCGTTTGATGTAATTTCCCGCAACTCTTCACGCAACTGATTTACTTTTGCGGAGGCAATCTCAGCATCAACATTACGAAAATGCCATGCAAGTGATGTCGTTTTTTCTTCTATAAATGCGCCGATGCAATGATCGGAATAGCGCTGCAAAATTGGCAGAATCGATGTTTTCCAGTTTTGATCGTTATCAATTTCACATGTCCATTTATGCCCGGGAAATTTGACAAATGCACCATGTTCTGCAACCAGGTGTAGCGGCAGGTTGCCAAAGTGTTCATCAAGAAATGACCTGGCCCGGCCGCTGATCAATATTACCTGATTGTTAGGGTCACTGCACAGTTTGTCAAGCATTCTAATTGTTTTATCAGTCGGTACTGCAAGTTCAGGAAATCTGGAGTAGGGGACCAGTGTCCCATCATAATCAAGAAAAATTATTCTCTTTCCAGAATTGTTGTATGCACTGATAATCTGGTCCCGTATTTCTTTTCGTAAAACAACCACTTTTCGCAAATCCTGCTCTTTCTTTATAAGGATAACACTGTTGAAATAATCTTTTCCCCATGAATAGACATCGTAGTTCATAAGGCGTTTACGTATCAGTTCCATTCGTAGTTCACGTTCCCGTACTGGAAGCAGCAGTGCCTTGTTGAGTGCAGCTGCAACCTCCATTTTATCTGTGGGGTTGATGATTAATGCCTCCCCAAGTTCTGCTGCCGCTCCTGCCATCTCGCTGAGAATTAGTACCCCGGCATTTTTTATCTGGCACGCAGCAAATTCCTTGCACACCAGATTCATTCCGTCACGAAGCGGTGTAATAAGTGCTACTTCACTCAGGCTATAGAGTGCCACAAGTTCATCAAAGGGTACAGAACGGTATTGATAAATAATAGGCCGCCATACGATTGTCCCGTATTTTCCATTGATCCGCCCTACCAATGCGTCAATTTCCTTTTTCATCTCCTGATAGGAACCGATGGTATCACGTGATGGAATGACAATCATGTTGAATACGATCTTTTCGTGCCATTCAGGGTATTTTTCAAGAAAAAACTCATAACTGGCAAGGCGGCTGAGAAAACCTTTGGTATAGTCCAGTCTGTCGATTGAAAAAATAAGCTTGCTTGGACCAAGATTTGATCTGATCTGTTTGATCTCACTCTGTACCTTTTTTGACCTTGCAGCTTCGTCAAATTTCCTGAAATCAATGCCGATCGGAAATGCATCAACCCTGATCATTCTCCCATCAACAATAGTCGTATTAAGCCCGACATCATGTCCGAGTGTTCTCGATACAGCACGGAGAAAATACTGGGCGTAATCATTGATATGAAAACCGATCAGATCCGCACCAAGCATACCGTTAAGCAGTGCTTCACGCCAGGGACGGTTCAGAATACGGAATGTCTCAAATGATGGAAACGGGGTATGGAGAAAAAAGCCTATAGTGGCAGAAGGAATTTTTTCACGGATCATACCCGGCAGCAACAGAAGCTGATAGTCGTGTATCCAGATAAAGTCCTGTTCAGTTGCACACGCCTCAATTTTCTCGAGGAACAGCCGTTGAGCTTTGCAATATGCTTCAAAATAGGTTTCGTTGAATACCGCATAATTTGAAAAGTAATGAAATATTGGCCAGAGAAAATCGTTGGAAAACCCGCCGTAAAAGAGTTTGTTCGTTTGATCATCAATATTGACAGGGATCAGGTGATAGTCACTTGATGAATCTGAGGCATCGAGGTATTCTGCTTCCGTGTTTTCACCGCATCCGATCCAGATTATTTTATCACTCAGGGGCTGCTCTTTATTGGCACTTAACTTTTCAGTAAGTGCAGACATCGCACTCACCAGCCCGCCACTGTTCTGTACCAGTACTTTTTTATCGCCATCACTCTGTATGCGAAATGGTAACCGGTAGGAGACAATAATGATTCGTCTGAATGTATTGATTGCTGTATCCATGATAATGCTCCTCTGGTTTTACAGGTACGATTGATTATTTAACGAACGGGAAATCTGATACGCAGCGTTCATCAGGCCTACATGACTATAAGTTTGAGGAAAATTTCCCCATTGTCCACCATGATGATCCACGTGTTCACTCAGAAGACCAAGGTGGTTTGAGAATGCCAGAAGGTTATCAAATGCCTTTATTGCATCGTCAAGACGTCCGACACACGCTAGTGCCTCAACGTACCAGTATGCACATGCAAGAAACGTTGTCTGCGGAACACCGAAGTCATCCTTGTGGATATAACGATGAAAGAGACCGCTTTCAAAACCAAGCTGTTTTTCAAGTACTGCAAGATGTGATGCTGCTTTTTCGGAATGAGGATCAAGGTACTGAAGAAGAATCAGCTGCAGTGTCGATGCGTCAAGATCGGTTGAACCAATCGCCTGCGTATACGCACCAATTTGAGGATTGTAGCACTGCTCAATGAGTGATGCACTTTTCTCTATTAGTGAGGTGGCTTTTGCCGCAAGATCATGGTTGTTGAGTACATCTGCAATTTTTAGTGCTGTCTTACTGCCTACCCAGTGACAGAGAAACGTGTAGCAGTGATGCTGCTCGCGGCCACGGAACTCCCATATCCCAGCATCTGGTTTGTCAATGACATGGTCAATGCAATCAAGCAGATGGTTTACAATGTGAGATTTACGGATGTGAGATTCATAGTCAAGCCGCTTGTCAGTAAATAACGGAAGCAGACTTGCCAGTACCAATCCATAAACATCGTACTGTTTTTGAAGGTATGCGGCATTTCCAATACGCACCGGTGTATTTCCCCGGTAACCATCAAGCGGAAGTTCCCGTTCTGTTATCTCGGTTGACCCCGTAATAGTGTACAGTGGCTGCAGAAAACGCTTTTCCTGCATGACAATATTCTGGATAAAGTGAAAATATTTCTCAAGCTCATCAAAGTGACCGACACTATTAAAAGCAGTAAGCGTGAAATACGTATCACGAAGCCAGCAGTAACGGTAATCCCAGTTGCGCGTGGAATTGTCAAATTCCGGAAGACTTGTTGTACCTGATGCAATAATACCGCCCGTGTCCTCATATTGATGCAGTTTGAGAACAAGCGCACTGCGGATAATCGGTTCCTGATACATATTAGTGATAGAGGTACCTTTTACCCACTGCATCCAGTATTGTTTTGTTTTTTCAAGAAATATCTCACAGGTTTCTGTCAATGATGCCTCCAGGGGAGGACCATAGGTGAGGACCAGGTATTTTGTTTCATTCAGTAGTACCGGTGTATTTTCGAGTATATACAGAAGAGGAATATTTGATGTAAGTCTGACAGAACTGCTCAGGTGCATATACCTGATATGACTGCTGCCCATGACTACTTCCGGTTCGATTGCACCATAATCACCAACGGGCTTGCAATGTACTGTAATTGCAGGTTGTCCGGAGATCGGTTCAATTTTCCTGATAAGCATCTGAGGCCTGAAATAACGGTCATATTGATAAAACCGGGGTGCAAAATCAGTAATACGGAACCTTCCGGATGCAGTGGTAAATTCTGTAATCAGAATGTTGGTGTTTTTAAGATAATACTGATTCGACCCGGAAACCGGATGAAAGGGGGTAACAGAAAAAACGCCGCCTCTGTTTTTATCAAGAAGTGAGCCAAACAGGAACGGGCTGTCAAAACGGGGGAGACACATCCATACAACGTCTGCCTGTTTGTTAATGTATGCAAGGTATGAACAGTTTCCGATCACACCCATATCATATTTGTGAATATGATTACCCATTTACTCCTCCAGATAAACTATGACAGGAAACAGAGAACGCTTCCGCAGATTTTTACCATCCGGTAAAGTGCACAGATTGCATCAACTTACCGGAGCATATACATAAACTACATCACCATCTTTCTGCTGTACAGGTAAAACGTTGATTTTATTGCAAATAGAATTAAAAATCAGTCGTTACGCCATACTCTATGCTCTATAACATACCATGTGGACAGTGGAAAAGACAATTTTTTTTTGAGGAATTTCCTATGCAAAATGACCATATTCCTATTGTGTAAAAAACTTCAATCGTTATGCAGGCTCAGGGATTTACTGACATATTCAGGGATAGACAACTATTAAATAAACCAAAAATCTGGTCAGGCAAACGCTTTTCTGATAGCATCTGCAAGCTGATATTTGTTGATCGGTTTTTTTAATATTGAACTGACACCAATATCGGCAAATCGATCGTAAATTTCCTGGGAAATGTATCCGGAATTGACAATAATACGTATGTCGTTTCTCAATTCTTTAATAGAACGGGCAAATTCAAAACCTGTCATTTTCGGCATGGAATAGTCAGTAATCACAAGGTCAAATGCATCCGGAGCCTGTCTGAATGCATCAAGTGCTTTGACACAATCGGTGAACATCGACACCTGATATCCAAGGTTTGTAAGAATTTTAGTAATCGGTTCAACAATATTCTGTTCATCATCGATAAGAAGGATTCTTTCCGTTCCACCCGCACAGACAGCCTCTGATACTCCATTTTCCTGTGGTTGCGCCGGGATAGCTGGAATGATGATAGTAAATGAAGTACCCTCACCGGTTTTGCTGTATACAGTAATGATACCTCCGAGCTTTTTTACGAGACCATGAACCACAGAAAGTCCCAGTCCGGTACCTTCCCCGGCCGGTTTTGTTGTAAAAAAAGGTTCAAAAATCCGATCAACAACCTCCTGTTCCATTCCTTTTCCCGAATCGGAGATTTTAAGCTGGATATGATTTCCCGGTTTGATACCGGGATGCATGTGTGCAAACTCTTCGTCAACAACCAGATCTTCAAGCGTTACCTCGATGGTTCCGGTATTCGGTTTAATTGCATGTGCTGCATTAGTACAGATATTCACCACGATCTGATGGATCTGTACAGGATCCGCCATGATCATTGCATCGCTGACAATAGAAGTCTGAAGTTCGATTTCTGCAGGAATTGTACTGCGAAGCATCCTGACTGCCTCTTTGATAATCGGACGTGGAGCAAGAGGGCGTAACTCCTGTACGTTTCTCCTGCTAAATGTCAATATCTGATTAACCAGATCACTCGCGCGTTCTGAAACTGTCAATAATGATGTGAGGTTTTTCTGTGTCTCGGGAGGATTTCCGGGAACTTCCAGGGAAAATTCTGTGTAGGCAAAAATTGCAGACAGAATATTGTTAAAATCGTGTGCGATTCCACCTGCGATAGTACCAAGTGCTTCCATTTTCTGGGACTGTGCAAGTCTGGACTGCATTTTCAGTTCCTGGGTGATATCATGCGCAACCTCAAGAAAACTTTCGATATTCCCCGAAACATCGGTTACCGGAATGATTGTTACTGCCAGTGTCAACGACTCGGGATCGTGTGGATTGACAACGACATTCCCTGACCAGATCCGGCCGGATTTCAGTTCTTCCCAGATTGTCTCGGGTGGTGTGTTGTTTGTATTGTCAAGAGCTGGTATGGTACCTACAATCTCCTTGCTGCATCTTCCCAGCATCTTTTCTGCTGCAGGGTTTATATGTGAGATCCTTCGGTTAGCACCCATGATCAGAATTGCATATTCGGAGTGCTCAAGAAGCTTTTGAAACTGATCCATTGACTTTTGTGCCGGCATACTTATTTTAAACGCAATAGTCACGGTAATTACAACAGCAAATACAAGAAACAGGCATCCGCTTAACAGAACAAAGTTTTTTATAGCCTTAAGCGGCAATAATATTTCGTCAAGATTCTTGCAATACACTACATTCCAGCCAGTAAACTTCATGTGGGTAAAGCCTGCAAGCTTCTTAACTCCTTTATAGGTATATGCTGCTGAGCCGCTTTCATTCTTTTTCAATTTTCCCGTAATGCTTTCCATCCCTTTTTGCCTATAAAAGTTTTCATTGAAGATTGTCTCTTTCTGCGGATGTATAACAGCATATCCCTCGTTGTTAACTACATACGCATACCCTGTTTTTCCATTGCTGACTGATGAGATCATCGCCACGAGATACCGCATTTCAAGTGTAATGATAAAGGCGCCTATGAACTCCTTATCTTTATACACAGGATGCGCTATTACCAAAATTCCCTGATTATTTTTTCGGGAAATAAACGGGCCTTCGATACTGGTCGAACCGCCCTTTGCCTGTAAAAAATAGTTACGCTTTGATATATCGATATTGACCGAATCCTGGTCGATATCTGCTCTCACTATTCCGTCCGCATCGGCGATTAGAAATGCAAGTGAGTCTGCCTTTATTCTGGTGTAAACTTTTTTCAGGCGTTCCATGGCCGTTGCATATTTTTTTTTAGACATCAACTCAATTAAGCTATTGTCAACGGAGATCACCGACGCATAATCCATCTCTCTTTTGAGCGTTATCGTGATGATCTCTGCCAAATTTTCAGCAGTTATTACCGCTCTATCACTAAAAATATCCAGAAGCGAGCTGGATAAGCGCGAAATAACTATGCTTCCCATGAAAAACAAAGGAAGCACTATGGCAATAATCCCACCCAGTATCATCTTCTGATAAAGCGTAAGTTTATGCACGATGCCATAATCCTTTCTTAATTGACTGCGATAAAAGGCTGATGATCAAAAAATAACGGCATAACGATTTTTTTTCATAAAGTATCTCCGACAAGTATGCGCAACGGTCAGCTGTGGTAATCAGGATTATAATACTTGAACAAACGATTGTGCACAAAAAAACGTACATTTTCAAGGTACAATTTCAATGGTACGACGAATGGGTATGAATTGCCGAATTTATGATAAAACAGTCATATGGTTGCCAGACAGAATTGTTATGATTGTTATTTCATTTAAAAAATGGGGATACTGTTTAGTGTGCAGATCAATTTTAGTATCAGTAAGCATAATACAGTGCGGTTTGTATAGAAAAGAAAAACCGCACCAGTTAGCGTGCGGTTTTGTATCCGTAAAGACACAAAAGTGTCTTTACGGGGAGAAATTTATTTCAATCTGTTGATTTCAACACGTCTGTTCTGTGCTCTTCCAGTAGAGGTCTTGTTATCAGCGATTGGCCGATCCGGACCGTAACCAACTGCTGTCAGGCGATCTGATGAAATACCTTTGTCAATCAGGTACTGACGCACGGTTTCTGCACGTGCCTGTGACAGTGTAAGGTTGGTTGCAGCCTTTCCGGTATTGTCGGTATGTCCCTGAATCTCAAGGGTGACTTCAGGCCATTCACGCAGCGATTCAGCCATTTCATCAAGTACCTTGTAAGAGCCAGCGAGAAGAACTGCTTTTCCGCTTTCAAAATTGACACCTTTAAGTACCAATGCGCCACGGGCGATTTCTTTAGTCTTCGGGCAACCCTCATTTTCAGCAACACCCGGATTGTTTGGACACTTATCAAGTGAATCTGGAATACCATCACCATCGTTATCAAGATCAGGACATCCGTCATCATCCTGGAATCCGTCAATATCCTCTGCCTGATTCGGACACTTGTCAAGGCGATCCGGAATGCCATCTTTGTCACCGTCGACATCAGGACATCCGTTGTTGGCAGCAATTCCTACCTTATCCGGACATTTGTCTGCAGTATCGGGTATTCCGTCACCATCATTATCTCTGTCCGGACATCCATCATCATCCTGGAATCCGTCTTTGTCTTCTGCATCATTCGGGCACTTGTCAAGACGGTCAACTATTCCGTCATTGTCACTGTCGACATCAGGACATCCGTTGTTTTCAGGAATGCCGGCTACTGTCGGGCATTTATCAAGTGAATCAAGGACGCCATCATTATCGGCATCAACAACTTTTGGCTGTGCCGGTTTCTGCCATCCAAGTGCAAACATAACGTTGTACAGCAGATTGGCCTGATGTCTTACTGTTTTTCCGGTTTCGGTATAACTGACATGCGAAAATGCATGATCCGATTCAGAAATACCGAAATCACCTGCTAACATAAAATAAAGGCCGCTTTTCTTGTGTGTTAACTTGACACCCGGTGTAATATAGATTGGGTCGTTGTAAAGATCTGCGAAAGGATGGTCTTTATGGATAGTAACAAAACGTTCTTCCATGCTGACTTCGGTAAAAAATGTAATCCAGTCTGCAGGAATCACTTCTACTCCAAAGGCCGCTGTTACCGCGTTATTGTCGTCAGGTGCATTGAATGCACCGCCAAGGTTGAAATGAAGACGGATCGGTGCCGGTGAACTCAATCTATCAAAATGAATGGTTGCCATAACCATCGGGCTGACAATTGTTCGGCCTGATGACCAGTTTCCTTCACTCCCATAATACGCATGACGCGGAAAGAATCCACTGGTTTCATCACCGGTAGGAAATTTCAGTCCGAGGTAGTATGCCGTTGTAAAAACGCGGTCTTCACCTTTGAGAAGAAACCCGGAAAGCTTCATTGAAAACTCCAGATCACCTACACCCTTGGAATTTGAGCTTCCGAAGTTTGGACGATCGTAGTATGCAGGGAGGCATAGTCCAAGGTCAAGATTATTTAACAAACCATATCCGACATAACCAACACCGGATAGAAGTGACGGACTGCCATCACGCGGCGCATTTACATCTTTGATATAGTCATGCTCTCTGCTATACTCTGCTACACCTCCGACATTGACAATATCCTTGCCAAGCGGATCAGCTGACTGGGTTCTGATAATACCGCTCAATCCTCCAGAGCTTATTGTATTTGCGCAAAACGCAGATGACATAAGCGACATTGTCGCAATTGCAGTAAAAAATAAATTCCGAGTCATAATAAGGCCTTTCTTGAAAGGGAAAATGACTTCTTAAAAAATATAAGTAATAGTTTTATCATGATTATTTCTTTGAAAAGATATAGGTCAATCCGGCAGAAAGTGTCTGTTTGAGCCGGACATCATCATCAATATCTTTATCGTAATAGGCGTACACTGACAGACTGAGCATCAGGTATTTCGCAAATGTTAAAGAAAGTGTATTTTCAAACTTTACATGAGGATAACGCCAGTCGTCTTCGTCTGCAGTTCCCTTGAACTCATCGGCTTTTGAACTCAACAGTGCTTCATAGATTTTAAGGGCGCTGATAAACGAAATCCATTTCTCCTTATTTGTTACTTTACAATCCATATTGAATTCCAGACCGCCATCATTGGTGACATCTGTTTCACGTTTTCCGGTGGCAGGATCGGGTTTGTCACGATCGATAAGCTGACGTGCGGCAATACCCAGTCGTGATGCCCACTCGATCTGCTCTGTTTTTTTTAATGTTTTGCTGATACCGGCAGCCTCGGTGATATCCCAGGGATTGCAATAGCGGGTTTGCAGTGTATCTCTTTCGTCAAGAAACTGACTGATTCCACGCACGCTGATAAATGGATCAACCCATGCTCCCAGCGTGAAACGAAATAATTCCTCAAGATCGATAAGGTCGGATGATTTCTTTGGTGAACTCCAGTGTTTTGTCGCCTTATCCTGAAGTTTAGTTTGGCCGAACTGTAGTT
This sequence comes from Fibrobacter sp., assembly GCA_012513915.1. GTDB lineage: Bacteria > Fibrobacterota > Chitinivibrionia > Chitinivibrionales > Chitinispirillaceae > JAAZBG01. The sequence goes on from JAAZBG010000154.1 coordinate 26,020, forward strand.
TCAGCGTTGTTTTAGTATTCATTTTCTCTGTTAACTGACGTTCCGCACTACCCATAAACTGTGAGTTCCAGGTAAACGAACCGGCATCACCACCTACCCAGCTATCACTGTAGGAATTAAGTGTCATAGTAAGATTTGCATTAATGTCAAGCTTCCATGGTTCTGTTGCAAATGCAACTGAGCAGCACATACCCGCGGTAATTATTGCTGCTCTAAACGATTTTGTCACAATCTCTCCTTGTTTGTATATTGATGATATTTTGTCAATAAAATGTCTATTTTGCCAAATTATGGTAACGAACTTTTTATTTTGTTTCCGGCTGTGTAATCTCCTGTGCACTTACCTTTTGTCCGATACGGCCCCCGCTCCATTTATCAACATACCCGAAATGATCAAGTGCGATGTAGGCGAGATAGAACAGTATCGCAAAAATAATTACTTTTGGCCAGGGTGACTTTTTCTCTGCGTAAGGATCTTTCAAATCGCGTTGTGAACCCGGTGGGAGTAGTGCAATATTAGTGAGCATTACACCAAAAGGTACGTTGATTTTCGCCTTGGCATTTATAGCCCATCCACTGGCATCAAGGATCGGTCCGAGGTTGCGTTTACGGAGTTTAATAAATGCGAGAATAAGTGATGGACCGCTGATAAGCAGCAGTACACCTATCAGTGCACCAAGAATTGCGAATGGTCCAAGTTTAATGACTCCTGAGAGAAACCCGAGGCCGGTTGCGATGAATGTACCAATTGCCCCGGCTGCCACACCTAATGCAGCAACGACACCGACATCAAGTTTTTTCGGAGGTGTTGCAGGTGGTTTGGTTGCGTCAACATTCGCGGTTGTCAAAGCGACTTTTTCCATTTTTGCAGTCGATTGTGCATCTGCTGCGGTTGCACGTTTAGCAACCTGAGTTTCGATCATGCGAACAAGGTTTTTGTAGGGCAGCCAGAATGCCTGTCGCAGACTGATCGGATTTTCGATAATTTTGATAATAGTTGCATCCCAGTCAAGCCCGGAGCGGTCATAGAATATTCCATTACGACCGACAATCAGATTTTCAGAATCACCATTTGAAAAAGCAGCAACGATGGTCATTTTAGCACCACCGGGTCGTTTACATTCACAATAAACGAGGAATGTTCCGGCCATTGCAGCCATACCTGCATGCTTATTGGGATCATCAACCTTGATACAGAGTTTGCAACTGCGCTGATCGAGGTAAAGTGTTCCGGCTTGAAAGACTGCAGAATCACCTGTTAAATAAAAGTCCTTGAAGTTGACAAAGTTTACACAAAGCGAATGAAGATCTCTGCGGAAACGGGCCAGTTTTTCAAGGTTAACCAGGGATGCAAAGGTACTGGTTTCAAGAGTATCCTTATCGATAAGATCCATAAGTTGTTTGCGAATTGGACTTGCAAGAAGGATTTTTACATTATCAGGACCGGTAGAATCAAAAATCGCAGTCGGTTTTTTCTGCTGCCATGCACTCCATGGAGCAAATGTTGCACAGAGCTGCCGCCATTGCGTTTCGGTAATGGATTCTTTATCTGTTCCCAGAACCGGATTTACAACAAGTTTCCTGAATTGACTGATTTTTTCGCTCCAGGCGGGATTGACGTTGTCGCCAAAACGCAGCGGTTCTTTCGGGATAATCGCACTAAGCGGCAGGTCTGCAATTTCGCTGCTTTCAAGCGAAAGTTTCATAGTACCGATCTGTTCGTACTGTTTTTCGCACCCGTTAAGAAACGACATAGACTTCTGGTCAAATGATGCAATTGCACAGCGGGTGAAATAATCATTGATTTTTGCCTCCACTGCAGATAATGCCTGAGCAGCATCCTGAGTTTTGTCACCTGATGGACATAGTGACGGATCCTTCTGCAATGCGTCGTGCCATTCGAGAAATGCCTCAGCCTGGTTGAAAAAAGTGTCAATTTTTTCTTTGTTAATTCCGGGCTTCCCACTGCGGTCAGTCAGAGGTCCCTGTGATGCCATAATCTCACTGATCGCCTTCCGTGACGAATCGTCTGGCGCATTATCTTCAGTAATAATACCATCACCGTTGAATGGCTTTTCGGAGAGCGTTTTTTCAAGCGATTCAAGATCAGCAATGCTGAGATGGTCCTGTTCACTTTTTCCTAACGCAGTAATGGTATGTCTCATTGCGTCAACAAGTTGTTTACCTTCAGGGGTAACATCGTTAATTGATTCAAGAGAAAAGTCCGATAATCCCTTTATAATATCTTCCGGGTTTTTAAGTAATGGTATAGTCCAATTGATTGCAGCAAGCAGTTCTCCCGGGCGAATACGACCATCAGCATCACTATCGATCAGTGACAATGTTCGTCTGTCAAAATGCACATTGTCAATCGGACATGCAAGAGCAACCCATAATTTCTGGTCAAGGTTTTTAAGCTCAACTAAATCCTGAACAGAATCAAGTCGAACCTGATCAAAACCACCAGCTCTGAAAAAACGCCACGTATGGCCATTAGTTTTTTTAATTCTTTTCATGGATGCTCCGAAATTTATTGATTAATCGTAAATTACTATCCAGTTAATTACTATCGATATGACCGTAAGGTGTTTACCCATCTACGATACTATACACATTAAAATGTAACGCTGATGACACAAATATACATTCCGGAAATAATGTTAAAAAGTACTAAACTGTAAAGTTGTTTTAACTGTATTATTATCAATTAATTACAAATGTTGGTCAGTGTAAGGTGATGTTGACAAACTACAAAAGGACCATGACAATCTATCTAGTACCATAGAATACCTTTTTGATTCGCAGATATGTTTCGAACAGATTAACCGGAATAATGCATTTAT
>JAAZBG010000155.1 GCA_012513915.1 Fibrobacter sp.
AGCAAAAATGTAGTCCATATAAGTATTGTAAATACTCATGATAATCAGGATCAGAATCTGACAATTAATTTAACCGGTGCTCCCGAGCCTTTTGTTAAAGTTACAGGTGAAATCGTAAACGGAGCGACAATAAACAGCGGTATCACAAGCTTTACTTCAACAGATACAGCATATCTTAAAGAATACACGGGTGCTACACTTTCCGGTTCTACAGTTAATGCCAAGATCCCGGCTCATAGTGTGGTTATGCTGAGAGTTGCTCCGAATGAAGTAAATGCGAAAATGTCAAAGGCTGTATTTAACAAGAATTCAGTTTCCTTATCAGCTAATGCATCAGGCAAGATTCGTGTAAAGTACTCAGTAGCAAATAACACACCGGTACAAATTTCCTTACTGAGCATCGATGGTCGTACATTAGTCGATTCTTATAAAGGAAACCTCCAGCCTGGCAGCAACAGCTTGCTCTGGCAACCAGAATCACATGTAGCAAAAGGATCATATATAGTTAAACTTGATGCCGGTGAAGTATCAAAATCTCAACGGATTATCTTTTAAAACTGATCACGTTTTAATTTGTAAAACAAGTATGTAATAACGGTTGCTAAACCTGCTTCTCTCTCTGGTATGAGAAGCAGGTTATTACTACTTAAATCAAACTGATACATTCTGAGTGAAAGGTCTTTTAGGTGAAATACGGTTTACGGATATATGCCAGATGGTACCTATCTGAACTATCGCGTTTATCATACAAACTGAATTAAGGAGACTTACCGGAGTATTAACCGGAATTCGCTTGATATAATAGTAGTTCCCCGGAAAAGTTAGCCAGATACACTCAGTTTTTTTTACAAATAAAACACTGGAGACCAGAGAAAAACCATCATATAAGTGACTGGCAGTTTCACCGGTCTATTGATCCGTAGAGTATTTCAAAGAGGAATTGTTATAATCAGCCATTTAAAGGAGCGTTCATGAAAAATCTTTTTTGGGTACAAATTGCGTTTATCGCTATATTAATCACAGGTTCCGGTTACGCGGAAGTCGACCCACCGGCTCTAAAACTGGGAGGTTTATCCGCACTACGATTGGGCCAGGTTGTAAAGGGAGAGTCGGAAACAGTCCTTGGGACAGAATCTAAAAATACCAATGTCTGGATTCAACAGCTTGATTTAGGCCTATCTTTGGAGGCAACATTCAAACACGTTCCTGCTGTAGGTAAAATCGGTTTGGAAATGGTGGTTAATACAGATAATGCTCACTATGCTGGTGACCTGGGAAAATCACGTATTATAAACCGAAGTATCTATCCTTCTCAGGCAGATCTTCTTTTCACAATGCTTGACAATGACAGATCAAGACTTGAGCTCGATGTTGGATATTTTCAATATAAATACAACAGCGATGTTCGTAATTTGGGTGAATATCTTTTCAGAAGCGGTACATATCCTCCCCATCTGATTACCGAATTTGATTACCCGATGGCCAGGCTGTTGGGGTTACGATTTGGAGGCTCTCTACTTGAAAGCAAACTCAATTTTGATGTTATCCTGACAACAAATTATGAGTGGACTGCAATCGGTGATATCAATCTGTCGGGAATCTTTTCCTGGAAACCACATCCTGTCTTTGAACTGGGTGTAGGAGGAAGCTGGAACAGTCTTATCTCAGTTGATATTGACAATACCACACCACTTGACCCAAGCTCCCAATATCTTGCTTACGATCCCAAAGTTGGCGATACAGCAATCTATAATTATACATTCGCCGGTCAGAAATTGATGGGACGTTTTGCATTTGACATATTAAAGCTTTTCCCGGAAAACGATTTTTTCGGGAAAGAAGATTTCAAATTGTATGCTGAAACTGCAATACTTGGACTGATAAACTATCCGATTAGCAGAGATTCTTTAACCCGGTACGATGATATCTGGGAACGAATTCCCATCATGTTCGGTTTCAACTGGCCGACACACCCCTTACTTTCTTACACTGTAGCGCCTGCGTTTTTGACAATTGGTCTTAACAATGACGGTAAGATTACCGGAGCTAATTTTATCAAACCATCAACGTTTATTGCTGCCGGTGCTGGTGCGTTATCCGGTATTGGATTGTGGTTACTTGAAAAAAAATTCAATATAAAAACGGGATTGGATGTGCTTAGTTTTGAGGTTGAGTATTATGGCTACCCCTATCCAAACAACCTTAACCCGCTCAGATTCGATAATGTTCCAATACCACTCTCCAGTATGCAAAAAGAAATGACTCGGGCATATACAAATATGCACCAGGATGACTGGAAATGGAGCGTCTATTTTAAAAAGACTATCGCAGACAATTTTTTCATACGGGGTCAATTTGCAAGAGATCACTTCCGCTGGTTTCGAGCTAACTATGCCGCTACGGATGGTAAGGAAGCATTTCGTCAAAATGATGAGTGGTATTTCATGTTTAAATTCGGTTATTCATTTTAATCCAGGGAGTCTATATATATGAAATTATTAAAAACTCTTTTATTAACACTGTCACTCTCTTTTGCTATCTGGGCTCAATTGGATACCACCGCTGAGCGTTTTTTCATGTATGTTTACTTTTACAACTCTCAGGAGAATGCCGGTGCACGCCTTGCATTCAGCACTGATGGAGAAAGATGGCTTAAATACAATGACGAAAAACCGCTCTTCAAACCGCTTATCTGTGATGGTGATGATCCTCTGATGCGTGATCCTAACATTTACTTTGATTCAAAAACCGGTGTTTTTCACATGACCTGGACCACTCAGTGGAGACAGGATAATATTGGATATTCCAGTTCAAAAAATCTCAAAGAATGGTCTGAACAAGTGATGCTGCCACTCGGTGAAAGCGTTCCCAACTGTAAAGTATGTTGGGCTCCGGAATTTTTCTATGATGACATTAAAGATAGTGTAATGGTATTCTGGTCATTGGAAAGAGGCACTATTGGTAAAGAAGCTTTTTACAGTATGACTAAAGATTTCAAACATTACACTGAACCTAAAACATATTTCCGCCCCAAAAACAAATTTGGTGAGGTATATAATATCATTGATGAAACCCTTATCAAAGTCGGGCCGCAGAAATATTACCTGTTCTTCAAAGATGAACGTGATCCCGGACAAATTGGAGGTCCGGCAAAAGACATTCACTTTGTTTTTGGTCCAACCCCGCAAGGACCATGGTGGCAGGGACCTCATGATTCTGTATCGTATGCAATTACTAAAATGTTCTATGAAGGACCAACTGCATATATTTATGGTGATGAGTTGAGAGTCGTTTACGATCCATTTCTGACACCAAGCAGCACCGACAGATCACGCGTTATTAAATTGTCTCTATTACAGGGCCCCGATGCACCAGATAGCTCTGCATGGACCACTGGTCCTGTTATGAAAGACATGGACGGTGGTAATTTCCTTCCAAGCCACGGAAGTATTTCTGAGGTACCAAAAGCAAAAGTCTTACAACTTTTGTATAATATCCCTGATAATACACCCTATCAGAGCTGGACACCTGTAACACAAGATGATATCGTTGTTGACAAGCCAGCTGCTCCTATAAGAGAATATCGTCTTGGTAAGAGGAATGTTGGTTGCGGTACTGGTGTGGGCCTCGCATTTTTACCACCGATCGCATTCAAAGCTTTTCGTAAACGGAAAAAAAAGAATTAATTCTAAAGTAGTTTACGATATGAAATGAAAATCTGCAGTTTTAAAATGCAAATTTTCGGCTAAAGTTACAAGGTATAAAAAGGACCAGCAATGGTCCTTTTTATTCTATTATTATGGTTGGACATGGTTCAGACGAGACTGGATTTTTGTGGTATCAGTTGCTGAAATTCGACAGGGTTATCAGACCGTTTAACCTAAAATCCACTGTAGAGAACTGTCGGAGAATGCAAGGCCCTTTACATAACAATAAGTTGGAGATTTGCAGACTTCATAAACATCATAATGGATACATAGCTGGCAAGTGCATAGCACTATTACCCCACATTAAGGAACGGTAGTGAATAAAGCCTTTATAACAGAAATAGTACGAAATACTGGTTTCATTACACTTTAAGAAAAATGTGATAATGTGATAAAGTCAAGAACATCCGAAGGTCTATCTCCTTTCCCGATGTTTTTTTACCCGTATTAGCGGGCAGGTATCAAACGCAAAATTTGTGTTTTAATAATAAATAATCCTGAAATCAGCATTTGGGGTAGATACAGTAACATAACACGCTGAATTGATAAGGTCTGGAATTGCCCCGAAAAAATGGACACGTGACTAAGCAATTTTCTTCCGTTTGACAGATTCATATTCTGCTGGTGATAAATATCCCAAAGTAGAATGAATCCTTTTGCAATTGTAAAAACCTTCGA
>JAAZBG010000156.1 GCA_012513915.1 Fibrobacter sp.
AACAAACGCACCATTTTCATCAGTATGAACCGTTGCCATTGTATCACTGCGATTATTTGTGCACCACCCGGATGTATCTGCCAGATACGAATCAGTCCGTAAACGAACCAGAGCATTGCGAACCGGTTGAGAATCAGGGTTGATCACTTTACCCACTATAACGGCCCCATTTCCCACACCAGTACCACTTCCTTTATCTCCAGATACGATTGGAGAACCTGTACTACAATCAAGAACCATTACAAATGCAATGGTAAGGACAACCCTCAAAAGCAGTGTCAAACGGGATTTTGATATTTTATTCGATTGTTTTTTCATTTTCACCGTTCTTTGTGATTGGATACAGCTGAATATTGACATGATATACCCCGTCTACATTTCGATCTTCAGATGCGAGCTGCAGCAACTCCTGTCGAAACTCCTGTATCCGTTTCTTTATCTTCTGAAAACCTTTCTGAGATAGTTTCAGCGTATCATGCGAATTTTCCCGATATTGCGGCTGAACTACCGGGATCAGAGACTGAGCGATAGAGAGGATCTGTTTGTGATAATTCCGCACTGCAAAATTTTTAAACTCATTCCCGGTATTAAGCAGGGGATCAACAAGTTCATATACATTGTTATCATTCAGCCTGATCAGATTTAACCTCAGAAGTAAAGAAATAGACCTTTTTATCTGCGATACACTCACTTTTGCATAGAGAGATTTAGATAATTGCTGATAATCCAAGGGTTCATTTTTTCCAGCAACAAGCTCCCGTACCGTTGGGTGATACCACTGATGCAGGTACTCAAACTGCTCTGGGGCCACTTTGGTGATTATACTCTTACTTCTCAGTGAAGCTAATAATCCATAGTAGTAATTTTTCCCGACAGTATCCCTTGCCTGATCAAAAAACACCAGATATGAAAAGTATTCCGCTTCAAGTTTATTTAACCCGATACCTTGAGTAATCTTCTCAAGACTCTCCTTACCAAGATTACGCTCCCCATCGATAACAAGCTTTAAAAAATTAGGCGAGGTAAAACCCAGAGTCCCGGCCATCAATCGATACGAAAACCCATAGGTGTTTTTTTTGTGCCACTTATAGTAGTCACTCAAAAAACTCCGGTAACACAGATAATTGAATACATGCGGTATTTTCTCATCCATAGGAATAATATAATCGCATTTTGTTAATTGTGATAAATTTTTATTTTATTTTTGTATACACAACCATTTAATTTTTATGGTATTTCCATTATTTTAAGCATCTTTTCAGTTTTTCATTTTTTGTGTGTGTTTTTTTGTATACAAAAAAGCTACTTTATTCTATCTGAATTCATTTCAAAAAAATTTACCGGAAAACACCATTCAACAGATTCTTGGCAGTAACTGACCCGGTGGCACTTCAACCGCCCGAACACCCCCGATATCGGTGAGCAACTGAACCGGGTATCGCCCCTGCTTTACAACACGACCAATTCTGCAGGCACCCTTTCCTTCGGGTAACCTATGAAGAGCATCCAGTACATTCTGGCAATCCTCTTCAGGAATAATCGCAACAAACGTCCCCTCATTTGCTATCTGCAGTGGCTCCATCCCCAGAAATTCACAGGCACATCGAACCACCTCCGGAACCGGAATCAAAGCTTGTTCGAGAAATATTGACACCCTTGAACTTGATGCGATCTCGTTGAGTACCGCAGCACAGCCCCCCCGTGTTGCATCCCGCATCACTCTGGTATTTGGTGCAGCTGATAAAACAGCTTTACTTAAAGAAACAAGCGGTGCACAGTCTGAAACTGCAGAACTTGCAAAATCAAGGCTTTCGCGTTGAGCAAGAATTGTAATACCATGCAATCCGATAGGTCCACTGACAATAACCGCATCACCCTCTGAAGCATACTGTGCAGACAAACGGGGATATCCGGCAATCAAAGATCCTATACCGGTTGTTGTGATGTA
>JAAZBG010000157.1 GCA_012513915.1 Fibrobacter sp.
AAATAAAAAAGTATGTATAAATATTAATTGTCTTTATGTAACAGTAGCTTGTGCAGACAAAAAGAGATAATTGCTAAGGTTGATAGATTAAAATAAACCACAGAGGACACAGAGAACACAGAGGGAAGAAAAAGATTGTGTTTTAAAACCTTAAAAATTCTTATCTCCGTGTCCTCTGTGTTCTTGCCTGTCCCGAAATGCGGGATGGTAAAAAAAACTTATGTAAATAGTTACTCTCTATATATCACAATGAAAGGTGATTTTAATAGATGGAAAAAAGAATATTTCTTTCACCGCCTGATATGTGCGGTGAAGAGTTGCGATATGTCAATAAAGCGTTTGATGCAAACTGGATCGCTCCGGCGGGGCCTGATATTGATGCTTTCGAGAAAGAGATCTGTGCATTAACCGGTGCATCACATGCCGTCGCGCTTGCATCCGGGACCGCTGCATTGCATCTTTCACTTATTGTTAATAATGCGGGGCCCTCAGATGATATCTACTGTTCATCGTTTACTTTTGCGGGTTCTGCATTCCCTATAACCTATACCGGTGCGCATCCGGTGTTTATTGATAGTGAGAGCAACTCCTGGAATATGGATCCTGAGCTTCTTGAAAAGGCAGTTACAGACAGCATCGCAAACAAGCGTACACCTAAAGCTGTTATCGTTGTTCATTTGTACGGACAATGTGCCAACCTTGACGCTATACAGTGCGTGTGTAAAAAATATAACCTGCTTCTTATTGAGGATGCCGCCGAGTCTCTTGGGGCAATCTGCGGAAACGTTCAGACCGGTACAATCGGTGATTTTGGTATTTACTCGTTTAACGGAAACAAGATCATAACGACATCCGGCGGTGGCATGATTGTCGGACACAACAGGGAACTTCTTGATAAAATACGCTATCTGTCAACACAGGCCAGGGAGCCGTTCCCGTATTATCATCATACAACAATCGGCTACAATTACCGTATGAGCAATGTATCTGCAGCAATTGGTCGCGGTCAGTTGACATCACTGGAATCAAAAGTTGAAAAACGGCGTTCAATATATGAGTATTATCAAAAATCACTTAATGGCTATAATGGAATAACGGTAATGCCTCGCGATACATTCGGGAAAGCAAACTGCTGGCTTACCTGCATAACCATTGACAAGTCATCGTCTTTGACTCCCGACATCGTTAGGCTTGCCCTTGAGAAGGAAAATATCGAAAGCCGGCCGCTATGGAAACCGATGCATTTACAACCGATATTTGCAAACTGTAAATCGTTTACCAATGGCGTATCGGAAGATCTGTTTGATCGGGGGTTATGTTTGCCATCGGGGAGTTCTTTGAGTAGTGATGATCTTGAGAGGATTGTTGAGGTTGTAAGAGGCCTCACCCCCCAGCCCCCTCTCCGCAAGCGGTAGAGGGGGTCGGGGGGTGAGGCGTTGGCTTGATATATTGATTGACATAATTCATTTTCATTCTTCCACCCCCCTCTACCGCTTGCGGACGACGCATCGAAGTGGTCGAAGGACCAGAGGCGGGCCGGGGGGTGAGGCTCTTAACTGAGGTTACGACAGGAAAAACTATGAAATTACCATTTTCAAAAACGATATTGAATAACCGGCTTCCAATCATAATACTGCTTCATGCGCTGTTTGCTGCAGCAGCATTGTATCTGTCGTTTCTGCTCAGATTTGACTTTACATTGGGGCACGCAGATTATCCGAAGTTTTTTTATGGATCTCTTCCTGTAAATGTTATCGTATTTCTTGTTGTTGCTGCCTTTTTTAATCTCTATCAGGGTATCTGGCGGTATGTCAGTGTTGATGATCTCAAGGATATTGTGCAGGCTTCGGCACTTTCTGCGCTTGTTTTTATGTCGATAATTATTTTCAGCGGTATGTTTACAGGGTATCCGCGATCGATTTATGCGATGAATTTTCTGTTCATGATTGTATTCAATGGCGGTACCCGGTTTGCAATAAGAATATTCCGTGAATCGTTTATTCCGCAGAGTGAAACGATGAAAAATATTCTGATTGTCGGAGCGGGTGCTGCTGGAAACGAAATCGTAAAAACGCTCAAAAGCGCAAAGCGTAAAGAATACATACCAGTTGGATTTATTGACAGAGACAAATCGCTTGCCGGGAAACGGATTCAGGGATTAAAGGTGTTTGGCGATCTTGGCAGTCTTAAATCAGTGATAAAAAAGTATCGTGTTAATGAGGTTTTTATCGCCATTCCCGAGGCAACTAATAAGCTTGTCAAAGAGATTATGGAGGATGCAAAGCTTCCCGACTGGGACGTGAAATTTAAAATTGTTCCATCCATTGTTGACATAATGAGCGGGCGTCTGAAAGTGAACCAGATCCGTGATGTACAAATCGAGGATCTTCTGGCGCGTCCGAATATCACCCTTAGTGATTCTCATATCCGTAAGCAGCTTGCAGCAAAGACAGTGCTTGTAACCGGTGCGGGGGGGTCAATCGGATCGGAGATCTGCTATCAGGTTGCATCCTACAGGCCATCACGAATGGTACTGCTTGACGCAAGCGAGATAAGCGGGTATCAGGTTGATCAGGAGCTTAAAACGCGGTATCCGGATATTGCAATTCACACCATTGTTGGTAATATGCTTGATACCGGATTTATGGATCTTCTCTTCAAGAAATTTCAGCCCGATTATGTCTATCATGCTGCAGCGTATAAACATGTGCATATTATGGAGTGGAACCCGCTGGCTTGCCTTAAAAACAACGTGCTTGGTACTGCTGCGCTTGCAGCACTGTCGGAACGTAATGGTGTTAAGCAGTTTGTTATGATATCAACGGACAAAGCGGTAAAGCCCAGAGGAATTATGGGGATATCCAAGCGGCTTGCAGAGCGGGTGGTGCTTGAACGGTATCCATCAGGGACACTCTTTAATATTGTCCGGTTCGGGAATGTGCTCGGGTCAAGCGGGAGCGTGATACCACTGTTTCAGCGGCAGATCCGGGAGGGTGGTCCGATCACCGTGACATCACCGGACACCAGGCGCTACTTTATGTCGATTCCCGAGGCGGTGCAGCTTGTCCTTCAGGCATCAACCCTTAATGAATCGCAGGCAATATTTATGCTTGAAATGGGTGAGCCGGTAAAAATTGTTGATCTCGCAAAGAATCTTATTGAACTGAGCGGTTTCAGGGTTGGTGAGGATATTGAGATTGTCTTTACCGGGTTGCGTCAGGGGGAAAAGATAGAAGAAGTGCTTTTGTGTGATGAAGAGAATGTTGTACCAACAACGTTTGAAAAGATACGGATGCAGCGAAGAAATGATTTCCGCCCTGAGCGTGTTGAGCAGTTTCTTCACTCCCTGAAAAGCAATGTAGATCTTGGTAATATGCGTGCAATCTACAATGATATTAAGGAACTGATACCTGAGATGACCGGGCCATCGTTTGAGGAGATGATGGAGAATATGTTTAGTTGAAGATTGCCTCACCCCCCGGCCCCCTCTCCGCAAGCGGTAGAGGGGGAGCAGGATAAACGCAAAAAATTAATAAATTAATTTTTTATAAAACCATATTAAATAGCATAATTTATTTGAACTCTTCCACCCCCCCCCTCTACCGCTTGCGGACGACGCATCGAAGTGGTCGAAGGACCAGAGGGGGGCTGGGGGGTGAGGCAGCCTTACAAAATGACAATAACACAAAAAATCATAAAGCGATTATTCGATATAGTTTTCTCTCTTCTGGGTATGGTGATTCTTTCGCCGTTTATTGCTATTATTGCCCTGCTTGTCAAAGGTTCATCACGGGGGCCCATACTTTACTCGGCGCCTCGTATCGGGCAGTATGGTAAGCCGTTTGCCTGTCATAAATTCCGGTCGATGTATACCGGTTCAGATCGTTTTGGTTCCGTTACCACAGGTGTTGATACAAGAATAACACCTGTTGGCAGGGTGTTGAGAAAATATAAACTTGACGAATTACCGCAGCTTTGGAATGTTTTTGTCGGAACCATGTCATTTGTCGGACCCCGCCCCGATGTCGCCGGGTATGCAGATAAACTGACCGGTGATGACAGGATTGTCCTCTCGGTAAGACCGGGAATTACCGGACCGGCATCACTGCATTTCCGCAATGAAGAGGAGCTGCTTGCAAAGGTCGATAATCCAGTGAACTATAACGATGAGATACTTTGGCCATGCAAAGTAAAAATCAATAGACAATATGTTGAACAGTACAGTTTTATAAAAGACATCGGTTACATTCTGGCAACAGTGATAGGTAGTAGAATAACAAATAACAAATAACTGTTGGCAAATGGCTGTTGGCTATTGGCTGTTGGCAAATAGCTAATGGCGAAAGGCTAATAGCGAAAGGCTAATAGCGAAAGGCTAATAGCGAAAGGCTAATAGCGAAAGGCTAATAAAACCTACTGTCCCAGTCCGAGTTTCTTAATCAGATTTTCGGTGGTGAACGGTTTGACCAAGTAGTCATTTGCTCCGGCGGCGATGGCGTCCATTACTTTGGTTTTTTCCGATTCCGATGTTACCATCACAATTTTTACATCTTTATATTTGGGTTCCGAGCGCACTTTACGAAGCATTGCCATACCATCAAGAACCGGCATATTGATGTCAAGAACAATCAGGTCAACGGGCATATTGGCCGCAAGTAGTGTAAGACCTTCTTCACCATTGGTTGCTTCAATGATATCGGTAACACCGGTATCTTTGATCTGATTTATTACTATCCGTCGCATTGTGTTGGAGTCATCAACAAGCAGAACCCTCATGGTAAGCCCCTATGAGTAAGAAATACGAAATACTGGTGCCCTGTTTTGTATTTAACCAATTGTATCATAAGTGTGTAAATGTTGTCAAACAGTTTGTTTCTCTGGGGGCTCTCATTGTTCTCCCCTTCTGTCGCTTGCGGACGACGCATCGAAGTGGTTGAAGGACCAGAGGGGGCCGGGGGTGAGGTAGAGACGACTGCAAAAAAAACGGACACGAAAATTTCTTTTCGTGTCCGATGAATTCATCAAAACCGCAGAAAACAGGTAATTACTTACCCTTCTTTTTAGCAACTTTCTTAACAGCTTTCTTAACAGCCTTTTTAGCTGCCTTCTTAGCTGGTTTTTCAGCTTTTTTAGCAACCTTTTTAACCGCTTTCTTAGCTGTTTTTTTAGCAGGCTTTTTCGCAGGTCCGCCTTTGCTTTCATTAATAATACGATATGTCTGTGATATTGACAGATCGTATTTCTTTGCTAATGCGGTACCTGATACACCAGCATTGTACGCCTTGATAATCGCTTCGTCTCTCTCTTTATGCTTATCAGCAACCGGAGCGATACCGAACTTTGTGCGCAACTGATGAACGGCCTGACGTGTGATGCCAAACAATTTACCAATTGCGTCATCTGTTTTGTACTTTTTCTGCAGTTTTTCCAACTGAGCTTTACTAATCTTTGCCATTATCTTCTCCTTTCTAAGAGAATAAAATGCAACATCGCGATTGTTGTTGTTGTTGTATATTAGTTAATTCTGAATTCCTCAAATACTCTCGCTTAGTGTACATCTATTATATCATTCATTTATATAAATAACAATAAATAAATCAACAAAAATAGTGTGATTTATCAGTTTTATTTACTGCTATGTAAACAGAGAGACTTTTTTTAATTGGCAATTGATCGATTTCAATCGCTTAATAAATAACGAAATACACACTTACAAACCAACCAAAAATACTGAACTCCCCTTGTGTATATTAAACCGTTTAAAAGTGTTTACATTTATATAAAAGTATGCTTATTCTCTTAGTTACCGTGAAGCTTTTACTCCCACCACATCATACATCATGGTAATAAATTAATATATGTATTTCGGTAAACCAATATCTTATTTAATATTTAACAAAAAATCAGTAAAAACTGATCGGTTATTACAAAATCGGATTCAAAAAGCCTGAATCCGGATTTATTCCGGATACCACAGGTTTTGTCAAATGGGAAAGCGATAAAAGATACTGGACTGAAAATGATCAGTGCCAGCGGGTTTTATCGTTCTGTTGATAAAAAGGTGTCAATTGTCCGGAATAAAAGGGGTGGAATTTTTCCGGTTGTGAAAAAGACTATGATGTGTCAATCGGATGAATGCTGTATCGAAAGCAAGTTGACTTTTCCGGGTAAACAGATCTCTTAACAAAGTTACTTCTGAAACGTAAATCCGGAAATGAAATTTCAGGTTTGAATGGTTATTGTTACACAGAGGTATGGTAATCAATTGCTTGCAGGTACTATAATAGCAACAAAACTATCTGAAACATTAGAATAAAAAGATTCCCTGAAAATTTTACATTATATTTTTAGAATATATATTTAACAGGTGGTTGATATCTTTTTAACTTGTTGACTTTTAAGGTTTGTTTACATTTTCCGGCAATTACTTTAAGAAGTACCGGTTTTCAATTAACATTATACAGGAGTTCCCAATGAAACGGTTGACCTTCAAAGTTCTGAGTGCAGTATCCCTTAGTGCACTTCTTGCATTTAATCTGCAATGTGGTGGAATGAATCAAAAGAAACTTGCCGATGTTGAAAACCGCATTAAAACTCTTACCGCGAAAGGGGTTCCTGATTCAGTAATTGTTGATACAAAACTCTATATCGTGAATTACACCACTGCAAAAAAACTTTACAAATCGAATGATGCTGCAAAATATGCCGATTCAATTATGATCGGTATTGAACTAGCTGAGAAGTGGTATAGTGATTTTATTGCAGCAAATAAAGCAAACATTCTCAATTCAATAACCTCATTCAATGCAGAGAAAACAAAGCTTACCGGAATGCAATTAAGAGCTGCTGACAGTATCGGGACGATAATTGATTCGCTTGTAAAGCGTGATCTTATCGTTGATGCCCAGGATAAAGTTAAAGAGGCTCTTGCAATACTTCCATCAATTTTGAAAGATCAGCAGAAGGCCTCAAAGATCAAGCCGTTACTTACAGGTACATGGAAAGATGTTCATAAAGTCGCTGATCCTGAAACAAGCCAAAATTACACTGAAACGTCTGTGTATACCTTCAAAGGTGATGGATCATTTGAGGGGTCTGAATCTCGCAAAGGTCAATCAACACCCTTTATGAAAGAGGACTGGGAGTTTCTGTCAACGGGAACATTTGATCTTAAAGGTGATACAATATGCCTTTTTGTTACACGTGAAAAATGTACACGTCAGAAATTTACTCACCTTGATTCAAAAACAAACAAATGGATTGAGAAGACGGGTGCACTCTACGATTCAACAATCACAAACCATGGAAAAGACAAGTACATTCCCTATGAGTATTTCAAAGCGAATTTCAAAAAATCAAAATAACGACATATATTTACGGTAATACGGTAATATGGTAGGGACAGGTCGCGACCTGTCCCTACCACCACATATTACCGTATTACCGTATTACCGCCGGGGATTGTTGATAATGTTCAGAACAAAGACGCACCGTATGCGTCTTTTTTTATGGGCAGGGGACGTATGTCGCTGTAGGGACAGGTCGCGACCTGTCCCTACAGCGACATGTCCGTACATACAACATTGATGTAAAAAGGAATAATCATGAGTGGACAGAATACCATTGAGTTAATCATTGAAACGGTAAAAACATTTCCGGAAAATCCGGGTGTCTACATAATGAAAGACAGTCATGATACCCCTATTTATATCGGTAAAGCGATCAATCTGCGCAGCAGGGTTAAATCATATTTTCTTGATTCGCATGATAACCGGGCACAGATACCGATTATGCTTCAAAAGCTTGATCATATTGAGTGGATTGCAACCAATAATGAGACGGAAGCTCTGATTCTTGAAGCGAATCTGATACGGACACATAAGCCGAAGTATAACATTGACTTACGAGATGATAAACATTTCCCGTATCTGAAAGTAACACTGTATGAGTCGTTTCCCCGTCTTCTGATTGTCCGGCGTCTTGACAAAGATGATGCACGTTTTTTTGGTCCGTATACCGATGTCCGTGCAATGAGACGCCTGGTCATGTATGCAAAATCAATTTTTAAACTGCGTGACTGTAATCGTCAATTACCACTTGCAAAGCCGATCCGGCCATGCATAAACTACAATATGAAAATCTGTTCCGGAGCGTGCGCTGATAAAATAACAAAAGAGGAGTATCGGGCAAATGTTGTTAATCTCTTACGTTTTCTAAGTGGCAAGCGTACAGACCTTATTGCTGAGCTTGAGTCCCTGATGCAGCAGGCTGCATCAGAGTATAAGTTTGAAAAGGCTGCGGAATACCGTGATCAGATACGTCTTATCCGTGAGGCATCAAAGCTGCAACAGGTTGATTTGAAACTGACAGATCTTGATTGCGATGTATTCGGGATTGCAAGTGGCGACAGAAACATCTGTCTGTGCCTGATGCACTTTGTGGATGGGCTCCTGATATCAACACGTCACTTTCTTTTTAAACGTCAGACGTGGGACTTTACAGAATCGAATCATGATCATATTTTCCTTCAGTATTATTCATCAATAGATTCTGATCCGCCGAAGGAAATTCTGCTTCCTGAGACATCGGATTTTAACGCCGTCTTACTAAAGGAGTGGCTTGAACAGAATTTTCAGAGGAAGGTTGAGCTGCTTGTTCCTCAAAAAGGGCTTAAAAAAAATCTTGTGCAAATGGCCGAAAAAAATGCGAATCTTTACATGCTTCAACGTAACCCCCCGGATGCATCGGAGGATGTCGCTGATTTACAAAAAGTATTACAGTTACCGATACTGCCATCAACCATAGAAGCGTTCGATATATCCAACCTTGGCGAATCATTTGCAGTCGCAGGAATGGTACAGTTTAAAGATGGTCTGCCAAATAAGTCAGCGTACCGTCATTATAAAATGAAATACACTGAGGGTCAGAATGATTTTGCCATGATGATGGAAGTGGTAACACGACGACTGCGGCGCCTGCGGGATGAACACAAAGCGTTTCCTGATCTTTTACTTATTGATGGCGGACCGGGGCAGCTTAATGCCGCCCGTGAAGCACTGACACTTTTTGAGCACCCTCCGCTTATTGCATCCCTCGCCAAAAAAGAGGAGATACTCTATTCACCATGCTGTGATGAGCCCGTACGGCTGCCACAAACGCATCCTGCACGAAAGCTTGTGGAACGTATTAGGGATGAGGTACACCGGTATTCTGTGACCTTTCACCGCAGGATACGGGGCAAACAGTTTAAGGGATCAACGCTTGAAACGATTGATGGTGTCGGAAAAAAGCGCGCTGAAGAGCTGTTGATTCATTTTGGTTCGCTACAGAGGATTAAGGCTGCTTCTGTTGAGGAGATCAGGGTGGTTTTAAAAACCAGTATGGAAAAAACAGAACGGATTGTTGAGGAGATCCGGAAGTTGGGAGTGGCCCCGTGAATCTTCGGACGCCTCACCCCCCAACCCCCTCTCCGCAAGCGGAAGAGGGGGAGGAAGAGAGAAAATGGATTATGTCAATTAATGAAAAATTGTGTTATCAAAAAGATGAGTGGGTTTGTGATTTTTGATTTTTTCCTGCTTAGCCTCACCCCCCAGCCCCCTCTCCGCAAGCAGTAGAGGGGGAGGAAGAGAAAAAATGGATTATGTCAATTAATGAAAAATTGTGTTATCAAAAAATAAGTTGGTGTAGTTTTTGTTTTTTTCCTGCTCCCCCTCTACCGCTTGCGGAGAGGGGGTCGGGGGGTGAGGCTGTCTTTAAACATGAATCGCCCAGCCCTCAACGAGGCGGGCTGCTTCCATGATACCCTCAGAGAGCGTCGGGTGTGCATGGATCATGGTTGCGATATCTGCAGGGAGAATGTTGTTCGCTTTTGCGAGTGTCAACTGGTGTATGAGTTCGGTTGCATCGGCACCTGCAATATGTGCCCCGAGAATCTGGTGTGAGTCTTCACTGTAGATAATCTTGATAAACCCCTCATGTTTATTGACTGCAACAGCTTTGCCAACTGCCTTGTAGGGGAAAGAGGCTGCTTTGTAAGCATATCCCTTCTGTTTGCATTGTGATTCTGTCAATCCAACGCTTGCAATCTGCGGTTCGCAATATACACAACCGGGAATAAGTTGCGTATTGATTCGCGGATGTGTTTCCACTTGCGCAATATGTTCTGCAGCGATTTCTCCCTCTTTTGATGCAACATGTGCAAGGAGCGGTGTCTTTACAATATCACCAATTGCATAAACACCATTGATATTTGTCTCGCAGTAATCGCCGGTAACGACATAACCCTTTTCCAGCGTAACGCCGATTTCTTCGAGTCCGATAGTATCGGTATTTGGAGTACGGCCGACAACAGAGAGTACTCTGTCAACGGTACAGGTAAACTGACCCTGTTCACTGTTTTCAAGGGTGACTTCTGCACCGGATTCGAGTTTACTGAGTGAGATCGCTTTTGTTGACAGGTGAACTTTAATGCCGCGTTTGACAAATGATTTTCGCAAAAACTCTGATGACTCATGGTCCTCAAGCGGTAATATCCGGTCCATCATTTCGACGAGGTGTACTTCAACGCCAAACGAGTTCATGATATGCGCAAACTCGACACCAATCGCTCCGGCTCCCAGAATAAGCATCGATTTTGGAAGTGTCTGCTGCATAAGCGCGCCCGTTGATGACAGCACGACTGATTCATCAAAGGAAAATCCGGGTATCTCCCGCGGTCGTGAACCGGTTGCACAGATAATTGACTTTGCAGTAATGTGTTTGTCATTGTCGACAGATAGCTCAACAGGTGAAACAAATCTCGCAGTACCATTTATGACGGTTACCTGATTTTTTTTGAGCAGATAGGCTATACCTTTTGACAGGGAATCTGCAGTTTTTCTTGATGCCTGAAATACACGGTGGTAATCAAAACCCGTTTTGTCAATCGACAGGCCCATCATTTCAAGCGCTGAAGCATTGCGAAAAAGTTCAGCCTGATGAATAAGCGACTTTGACGGGATACAGCCGATGTTAAGACAAACCCCGCCGACTTTATCTTTTTCAATAATGACTACTTTTTTTCCAAGCTGTGATGCCCTTATTGCTGCAACATATCCGCCGGGGCCGGCACCGATTACTGCAACGTCATAATCAAATGTGTCCATACTATCCTTTCATAAGAAGTGACGAGTGACACGTAACGAGTGACAAGTATTAATTCCTGAAACCTGAAAGGTTTTTCTTACTCGTCACACGTCACGTGTCACTCGTTACTTTCTAAAAAAAATGGCATTCTGAATTGAATCAGAATGCCAAAAAGAAACATTCAGATGTCTATGTCTTAGCCAACAATTGCTTCTGCTGGACAAACGGCTGCGCATGCGCCGCAATCTGTGCACTTTGATGCATCGATAACATAGATTGGATCACCTTCGCTGATCGCTTCTACCGGACATTCCGGAACACATGTTCCGCATCCAAGACATGCATCTGTAATTTTGTGAGCCATTATTACCTCCTTGGTTTCGGGTACAAATGAGGGGCGTACTGTTTTCAACTACCACACTTTATATGCTGATCGAATATCCCTCAAGTTATCCGAATGTGGCCTCTCAGCAGCAAAAGAAATATACATATTTAATTGTAATTGTGGCAAAAATATGTAGGCTTGAATTCGATTTTTTCGAATTGCTATACATTATATATATTGAAAAGTTTCATGCTCAGGTTCAATAAGCCTGATATGGATCGATCAGGTCATCCATTTGCGGTCAGATGTTCCACTGACACCCCGTACAGCGAGATCAAAATCATCCGGGTTACTTGCGTACTGCTTTGCGGTCTGAAGTGAAATATAATCTTCCTGATACAGTCGTAACAATGACTGGTCAAATGATTGCGACCCGTATTGATTGTTTCCCTCGGAAATTGCCTGATGAATCAGATATTGTTTTTCAGGTTGCATGATAAGTTCAGAAATATTTGCATTGTTGATAAGAATTTCACTTGCCGGAACGCGACCAACGCCATCTTTTTTAGGTAACAGACGAAGTGAAATAACCGATACAAGAACATTTGACAGAACAAGACGAATCTGGTCATGTTCATGAGGCGGGAAGAAGGAGATAATACGTGATATTGTTTCAACCGCATTCATTGTGTGAAGTGTGCTCATTACCAGATGCCCGGTATCAGCTGCACTCATTGCTGTTTCCATTGTCTCGCGGTCTCGTATCTCACCAAGGAGAATGATATCGGGGTCCTGACGAAAGCTGGCACGTAACGCCTGAGCGAAGTTCTTGGTGTCCTGACCGATTTCCCGTTGGGCGATAATGCTTTTTTTGTCCTTATAGAGAAATTCAATCGGATCTTCAATGGTGACAATATTTGAAGAAGCATTTTTATTGATATGCTCAATCATGGATGCGAGAAGCGTGGTCTTACCGCTTCCTGTTGTTCCGGTAACAAGTATAAGCCCCCGTTTATGCATTGCAATATCAAGAATGACATCCGGAAGTCCGAGCTCATTAAAATCGGGTACCTGCGTTTTAATATGACGAATTGCCATTGATGCAGTTCCACGTTGACGAAATGCGTTGATACGAAAACGGCCGGCTCCCTTGATTCCAACTGCAAAGTCATATTCCTGAGCAATTGAGAATACATTGTACTGCTCTGTGTTCATGAGCGATTTGACAATGTTCTCAGTGTCTTCGGTGGTCAAAGGATCTATTTGAAGTCTGAAAAGATCATCATTAATGCGAAGCACCGGTGGAACACCTGCCCTGATATGCAGATCTGATGCCCCTTTTTCAACCATCAGTCTTAGCAGTGTCTGAATCTGTATCATAATTCAATCAAGTCCCGCTTAAAATGTGTAAGTTCAGTTGCCCCTTTTTTATCAATAACAACCATGTCCTCAATACGGACGCCGCCAAAACCGTCAATGTAGATACCCGGTTCAATAGTAACGACACTCTGTTCTATAAGGATGTCATTTGTCTGACTGCTCACCCGTGGCCGCTCATGTATCCGTAATCCTACACCGTGGCCAAGGGCATGACCGAAATGAGGACCATACCCATGAGCTTCGATTATTTTTCTTGCTGTTGTATCAAGTTCTCTTGTTGTTATGCCTGCGCGGGCTGCATGACGGCCGGCAGTCTGGGCATCCTTTACAATTGAGTAGATTTCCCGCTGGCGTGCTGATGCTTTACCGAAGACAAATGTCCTGGTGATATCGCTGCAGAACCCATCAACGGTACACCCGAAATCAATAAGAATCCAGTCACCTTTTTTAAGGGGGATATTTTGAGGATGACCATGAGGGAGTGCTGCACGTGCACCAAAAAGGACAATGGTGTCAAATGATGGTTTCGAGGAACCAAGCTCACTGCAATGAATTTCAAGTCTTCGGGCAAGTTCAATTTCTGTTATGCCCGGTTTTACAGAATCAAGCAGCTTTTCAAGCGCCTTGTCTCCAATTGCCGCTGCTTGTGTCATTTTATCCAGTTCCTCAGCGGTTTTCTTTATGTATAGGGAGCTGATTGACGAACCTGCGGAGACAAGTTTTCTCTTTTTTAACGAGCGCTTCAGACTGTTAAAGTTGTCAACAGTCAGATAATCAGACTGATATGCAACAACACTCCCCTCAGGAATAAACTCATCAAGTGCATCATACATACGTTCCCTGAGAATGGTATATTTCCATTCGGGATGCTCTCTGCAAAACAGGTCAACTGCAGTTTTATACCTGAAATCGGTAAGAATCAGATTACGCCGCTTTGATAGAAGCAGCGCAGCATTTGATGATGTAAAGCCTGACAGATAGGTAATGTCTGCAGGATCTGACAGTAACAGATGAGAAGAATGCAGGCCTTGAAAAAGTTTTTTAGCCTGATCGAGCCGTTCGTTTATCATAAGAACCTTATTTCTTTGGCTTTTTACTCTTTTTTATCCGTACACCACTTAAAGGTTTGTCAGTTTCGACAGACCTCTTTTTACCTTTTGATTGTTCCTGCCCGTTGCCTGAATCATTGCCAAAATCAAAAAATTGGCCGGGCTGGTTCTGCTGAGACGAAAGATGTGCCCTGATTTCATCAAAGCGTTCCTGCAGATTCAGATTTGATGGATCTTTTTCAATCAAACGGGAATATATCTGCAGTGCAAGCTGATACTGTCCCTGCTGGTAATAGATGTCGGCAAGTGTCGGGGTAAGAACATGGTCCGGAATTGAATACATCTTGTCTCTGCTATCAATTTCACCCGATGGTGCGATATTGTCAGGTTCATCGAGCTGTTCATCATTGACATTTGCTGAAAAATCCGACTGCATACCTGATGCGTCAATCTGGTATGAATTTTCCTGATTGTCAGAAAATTCCTGTGGCTCATTATCATCCGTGCTGTTCTCAGAGTCACTCATCATGAATCCATCCGGACTTTGATACTCATCGGAAACCTCAAGTTCCTCAACACTCTCCTGATAGCTCTGATTGTCCATTGACGTACTATCACTATTTTCATTGAACAGTTCGTTAAGACGCTCCTCGACATCATTACCTGTAACGTTGTCATTACTTTGAGTATATTCGCTATCCTGATGAGGTGTTTCATTCCACGATACGGTTTCGGTGATATCATCTATTCCGTTGCTAAAAGATGCATCGTCGGTAAAAACATTCTCCGGAACTGATGCTTCATCTGAGAGAATCTCCCGATCATTATCATCTTCTGTGAAAATGTTGTCTAATTTGTCAATGACATCTTCACCAGTCACATTCTGAATATCTTTTGATGGCTCAACGAGGACATCCATTTCAGAGATTGACTGTTTATCCTGATCAATCTGAATATCGTCTGACACAAACAGGGTGTCCTGATTCGGCGTCGGATTTTCGATGTCAAGGATCAACGGTTCATTGTCATTTTTATCAGAATCGGTATGGTTCCCGAAAAGCTCAGATCTATCAATCTGAATAGTCTCATTTTCGAATTCGAATGGATTGACAGATTGATACGGTGTACTGTTTTCTGAATCGTTATCCTGTGTGTTGTCCTTATCACTGGTGGATTGCACTTTTTCAATAAAGGAGCGGTCAATCTGCATCGTTTCTTCAAATTCGGTGTTGGCAAACGGTGAAATGTCGGGAGTGTTTTTGTCAGGATCAGAACCAATCTGGTCGATATTGAGAAACGGTTCCTTTTCCAGTGCTTCGATACGTTCGCTGATATCATTACCGCTAACCTGTTCTTCCACTTCTTCAATAAGTGCATTCTGTAGATTTTCAGTCATGCTGTCAAGTCGATCGCTAATGTCATCACCGGTGACAATCCCGTCATCAGCGTCCTGAGCCGGAATGGATATGTCGGTATCAAAGCTGCTGGATATCTTGTTGTAAAGTGAATGGTCAGCCGAATCCTCATCACCAAGAAGCATGTCCATATGATTTGAAAAATCTTCACCAGTCAGTGTATCTTCTTCCGGAGATACAGCCGGTTCATTGTCAAAAAAGGAATCGCCGGTCTGGCCGGAAATGGTTTCTGAAGAAAACGGTATTGATGTATCGTCAGGGATCGTTGTATCAAGAATGAGGCCGTTATCAGGCGATTCGCCGGATGATTGCAGTTCAGGTGTGATATCCTGCATAAAAGAGTTTTCGTCGTTGTCCGTGCCGGATCTTTTTTCATCAGAGAGGAGATCCAGTTCATTATTATCAAGACTTATGACATTACTGAAACTATTGGTACTCTGTAAATCAGGCTGAATGTCATCCTGAATATCATCAGTGCTAAGCAGTGAATCCATGTGTGACGCAAAATCATCACCGCTTACCGTGTCATTACTTTTGTCTGCCGTTTCTTCATCACTTATTGATAAAAGATCCTGCTGGATATCGCCCGATGTATCAGCGTTCATAAACAGATTGTCATTACTGCCTGTAAGTGAATCGAGGTGATCTGCGAAATCATCGCCGGTGATTTTTTCATCTTCTCCGATATCATTACTGGTGGCTGAAAGCGATGTCCCGGTAACAGAATCACTGAAATCAGTTTGAATTGTATCGCTCTGAGGATTCTCCGAAGGTATCAGTTGCTCAAGATGGTTCTGAAGATCATCACCGGTAAGCAGTTCCGGACTGCTGCCGTCTTCAATGTCAAGTGATGGCACAATTGGCTGGTCAGAATGCTCAAGTGAGTCGTCACCAAAGAGTGATCCTATATGATCACTGACTTCATCACCCGATAATTTATTGTTTTCTGAAGTAAGGTTGATGGAATCTTCATACGGCGGTTGAAGCGGTTCCATGGAATCAAACGGTGGCATTTGATCATTGGCTGCTGCGCCAACCGTCTCAATAATCTCCTGAGGCTGTTCATTATTAAAAAGGGCATTCATTCTGTCTTCGATATCTTCACCGGATAACGATTCTACAGGATCAGGTTCCTGCAAGATCGGCTGGTCAGGCTGCTGAGTGGCAGATGATGCTGTATCTGTCAGACCGAATAACTCATCCATACGTGAGTCGACTTCCTCGGATGTAACCGGCTGTACATCGTCAGTTGCCTGCGGAGCACTGAAACCATCCTCAGAGAGTGCCATTGTCTGTGCGTCATGGAATGATGGTTCCACGAATGGTGTATTGTCATCGTTTCCGGTGAATGGTTGCTCTTTAGCCTTGAAATTGAATGATGTCTGAGGTGACGGAAGGCCGAGGATCGAAAAAATATCGGTGTTACCGGAGAATGTAAACTGTTTGGAAATTATCTGTAATGATCTGTTTCCCGGATCCAGTTTACTGAGCATGTGATAAAGCTCGCCGGCAGTCTGGCTGTTACCCTGACGGTTAAAGAGGTCAGCAAGCTGTTTCATGGCGCCTTGATTTTTTCTGTCAAGAACTATTGCGGCCAGAAACTCCTGAATTGCTGCCTGATGATTTCCCTGCTCTGTGTAGCACATTCCAAGAACAATTCTTCCGGTGATATAAGAAGGGTGATTCTGTAAACCGTTAATACAGACTTCAATCGCTTTCGAGTAATTACCGTCCTTACGGTATTCATCCGCAAGCCTTGAAAATACAAGTGATTGTGGATTTTTATTAAATCGTGTCATCAATGCTTCAACTGTTTTTTCCGCTGTGCGGGATTTCATTTGACAATCCTCCGTTATGCTTCTAAGCTTATCACTCGATCATTAAAAGATCAAGCTGGAGATTAAGAATAAGAGTGAGGTTGAAATCCGGGGTGAGAAGAACGAACTTTTTACCCCGCCAAAATAACCGGATCTTTAATCTTAATCTTTCCTACCCTTCTTTATCGACCTTAATACTGCCCGTTATCGAATCCTGAGCATCTTTCCTCTACCTTAATCTTACATTTTCTTACTCTTTGCTTTCACCAATTTTCTTTACAATCGATGTCGTCGAGTATCCATTTACAAAAGAGACAATGGCGATCTTCCCGCCATTGTCTTCAACGATTGTTTTTTCAGGAAGTGTTTCGGGTGTATAATCACCCCCCTTGACATGGACATCCGGTTTAATCACACTCAGGAATGCAATCGGATCTTTTTCCTCAAAGATAAAAGCGTAATCAACCATTTTTAATGAACTGATGATAAACGTCCGGTCGTGCTCCTTTTGCAGAGGTCGAGTCGGACCCTTGAGCTGCTGAACACTTTTATCGGAATTTATCCCGACAATAAGCACATCACCAAATGATGCCGCTTCTGTCAAATACGCAATATGTCCGGTATGCACAATATCAAAACAACCATTAGTTGTGACAATCGACTTTCCCTTGCTGCGTATATCCGCTATAACATCTGTCAATTCATGGACATTGCGGTAAACATGCGGTGCCTGTATTTTCATTGCTAACTCCGAATAAATATAGATACTTATAACCAGTAAAAATACCTTTGTACAGATGATAAGGGAATAGGTTTGTGGAAAAAAGATGTAGCCCTACGTAGCAAGTAGCAAGTAGCAAGTAGCAAGTAGCAAGTAGCAAGTAGGAAGAATCTATTTGCTACTTCCTAAACTCTTGTACCACCAGCTCCAGAGCGAATCCCTTGTACTTTGTTGGGTTGTGAATGGCCTTACCCCCAGCCCCCTCTGGTCCTTCGACCACAAATATTCAATATTTGACATGTGTTTTTTACGTAGCAGCTAGCACATAGATACTTTCCTCCTTACTCCTTGCTACATGCTACGTGCTACGTGCTACGTGCTACTTCTTCTAAACCACCAGCTCCAGCGCAAACCCCTTATACTTTGATAGATCGATAAGAATCGGTTTTACCTTCTGATGATTTTTTGTTTCGAAGATTATTATCTGTGGGCAATCGAGACTTGACGGGTTGTCTTTTGCAACCACACCAAAGTATCCGATCAGTTGAGGGGTCGGTGCCTGCACTATTCGTACCCGTGCACCTACCGGAAATACCGGAGCGATGGAAAGGAGTGTTTTGACAATATCGGCATTGAGCTGTTTTTGACTGAGCTCGATCAGTTTTTTTGTTGCCGCCGGTACACTATGCTGTTCTATACCCATTTGTGACCGTCCGCTTATTAACATATCGTAGGTATCAGCAACAGCAACAATTTCAGCAAAACGGTGTATCATATTCTGACGTGAGAAATCTTTAAGTGGCGGACGGTTATCACCCTTGATTCCTCTTGGAAACCCGCTTCCATCCTGATATTCGTGATGCTGCAGTGCTACCGCTGCGCTGGTTGTCGGAATGGCATGATTCTGTGACAACATAAGAAAACCGAAAACTGTATGTTGTTTGTAAAGTTTCACGTCGGATTCATCAAAATCGGCATGTTTTTTCTCAACAAGTTCCTTTGGAAGCGCAATCATGCCGAGGTCGTAATTAAGCGCGCCGATTCCAAGCTGTTTCATCTCTTCATAGGAGAACTTGTATCGCTTACCAATACAGAGTGATGTAATCGTTACATTCATTGCATGGGCAAGCAGACTGCTTTGTGTCTGCTGGAGCGCGCTGAGATTAAGCACGATTGCCGACTGACTCATGATCTCGTTGACAAATTGATCAAGCGCTTTGACCATGCCGGTGCTCATGATAAATTTGTTCAGGTAGAGATGGTTTTCTTTGATGATATCACGGACTTTTTCACCGCTTTTATTTTTAAACTGGGTAATGGCGTTGGTTAG
The DNA here is from genome assembly GCA_012513915.1 of Fibrobacter sp. Lineage (GTDB taxonomy): Bacteria > Fibrobacterota > Chitinivibrionia > Chitinivibrionales > Chitinispirillaceae > JAAZBG01. The sequence continues at coordinate 19,162 of JAAZBG010000157.1, forward strand.
TTCTTTTGATGATGTATCAATTGATGATGACATCTCACGCTGAGAAGCTTCGGAGACCGTAGATTCCCAAGTAACGCCTTCGGTTCCTTCAACTTCTATAAAAACTGCTTTGTACCCAAGCTGCTTGAGCCGGTCGCGGTAGCGTTCTTTTACTTTGTAGCCTGCAGCAAGCAGAAGTTCACCTGTCGGAAGAAAGATCGATTCACCCAGAACCATATCTTCCTGAATATCATCGAGGTTGTATCTTACCAAAAGATTTCACTCCGGAAACAATTGCTAGATTCCTGTTATGATTCCAGACAGGGTTGTTTTTCATTATACAGGATTTGTTGTAAAAAGCGCAAGTGTTGTGTGTTGTAGTGACAATAATAGCCATGACTTTTTTACGTGAACCGGCTGATTGAACGGGAATCCTTTACCAGCGATCCATACTGGTAACAATCTTGAAAATCCTGAAGTATGACCACTCTTTTTTGGACAGCCTGCTCAAAAGCTGATTTAAGAGCCGCTGTGATGCTTCCATATCATTGGCGCAATAGCGTTTTCGGGCCTGATAGTACAGATACCAGGGATTGTCAGGGGAAAGCACCTGCCATTTTTGGTAAAATACTGAGTCGGAAATCATTCCCTGAAAATATGATGCAATCAATCGGGGCTGCGGGAAAATATGATCACCATCCTGCACATGTTTAAACAGTGTATTGGCTGCTGTGCCGGAATCTTTACAAAGAAGTAATCCCTGAGCAATTGCAGCCATCCATGTCAGTTCGTTTGAGCGGGAGGCCTCCTGGAATAATCTGCGATAGAGGAGCAATGCCTCTTTGTATGAAAAATCGAATTCTGTGATCTGGCCCATTATGTAAAGCATTTCCGTGCTTCTTTCAGGAAGGGCGTTGCCGGTAATTAACTGATCAAGTACCAGTTTTGCAGTATCTTTTTTCCCTTTGTTAAGATACGCCAGTGCAGAGAGATACTTTGATGTCAACGCGCATGCGCCGATACCTTTATAATTATTGTAAATCTCAGCCGATAGTGCAATAACAGAATCGTTCTGTAACGTTTTGAAATAATATGATGTCAGGAGCTCAAAAAGCTGTGCATTTTTTACATGATCTTTCTTATAGCGTCCGGATATACGATAAAACTGCTGTCGGGCAGAATCGAACCGGTTGGATGTAACAAGATTGAAAAGATCTATGGATTCACGTGTATACAGTTCCAGGTTGATCGAAGAGGCCCCATAGTTATCCGCGAGATATTGATATATCGTATCGGCGGAGGTCATATATCCCTGATTGACAAGTATTTTGGAGTGAAGATACGAAAGATATGGTTTGTACCGTTCCTCTTTTGGAGTAAGTGTTGAAAACGAATTCAGAAGCTCGAGTGCCTCAGCGTTTTTTTCAAGCCGTATCAGGCAGTTAATCATCTTAAGCTTGATTTCATTGGCGATAGATGATTGTGCAAAATCGATAAGCAGGTTCGTATATTCATCCATCGCAGCTTCGAAATCGCCGCGTTCCATAAACCGGTCGGCAATAAGCATGGGGCTTGGAACCTGCGGCGTTGCACGGCGGTAAACTTTGATATTGTCAACACGACAGGCGCCTTTGTTAATGAAAATCCCAAGTTTGTCATGACCGCGTCCCAGTACCGGAAAGTTATCGTAAATTTGTGTGACAATAACATTATTCATGGTAAAGGTTATCTGATCGTTGATACGTTCCACGATAACACGGTTTCGTTTTAATAACGGTACCTTTCCCGGCGGGACATCCCTGATCAGAAATCTGCTTCCCGGGAGTGTAATACCGGTTTCTCCCCGACCGTTACGGTTGATATGAAAACAGTATGATGAATCCGGAGTGTTGCCGCTGAGAAAAATGCCGCAGTTGTAAAGATCGTCAGGGTTTGCAAGAAAATCACACGTAATCATGATATCGCGGTTGAAGTGCTTGTTGAGCAGCGCAGCAACAGTTCCTTTTCCGGCGCTTCGAAGATCCTCATTTCCGGTAAAGAACCGTTGTGATGGATCGTTTACAGGATCGTGAGTAAAAATCCAGTCAGCGGTATGACTTTTCTCATCAAACTGGTCAGTAAAAATCGGCTGCCAGTGCGATTGACCTTTTTTACTTTGCAAATAGAACATTGCTGCGAAAAGCACAGAGAATACAAGGATCGTGAATCCGATAGCAAGCGGTGCCCATTGTTTCTTTACAAAGTGTCTGACACGGGATATAATCGTAGGTGGACGTGCAATAATGGGATCACCGTTAATATAATTCTGGATATCAGCTTTAAACTGTCCCATTGTCTGGTAACGGTTTGCAGGATCTTTCGCCATCGCTTTCAGGGTGATTGCTTCAATTTCAATCGGGAGCCAGGGAACGAGACGCCGCGGCGGAATCGGGTTCGATTCCATAACGTTGATTGTTGTCTGATGCAAATTACGCTGATCGAGATAGGGGTTTTTAAATGTAAGCATTTCGTAAAGCATTATGCCCAGCGAGCAGATGTCGCTGCGCTGATCCACCGGACCTCCAAGAAGCCGCTCCGGTGCCATGTATGACGGCGATCCCATAACTTCACCGGTTCGTGTAATGCCCGGACGTAACGATTCATCGTTTTCCATCGCTTTTGCCAGACCAAAATCAATCAGCACAGGAGACAACTGGTCGCGCATTATTACATTGTTAAGTTTCAGATCCCGGTGAATTATCTTTTGTCCATGCGCACAGGTAAGTGCTTCAGTAAGCTTGATAATAATTTCGAGAACATCAACAAGTTTTGGTTTCTGGTAATGAAGGAAGTAATAGAGGTTTTGACCTGGAATGTATTCCATTGCCAGATAGTAAATATTACCTTCAGTGGCGACTTCAATGATTTTTACAATATTAGGATGATTCAACTGGGCGATTGCGTGGGCTTCTGAGAGAAACCGCTCAACAAATCCATGGTTGATTGAAATATTCGCAGGCATCACTTTAAGAGCGACTACCCGGTTAAGATCCATCTGGATAGCTTTGTAAACGACCGCCATTCCGCCTCTGTCAATTTCTTCAATAATACGGTACTTGCCGATTACCGTATTGACAGGAAGAAACGTCCGTTCGATTGATGCAAGCATATTCCGTATGCGGATGCTGCTTCGATCTTCGGCGGATGATGTCTCGTTTTCAGCCATAATGATTCCTGATTTCGATACTGCTGAATCTGCAATATGCTGTTGATTTGTGATATCCAGTTAAACAATAATACCACAGATATCAAAAATGTGCAATGATGTTATTCAATCTAACTCTAATAAAAACGGAGAGTTATCATTAATTGAAAAATGATGTGAATTCCGGGGGTAATGGTGCTTCAAGTGTAATTTTTTTTCCTTTAGCAGGATGATTAAACGAGAGGCGATAGGCATGAAGGCAGAGGCGTTTTTTGAACGATGATGAAAGTGATGTGTCAAGTTCCGGATTTCCGTAACGCTCATCACCAACAATCGGTGCACCGACATGTGTAAGATGAACCCTGATCTGATGTGTTTTTCCGGTTTCAAGGAATACATCAACTTTAGAAAACCTAGTATTATACTCAACAAGGCGATACGTACTTTTGGAATACTCCCCGCTATTATCAACCTGCATTTTCATACCGCCGTTACGTTCATCTTTCCTTTTGAGCCCGAGGACTATTTCCCCCTCATTGAGCGGCGGGCGTCCATGACAGATCGCGACATAATGTTTAACAAGATTCCTGCTGCGGAATATTTCGTGAATTTTTCTCAATGCGTTCTTGCTTTTTGCAATAAGAATAATTCCGGAAGTATCACGGTCAAGCCGGTGTACCAGTGCAGCTTCCTCACCGTTTTTAAGCGCCCCTTTGTTTAACAGATAGCCGGTAGCCAGATCAATAAGCGTGTCGTGTTTCAGGTGGCCACTTCCGGGATGAACCACAAGGCCGGATGGCTTGTTGCAGGCAAGTAAATCGTTGTCTTCATAGATTATTTTAAAATTGCGTACAAAGTGGCTTGTTTTGACAATTGACGCAAGCGTCTGATCAGGGCTCTTTTTGGATACAAGTTCCGACTGGTCTGCCTGAATCTCGACAGTATCACCCTCCTGTAAACGGTAATCCTGTTTTGTCCTTTTATCATTTATCTTTACACCACCTTTACGGATAAGCGAATAGATCTCTGATAACGACATAAGCGGTAAACGCTTACGTAGGAACCGGTCGACACGGCATGTCGCTTCTTCGGAAGTGCAGGTGATTTTAATCATGAGACGACCATTCGGGAGCAGGTAGCAAGTAGCAAGTAGCATGTAGCATGTAGTCAGGAAAAGAATTGAAATACATTTTATAAGTTTGGTGGATCATTGTTATTGTCTTGTTTCACTGTATGGGATGAAAGAAAACCTGCTAGCTAAGTTTTGTGCTAATGGTACCCTGGAAATTGTGTCGGTTCTGGTTTGTATTGGGCGAATAATGATTCTCCGGTGTTTGCATATTTTTTGGTTCATATTTTAATGCATATACGCCGGGCGAATGATGATTCGCCCCTACGGGCGCCGGTTTTCCGGCTACTTGCTCCTTACTACTTTCCCTTAAAACTTATCGTACAATACGCTGATCGACTCGCCTCTGTTTGTTGACATAATGGCTTTTGCGAAAAGCTCTGCCACACTGAGTACAACAAGCTGAGGGAATTTTTTGTATTCGGGAATGAATACCGTATCGGTGGTGACAAGTTTTTTAATGGACGATTTTGCAAGTTTCTCAACCGCACTTCCGCTGAGCACCGCATGGACACAACAGGCTTCAATTTCCTCAACGCCAAGTTTTTCAAGTGCCTTTACAACTTCAAGAATGGATCCGCCGGATGCAATCTCATCATCAAAGATAAGCGCTTTTTTGCCCTTGATATCACCGATGACATTGTGTATCTCCGGTGACTCGGAGTCGTCAGAACGGCGCTTGTCAAGAATTGCAAGTGGTAGGCCAAGCTTAATGGCATAATGACCGGCACGTTTTGCACTCCCGGCATCGGGGGCGACAACAACACAATCCGTGAGACTGCATCTCTGAAAATAATCGCACAGGATTCGTCCTGCGAGAAGATGATCGACCGGAATTCTGAAAAAACCCTGTATCTGTGGCGAATGAAGATTCATGGTGATCACACGGTCTGCACCTGCTGTCTCAAGAAGGTCTGCAATCAGCCGTGCGGTGATCGAGATTCTTGGTTCATCTTTTTTATCTGAACGGGCATAGGGAAAGTATGGCAGTACAGCAGTGATACGACCCGCGCTTGCATGCTTGACCGCATCGATCATAATCAGAAGCTCCATGATACCTTCGTTGACAGGCGAGCATGATGGCTGTATGATAAAAACATCCTGTCCGCGTACGCTTTCCAGAATGCTCACCTTGATATTTTCGTTACTGAACTTATTGATCTCGCATTTGCCAAGCTGAACGCCGGCATTGTTACATATTGCCTCTGCAAGCGGAATATTAGCATTTCCTGAAAAAATCTTCAACTTACCACTCATCAATTACTCCTGAAAAGCACCATTTTTCCGAGCGTCCCATTCGAACGCAATGTCCATCATTGTATCAGACATCAATCGTGGTTGCACAATTACTTTCGGTTCAAAATAAAAGTCACCTTCATTAAGCTCAAGCATCTGGAAAATTGCATCTCTGCCAATTTCATTACGATAGAAAGCATCAACTACTTTTCCCTTAACAAAGGTAAGATACCCTTTTCTTCGGCCGGAGAATATATGAAGAATTCCATCACGACGGCCAATCTCAAGGAACTGGATTGCATCAAGAAGTGTTGTCTGTTTTAAATTGCCGGAAAAAACAAAACTTGTACTGTAATTCTGCTGTGATGCCTTTTTTTTGTTTTTTAATGTACGTACGGTCAATATGCCTGCGCTGACCAAAACACCAGCAGCAAATGCTGATATTGCTACAATTACCGGGATATCAACTGCCATTGCCACCTTACCTTTCCGATAGTGTCAGGTATTGTTTTCCTGGGGGTAATTAATATAATCTTTGACACGGGTAATGTTTTCAATTCCTTTTATCCGCTGAATTTTTCTAAAAATCTGCTTAAGCTGATTGATATTGCGAATCTCTATTTTAAACATGCTGCGCGCCTGCTGATTAAGCGTCCTGATCGATCCTTCAATGACATTTGCACCGAATTCAGAGAATACTAACGATATATCGTTTAATAATCCCGGCCGATCCATTCCAATGATTTCAAGCGCAACAAAATATTTCTTCTGCTGACCATCATCCCACGACACCTCGATTTTACGGTCCTCATCGGTTGAGAACAGCACTGAATTGGTACAGTCTGCCTTGTGCACCGAAATACCACGTCCCCGGGTAACAAATCCTATAATCGGATCACCGGGAATCGGATTGCAGCATTTTGCAAACCGTACCATCAGATCCTCGCTGCCGCCAACCAGTACACCCTGATTTGCCTTGCCGGTGAATGAATTAACAAGGCGGGAAACAACATTTGCCGGTGACTTTTTTATTTTACGAACCTGAAAGAACTGCATCACCCGGCTTACAGGCATCTCTCCGCTACCGACAAGTTCATACATCCGGTCGATATTACTTAATCCGAGAAACTGAAGAATGCCTGCGATATGATCATTAAATGGAGTCGGAGTGTGAACTTTCTTGTAGGAGTTCTGAACAATCTTTTTTCCAAGATCAATTGATTCCTGTCGCCCGGTACTTTTAAGCCAGCGATGGATTGCGCTGCGGGCTTTCAGGGTTTTTACCTCTCTGAGCCAGTCTATTGATGGCTTCTTGGAATTGAGATGAAGTATTTCAATGGTCTGACCGCTTTTAAGTGGTTTATTGATAGGTTCAATTTTTCCATCAACTTTACCGCCGATACAGTGAAGTCCCAGTGATGTATGTACCGAGAACGCAAAATCGAGGACGGTAGATCCCTTCGGTAATGATATCAGATCACCCTTTGGAGTAAATACGAAAATCTCGGCATGAAAAAGGTCTATTTTGAAGAATTCAAAGAATTCTGTAGAATCGGTGAGATCCTTCTGCCAGTCGATAAGGTTTTTAAGCCAGACCAGCGCTTTATCGTCCCTGCTCATCTCTTTTTCGTTGCTTTTGTAAAGCCAGTGCGCAGCAATACCATCCTCGGCAACCTGATTCATCTCCCAGGAACGGATCTGCATTTCAACTATTGTACCCTTTTCTCCAAATACTGTTGTATGGAGTGATTGATATCCGTTTTGCTTGGGGGTACTGATATAATCCTTAAACCGCTCCTGAAGCGGAGTCCACATTGAGTGGATAATTCCAAGCACATGGTAACAGTCGCGTATTGATGAAACGATCACCCTGATCGCAAGCAGATCGTAAATATCCTCAAATGGTTTGTTACGCTGTACCATTTTTCGGTAGATACTGTAAAAATGTTTCGGACGACCAACGATAGTGGCCTCAATCTTCTCCTCTTCCAGTTTTCTTCGCAGCGGAACTACAAAACTGTCAATAATAGCTTCGCGTTCACCTCTGCTTGCCACAACCTTTGAAACAATGTCCTTATATTCTTCCCAGTAGAGATGCTTGAATGCAAGGTCTTCAAGTTCCCATTTGATTCTTGCCATACCGAGCCGGTGGGCCAGCGGTGCATAAATATCAAGCGTTTCAGCTGCAATTGCCTTAATTCTGTCAGGCGATAAATACTTTAATGTTCGTAAATTGTGAAGCCTGTCGGCAAATTTGATGATAATAACCCGAAGATCTTTGGCCATTGACAAAAGCATTTTACGATAGGTTTCCGCCTGACGCTCCTGCCGTGACTTCATCTGAAACGTACGAATCTTTGTGACACCATCAACCAGAACTCCAACCTCCTCGCCGAAGGTTTCAATGATTTTTTCACGCGAGATCTGTGTATCCTCGATGACATCATGCAACAATCCGGCTGAGATTGTGACAGGGTCAAGTTTCTGCTCCGCAAGAATGAGCGCTACTGCAACCGGGTGAGCGAGAAACGGTTCCCCCGATTTACGAAGCTGATTCCTGTGCGCATTAAATGAAAAACGGAATGCTTTCTCTATAAGTTCAGTCTGGATTTTTGGATTGACTTCCTGTACTTTACGAATAAAAGTAGCAGTTGCATCATCGATAGAAGCTGTAGGTAATAAAAGTGATGGATCCATATATACAGAATATATACAATTACGCAGAGTTTGGAAAGTGGGCAATAGATCTATACCAACTATAGTAACAAGTTCAGACCAATTAATTCTGGAATATCTTGTATTGATAAATTACAACGAGAATAACAATAACGAATTCTACTTGCTCCTGGATTCTAAACTCTGACTTCTTCTGCCTGTCATTCCGTACCTGTCAGAGGATCTGTGGAATTCAGATTTCTCGTCGATGAACTCGTACAGTGCAATGTATATGTTGAGTCGTTTACCGTTGAAGAGTAGAGCATATTGATTTTAGTATCTTTATCCTCGAAGATAAATGTGCCGGCAGCCGCATCGCCATCGACCGTACCACTATACCCAAACGGAATTGTGTACGTTGTACTGTACTCATAAGTACCATTCGGAATACCGGTAATGGTTTTTGTTCCTGACGGCGGGATTGCATGTATTTCCGCTCTGAAATTTAAATAAATGCTTCCACCGGCAAGATTGGTGATTTCAACTTCGTTTTTACTTGCACAACCGATACATAACAGTGCTGCTGCAGCAATTAAAGCATATCTGATCATAATACATCCTTTCAGGTATGGTCACAAAAAAAATTATAGCGTTGCGGCAATTGAAATGCAATGTTAAAATCGTATCATGAAACAGGAATGTACGGAGAAAGGTAGTACTGATGAACGGGTTTGGCCGGTATGATGTCTGCAATGCTTTACTATTGCAGACGTACACGCTGGATGTTGGATCAGCTGTTCATGGTGCTTTTTTAATCTTGACCTGTTTGACTTTCAGCCGCCCTGACTTGATGATGTTCTCGTTGATTTTCCTGGGTATCTCGGCACAAACACCTTCGGTTATCTTACCGTTAAGGACAAATGTACCGTTTGAATCAAACGGTGACGGCTGACTGGATATACAGTTGCCAATGTTGATATTTGAAAGCCACTTTGATGCATCAAGGACGACTTTTATGTCAGTACTGTCGGTTCCACTTATGTATACCTGTGAATTGTGGTCGTAGTTGACTGTTACATTGAGTGAAAGGTCAAACCGGAACGGATAGTCAATGTTTTGATGACGAAATGTACCACTTAAAAAAATCGAATTCTTATTGGGCTTGTTTTCAATAACAATGCGCACTCCGGTGTAATTCGCGTCGGGAAGAAGGACAAATCCCAACAGGGAATCCGATATGCCCGTCAGAGTATTAAATGTAAATGGCCCTTCAAGAACGACACTTTCATTGTCAATACGTAAAGGCGGAATCAGTGTCATGGCATCGGGTTTATCCTCCGGATTATAGATAAAATGGATTCGCTTTACAATGATAAACGATGATGTTACATTGAAAAATGTATTGATGCTGTCAGGTATGATAATGTCAGTGACATCAGTAGCTTTACCTAATGATATAGCCGGTGTGGTATCCTGTGCAATTATGGCAAAAGTCGTCTTGCCGGGATTACCGGTACCCGCACCACCTGCAATTGACGATGTCCCGCAGCTGATGCAGAGTGTCAGGCTGGCACACAGAAGTAACAAACTAAAAGTGTTAATTCTTTTTGTCACAGTTATCGTCCTTTGACATAGGGAACATTTGAATGTTAACCTGCATCACCTGCTCTACATCATGCATCTCATTGGCAAAAGAAAGCAGATCACTCCAGAATGTCTCAATCATGCTTTTAAGTTCAGGTACCTTTGATTTCGGAAGGCCCAGTGTAACAGCACGGACATCACGCTGCTGTGCGCTAAATCGTGACAATGATTCTTTACCAAGCTCTATAGTATTGATATGATAATTTATTGCAGCAACAGAAAGCACCTCTGACGGCGTACTGATTGTGCGGTTGGTTTGTTTCCAGTGGTTGTTGCTTTCATCATAGGTGATAAGGCCAAGGGTTTGAAGCAGTGTAATACTCTTTTTCACTTGTGCAAGTGTCACTGACGGAACAATCCGGTCAGCAATCCACTGGGGGTCATTGTTGTAATCTTTACAGGTGACAAGTTCACGGATGACCGGTATGTACCAGTGTGAGACAAAATCATACTGCTCCTTCTGGAGCTCTACCGCATGGTTCTGACCGCGAATCTGTAAAATCCGCCGGAAATACTTGTTTTTTTCTTCATGGGTTTTCGCATGGTCAAACGCTACGATTGTTTCGAGATACTCTTCCTCTTTTGCACCAAGTTTTAATGATCTGGCCAGTGTGGAAAGTGCATGTGCACTGATGTTGAGTTTCCGGTCTCTGATATATTGGAAAAAATTTGGAGATGTTGAACCGGCCATACGGGAGAATGAACGGTATGAAAATGATGGCTTCGAAGCCTTGAGGTCATCATAGAGTGCGCTGAAATACTGCCGGTAATCAATAAATAGAAAAACTGATATCATAGTATGCACTTTATAATCCTAAATGGCGCAGTTGGCGTGAATGCAGAACCGTAAGATATTGAGATGATAAGCCTTGAAAACCTCGCAGGCTTTATCGAAGGGTGATAAGGTCAAGAGGTTTGAAACGCTTAGCGCTCAATAGGTTACGATTCTGCGCCGCGATCAACTGCGCCTTTTAGGATAATGGTTAAAACCTGAGAAATCTCCTCATATTAATATACTAACAAAATTACGATAAATTTATAAAAACTTTATAAAGTGTAATATTATTGTACAGTATATACTTGTTAATACACTGATATATAATCATATAAAATATTAAAAAATATTTATATAAAATTATTTTTGTACAATAAACTAAATTGGATTATATTATCCAGTAATGCAGAACGTTTTGGTTTTGTCACCTTTTTTATGGCGTATAGATAATATGTATAACCTTCGAATACTAATTGCACTTCTGATAGCGTGCACATTACCATTGTCCGCTGAAGTCTGTGAGCTTGTTATTAATACCTGCCCGGAAAATCTTGATGGTCAGACAATCGAAGTGTCCGATAAGGTTGTTGCGATTCAACCCCGGATACGTGCCTGCAATGCAAGCAATATTATTGAGGGAGTCATTCAGGATAAAAACCCGCCATCAATTGTTTTTGTCATAGATCATTCATACAGTATGATGGGACTTGGTAATACCTACCCGGGCAATGATCCGTTCGGGGCACGGTTCAAAGTCGCGTCTGATCTTACTGATTCAGTGTATGCGAATTTTCCCGATGCGGAAGTCGGAGTGGTGATATTCAGGGAGGTGCTCTATCTCGATCACCGTAATAACCCTTTGTTTACACAACTTGAAGGCAAGGGGGATCAATCCTACCTTCCGCTCGTCGGACTTGATAAAAAGGTAAAAGGAAATAAAACCGGTATTCAGGCTATCAAGGAACTGTTACGTATCGATACGCTCAAACGGTATAACCAGAAAAACCGGCTTGATGTCGTCTGTTCGGATCTTCTTTACAAACCAGAGTTTGCAACTGTCGGAAATACCAATATCAATAATGCATTTGATGCTGCACTACAGGCAATGAGCCTGGCTGTAAATCCCAAAAACAGACAGTTTATCATTTTCCTTTCTGATGGCGAACCACATCCGTTAGGTGATAATTCACAGCATGGCGGGAAGGATCCGTTCAACTTCCAGCAGGGTACCAATACACCAACGACGTTTACCGTTTATCTTCATAATACTGCAACCACACCACCTCAGAGTCTTGTTGACATGACTGATAATATTGCTAACAATATGTACTCGCAATCAAATAAGGTCAGTGATATATGGGTAATGAAAAGTGATTATCAAACACTTCTGGCGTTGTCAATGAATCATGTTTTAGGAACAATTCTTACCGTAATATCAGGTGAACCGAAGACTATGGTCATGAATAACAAGACATCAAGCCTATATACCAATGATGAATTTATTTTTTCAGATAATTTCCCCATACAGGATGGTGATTCACGGTTTCAGATTAAAATAACCTATCAATTAGTCAATAAAGTCAACGGACAGGTCAAGGATACAACTACACAAACCACGCTTACTGTGGTAAAAAAGCAGAATGCACTTCCGGTTGATGGCATTGAGATGGTATGTAATACCGGCTCCCGTATTGAATTCTATTATAATGGAACACGGGTAACGAATATAACCAATGAGATGAAAACGATAGAGGTCAGGGTGTATCCGGGAGCCTATCAAATCAGGCCTCCTGCAAAAGTAACTATTACAAACTCAAATAGTACACCGCTTGATGTGGTTGTGCTGGATTGTAAAGAGGGGTCAGGATACTGGTCCGGGAAATTTGATCGTGAAGTAAACGACAAAGCCTTGAATGACAGAAGTCTTCAGCATAAAAATCCTGATAATATTTCTGCGGTATTTAAAAATCCACTTATCGCCTTTGACAGATGCAGTACAACGGTTCCCTTTACTATGACAACAATTTCATCAAAGGGGACAGGATATATACCGGTAGCGATTAACAATCCACTGTCAGCAGAATCGAAAATCCCTGATGGTATAAAAACAGAATTTGTAAAAGCAAAGCTCGAGAATAACATCAGGGAAAACTCGATGATTCTCGCGGTTGTTCCTGAAGGTACTACCGGTATATCAGGAAATATCAGTGGTACGGTGACTGTTTATGATGTTGTCAAAAATATTGTTGTTGATAATAAGGAAATGATTCCTGTCGGCGGTCGTCTCTATTTTTTCTGGGATGGAACAAATGCTCATGGCCGCAAGGTCGGCACCGGGACCTATATGGCACTGTTTTCAATGACCGGTGCTGATGGTAAAAAACAGATTAAATCACTTCGTATTGGTGTAAAACGGTAATGCATATCAAATTCTTTAATGTAAATGCAAAAAATATGCGATGTAAATCAATACTGATACTGTTCATGATTCTGATAAGTTCATTTGCATTATCAAAAGGATATGCTGATGGTCTTCCGGGAGAGTATTTACTGACTGATAAGTGGCGAAATCTTTTCATGATGTCATCAGGGTTGACTAATCCGGCACTTTTGATAGAAAGAAATTATCCATCGTTAAGTGCCGTTGTGTCACTTGCACCTGACGCTGTGTCGCGACTGTGGAACTCGGAGTTAGTTATGCCGATCGGATTGTATCGTACACTCGGTGTCGGTGTAACTGCCGAAAATGGTCAGCCGGTACAGAATTACAGCCCCGATTTCTTATATGCACCGGTGAGTACTGTCGGTGACGCAGTGAAAAATGATAATTATGCGGTCGTATTGTCATATGCATCAAATGCAGCTGGGCGTTTCAGCTACGGGATTAATGCAAAAATACTCTATCAGAGCAATTTTGATGATCCTAAATACGGTGCAGCAGTTGACATCGGGGGTACGTACCGTCTTATAAATCATCCGTTTCTTGGATATCATCTTGTGGGGCTGCAATTACAAAATGCAATTGCTACTGATGTCTCCGGCGAAAGAACCATGTCCTATCCAAGAGGATTGTCGTTACTATACTCACTGTCTCTGGTTAATAACAAGGTGAAAATTCATGGCAGAGCGGATCTTCTTGATATACTGAGTGATAAAAAGGTATTCATGGATAATGAAATCATGGAGAAAACACAAGCGGTACTGGCTGATATATCGGTGCTTCCGATGGTTACCGTTTCCGGTGGTGTGTATGTCAATGATTTTGATACCATAAATGCATGGATGCTCGGGTTTACCATAAATACTCCTCAGCTTAATAACGGACGTGACATGCTGTTTTCCTATCAGTTGACAAACTATACCGCCGAAAATATCAGAGGATCTCATTCATTGTATCTTCGTTTTGAATTCGGGAAACACAGAGAGGAAAAATACGCCCGCAAATTTGCGGAAAAAGCTGATCTCCGCGAAAATGAACTTTACAATAAAGCCATGAAGCTGTTCTTTAAAGGGAATTACTGGGATGCATATTTTGTGTTTAAACAGTTGCGGGTGACCTATCCGAATTTTTATAAAAATGACAATGCGACATATTATTCAGGTCTCTGTATGGAGAATCTTGATTTCAGGGAAGAGGCAGTTAGCCTGTTTGACTCTGTAAAACTACAGTATTCGTCAAGCAGCGTCATTCCGGGAGCGAACCTTGCTATAATGAGAATCAATTATCGTAACGCTGATTACACTGCTGTTGCAGATCAGTTTCAGGTAATTGAACGATCCAGTGCCCCGGACTCGATCCGTATGCATGGGTATTATCTTATGGGGCAAACACTTTTACATCAGAAAGAAAATCAAAAAGCGGTACAGTATCTCAACGTAATTCCGGAAACACATCCGGATTACTGCTTCGCACAATTCAGCGCTGCTGTTGCACGATACAGAAACGGTGATGAATTCGCTGTGGTAATGAATCAAATAGAAAACTGTGTTGGTACTGTGTCAAGTGGCAAGGAGCAGGATGAGATAAAGAACAAAGCATATGTTTTTGCAGGTATGATCTACTATGAGGAAAATGTACTGTCGAAAGCAGCTGCGGCCTTTAAACTTGTACCATCGTCAAGTGCATATTATCAGGATGCTCAGCTCGGTTTTGCCTGGGCAGCAGTAAAATCCCGTCAGTGGAGCGATTGTATAAGTGCCGGTGCAGCACTGGCTGGCGCAACAGACAGGATTGTTCTTAAGGCTGAAGGTTTTCTACTGCAGTCATACGCGTATATGATTCAGAAGAAATATAATGATGCTTTGGCTGCACTTGAAAAAGCAGAAAAAACAGTGACAAATTACGATGGACTTTCGGATGACACACTGTTCAGTAAAAAGTTCATGTATGATAATGTACGGATGGCTTATAAGAATCTTGGAGAACAAATCAAATCCGATCAGGTAATGCCGGATAACACTGTGCTGCTTGAATCGATGCGCCAGGAACAGTTGGAACTCAAACGGCAGATTGATTCATATATCGCTTTCAATGATGAGTGTCTGCGGTTGTCACTGTTTAATCGTACGCTGGAAACTCTGAAAGAAGACATCGAATTTACACTATCGAAACTTAAGAAAATAATGTTTGTAAACAATAAAAGTATTCAGAATACAATAGATAAAGATAGAGAACTGGATGAAAAAATAGATCAATTGAAGAATCAGGTAGATGAACTAAAGAAATCAAAACCATAAAAGGGGGGAGATTTTATGATAAAAAATCTGTTGCTGGTAATTTCTGTTTTAGCCATCTGTGTGCATGCAGATATTATGGTAAATTTGTCAGGAATTATCACAAATACAGCCGGGAAGCCATTGGCGAATGCCATAGTATCCCTTGAAAATGTAGCACTGGTCACCGAAAGCGCAAACTCGGGACAGTATTCATTTTCAACGACGATTGGCGTAAAGAAAAAGACTCCCGTAGTAACAACTGAAAATTTTACAATTAAGAACGGGACCCTTTTACTGAGTAATACCTACAAAGGTGTTTATTCAATTCAGGCTTTTAGTCTGAGTGGAAAAAGTATATGGAAATACCAGGGTGAATCGGTACTGTCGGGTACGACCGTTGCCCTGCCGAAACTTACTGCTCCGGCACTGTTCAAAGTAACTATGTCAGACTACTCATATGTAGTCAGGGCTAACCGGACAACTACAGAATATTCTATTGTGTCAAAGAATGCGGATGGCGGTAATTCTGTGAAAAGGGCACAATCGTTAAATGTTCAGGACACAATTCGTGTATCAAAAGCAGGATATAAGGCCAAGCGTTTGCCTCTTGAGAGTCTGACTGGTATCGTGAATGTAACGCTTGACACATTAATAGCAGATTCTATCGGCAGGTTTTATCTTGACGACGGCTCGTATGATCGTATCGCAAAATACGGGGAAGCCCAGTATTTCTGGGGAACTCTGGGGGGAGTTGAGCAGCCGCTTGTCAAGATAACCCATGCCATTTCTGCCGATGTCGTCGATATTGAGGTGGTGTTCAGCCCATACTTTGTTGATAATACCTATGGTGAGAATGCAATCGGCTGGGGGAACAAAGGACATACCTTTAAAGATCTGTGGCATAGCGACCATGTTGCTCTTGGTCTCCAGAATGGTGCCGGTGATACTGTGTTTTCAGGAAAACTGGATTTGATCAGTGCATCAACCAAAGCGAAATCAGGGTTTGCCTGCCTTGGTCCGTTTGGTGGTGAAGGGGCAATTTACAAAGGGAATGCCTCGGATATAGTATCGTTTGGTAATTCCCTTGATGACAATATGAATTATTTCGGGTATAATTTGCTAGCAGATTCACCAGAGACTGATGAAACGTTTAAAGTAAATCCAGATTACCCGAACTGGCAGTATTATGTAGTCTACAGATTGTCGATAAAGAGAAGTGCATTCGGGACCAGCGGGTTTGGAACGGCAACGATGACCAGCGTGCATGCGTCGCCATCAAAAGACAAGGAATCCACAATCACTGTTATCGAAAAAGATCCACCAACACCAAACACACCAAATGATGTATTCAGATTTATTCTGCCGCCGGTAATACTTCCGCCGGTAATTGATATTATTGATGTTGATTAAAAAGGAATTCTGATAGTTAAGTGATAGATTGTTGTTAGTTGTCTTCTCTTCGTGATTGCTGACTCAACGATGGAATACCTGTGATCCCCACATTTCAGGCTCCGGAATTGAGCAGCAATTTTTTTTTACTATTGGAAGCGAGCAGAAGGGTTGGTCACTCTGGATGATTATTTGTTTCCAGAGTGACAATGTTTATCTAAAGTGTAAACTCTCCGTTTTCGTAAATTACTTTCTTACTGCCATCAGGAAGCTGTGCGGTAACCACACGGTCTGATGTCGCAATGATATCGGTGTGCTCAGGGGAGTCGTTATAACCAAGTGCTTCAAAGTCGGCATCAGTCATATCTTTAGGATCTGTCATGCAGGCATCATGGTATGCTTTACCGATTGC
>JAAZBG010000158.1 GCA_012513915.1 Fibrobacter sp.
TAAGGTTACATAATGCATTAAATGGTTTATATTTACAGTGTATATTATATGGGCTCTTTTAAGGAGATGGTTGGTATTATGACTCAAAATAAATGGATATACTTTTTATCGTGTTTTCTACTTGGTTCTGCTTTTGTAAATGCACAAGTACAAGTACCACCTGCTGAATTGGATGTTATCATTCGAGATTTTGAGGTTACTCATCCTGACTTTGAAAACTTCACAGAAGAACAAGGAAATATTCTTGCAGGAGTAATGCCTGCAACGGTTCTGGATTATATTAATAACCCTATTTGGATGGCTAAAGCAAAAAGGCCAGTTACAGAGAAATGCGCTAACCAGGCAACTCCTGCGGCTGGTATCCCTATGGGTGTTAATGGCTATCCAATGGCCACTTCTCCTAATGCCTTTTTGCCTCCTTATTTGCAGTTTCATGCTGCTGCAGGTGCTGCTGTACAATATGGTGAGTTTTCTTCATGCCACACAGACGCCTTTTTTAATCCAAAAGGCTTAAGTAAATTGCGTGGCTATCTTCACGAGTTATGCCCTGGTGCTGTAGAAGATGGAAATTCTTGTAATGGTGGGTCTATCTGTGGAAAAAGAGATTGGGCTCAAACTGTTTATATTACTCCAGGAATGGTTCAGCAAAATCTTTATATTCCTATGGAAAACGGGGCGTTGAATTTTTATGCCGCTAAGCCTGTAAAAGCAAGAACGGCCTGTGATAATGATGCTTTTGATCAATGGTATACATCGGTTCCTGATTATAATTTAGAGACAAAAACAACGCTCTCGTTGCCAAGTATTGGTAATAATTATTATCAAATTGATTACAACTGGAATAATGGAGGGTATTTCCCTCTTGATGTCGTTAATCCTACTACAGGTGTTTGGGAGAGTATGAATACTCCTCCGGGTTCATCCCAATTTGGCCCACAAAGTCTATCCATCTTCTGCCCTCCTTATAACTATAAATGGGCTGCTAATCAAGTGGATATGAATGGTCAATCTACATCAAATCTATGTGCCGCTTGGCTTGCTAGTGGAGGCCCTCGCTCACCTCTTGCTGCGGCAGTGGCTGCCAATTCAGCTTTCGTTGGAACGAATACTCCAGGAACGTCTAAATTGCGTAATTATAACTTTACCATGATGGGCTATGGTAAATTCAAATATAAAGCAGGGAGTACTGAGGTCTTTGAATTTGCTGGTGATGATGATATGTGGATTTTTGTGGATGGTGTACTTGCTGTGGATCTTGGTGGTACTCACTTAGCTGCTCCAGGTAAGGTTGATATCGCTCTTTTAGCTGCAAACAGGCACGGTTGTCAAGATGGTCAGCCTTTGGCTGCAGAAGCGGCTCTCAATGGCTGTTGGACTGATAATTCATGGCATCATCTTCACTTTTTCTATGCAGACCGTCAAACAGATGGCTCTAATATGAGAATCAAAACGTCTCTTTCTGAAATTGCTCCTACCATCTTTGGTCAACCAGTGATTTTAAGTGCTGAATTTATGCCAGAAGGCAATAGCTTTGTCACCAATCTTGTTGTGAATACTCAATTGAATGAGTTTTCCACTAATTTGATTGCTAATAGCAGTGTAGTTGACGCCACTTATTTCCCTATTATTGTGGCTCGAAGTACGCTAAAAATAGATCCATTAACTGGTGTGCAAACGGTTACATTAGATACGTTAGCATTTAGAGTGGAAGGATTTAATTACGTAGACTATAAACCAGCTGCTGGTGGATATATTTATGAACTCAGAGGGTCTTTATGTACTGAACCTACTTGTACAGAAAAAGTCAATCCTCAAAATGGAGATTTGCTATCGTTTAATTTCTCCACAGAAGCTACATCGGAAGCAAGAAATCGCTTTAGTTATACTAATACAGGTTTTACAATCACTTCTACTACTGACAAAACCGTTGGTAGTTATTATTGGGGCTTTGGAAAATTGATCATGTCTGTAGAAACAGAAATTATTCCTACAGATTCTACTATTGATCGACCTAAATTTGATAATGACAAGCTACTTAATGATATTCCTTTAGTGAACAATCAATTGCCAATGAATGCTACAGGAGAAATCATTGTATCAGCTCTTCCTGAAGAGTACGCTCAAAATTCAGATATTAAAAAGTGGTTAGAAGATCATCCAGAATATACTAGTGCCCCTAGTGGTAACGGAGGTACTTCTGGTGCGTTGGTGAATGGAGGTGTTGATCCTACGGGTCGATTTGCCTTTGTACAGTCATACAATAACTCGGCAGGTACTGATGGTCCTGCTGATACTCGTTGTTATGTAGATGGTAACGGTACTGAAAGTTGTGCTAGTATCACTTTCTTAACAGGGCAGCCTTTCCGTATTAATGTTCGTGTATTTGACCATTTAGGCCATTTTGTAAGCCAGTATAATGAAACCATTACTAAAGAGGCCATGGACGTAATTTTGAACAAACCATCTGCACCTGCAGGTCAATCTCAATGTACAGATAACATAACACATACAATGTATCCAGCTGCTGCATCGGGTTTAGCTGTCATCAATGTTAAAATGTATCCTGTATCTCAATCAGGTCGTAAGATTGCAACAGGGCCTTATATTTATCAAGTCGCTTTGATTGAGCAACCAAATAAACATTGCGTGAATTTTGGTGGTACACAAAACTTTGTGGATGAAGCTTATAAACGTACTCATTTTACAATGAAACGTGGGTATCGTCGAATCAATCAATAATTAGTGCTAATTTAGACCACAAAAAAGAACCCCAAAAAGAGGTTCTTTTTTTTTATGTTTGTTATAGAAAAAAGCCACATTAGCTTTATTTTAGTGCATTTTACTCTTTGATACGGAGTGGTTTTTAAGGTTTTATGCAAATATTTTGCGATTTTTTCTTCAAAAAAAAGTTGACCAAATAAAGTCATTTTAATATATAGAAGAAAAGGCATGTATTTTATGTCGTTCATAAAATCATTTTTTACAACAAAGTAGTTGTTATGTTAAAAATAAAAGAATATGATGAGTTTAAACTACCTTCCGCTTCAGAAAAAGAAAAACTAATTGACTTTCTTTTTAATCATTTAGATGAATTTGGTGACCCTAGAGCGGATATTGAAAAATCTATTGATTTTGCCTTAAAAATAGGACCTTCTTTTGGAGGATTCATTCTAGAGGCAATTGAAGAGAATCAAA
>JAAZBG010000159.1 GCA_012513915.1 Fibrobacter sp.
GGAGATATCACATGTTTGAACCAAAAATCTGCGTCGTTGGCCTCGGGTATGTCGGACTTCCACTTGCTGTTGAGCTGGCGAAATATTTCCCTGTCATAGGGTTCGATATAAAAGAATCGCGTATTGCAACGTTAAGAAATTTTGTTGATCCGACAAATGAGGTTTCCACTGAAACACTCAAAACTTCAAAGTTGACATTCTCATCAAACCCGCAGGATATTAAAACTGCCAATTTTATTATTGTTGCAGTGCCCACACCAATAGATGACCACAAGAATCCGGATCTTACACCACTCTATAAGTCGTCAGAAACAGTAGGTAAAAACCTTCAGAAAGGTGCTGTCGTTGTCTATGAATCAACGGTGTACCCTGGTGTCACTGAAGATGAGTGCGTACCTGTACTTGAAAAATTCTCCGGAATGAAATGGAAATCAGACTTTTTCGTTGGGTATTCACCAGAACGAATCAATCCCGGAGATAAAAAGCATACCGTTGCAACAATTACAAAAATTGTTTCCGGCGATACTGCCGAGACGTTGGATAAAGTCGCACTGGTGTATGGAACTGTTGTCAAGGCAGGAATTCATAAAGCAGCGAGCATTAAAGTGGCTGAAGCCGCAAAAGTAATTGAGAACACACAGCGTGATATAAATATTGCGTTAATGAATGAACTGAAAATCATTTTTGACAAAATGGATATCTCCACAAAAGATGTCCTTAAAGCAGCGGGAACAAAGTGGAACTTTCTTCCTTTTGAGCCGGGCCTTGTTGGAGGTCACTGTATTGGAGTAGACCCCTACTATCTCGCCTATAAGGCAGAGGAGATTGGTCATCACCCGCAGATAATTATGGCGGGTAGAAGAATCAATGATGCAATGGGACGTTATTTTGCACGTGAACTTATCAAAAAAATGATCCATAAAAAGCTCAATATAATGGATAGTAACGTTCTCGTTCTCGGAATAACCTTCAAAGAAAACGTACCGGATATCAGAAACTCAAAAGTAATTGACATTATTCAGGAACTTAAAGAATTCGGTATCAACATTCACGTTTACGATCCGGTTGCAGACCCTTCTGAAGTTGAAGAAGAATACCACATAGCAACAGTCAGGTCAATTGACAATATCAAATATGATGCGATTATTCTTGCAGTAAAGCATCAGGAGTTTATTGAAAACGGGCCTGATTTTTATACGAAAAAGTTATCTGCTAACGGTATTCTCTACGATATCAAGGAATCTTTTGCGGGATAAAGATTTACTTTAGTGAAACATCAAAAAGGCGATTCAATTGTGAATCGCCTTTTTTATTGCTTCAATGCACTACGATAAGAAAACCAGTTTAAATAACTTTGTGTCGTGAATCTTTAATGGCTATGATTTATTCTTTTTTGTCCCGGAGGGACAGTATATTTATAGAAAATGTACACGAAATAATAACCAGTGTCCTGTAGGGACAATATAAACATAGGCTCTAAATTGCATGGCAAACACATTCAAACAGATCTATCTCACGTGATGTACAATAAATATAGCGTCCCTACGGGACGCGGATTGTTTTTATTGTCATGCATTCTATAAATATTTGATCCCGATGGGATCAGGAAAAGATCTGCTATGCATTATTTTTGTTCAATGCCAATTGACTTATAAGGTTTTTTTGCAGTTAATTCTATATTAATAAAATAGACCGCCCAGGTTGACAATCAGGCAACATTCGATCCATAATTTTCCCGGAATATCTTTTTTTTACTCACAGACTTTAATTTTAGTGATAACCCGAAATCTGATCACTTGTCATTCAGAAACAATCATTAACCGGATCGGACATTACTCGTGCATTAGCGGTTTCTCTTTACCTATACAGAACTGGTACGCTGAAGAATTCAACTGGTGAGATGTTCTTCCGGAAAGTAATGCTACAGACCCTTTTGTAAAATTTTGTAAGACCAGACGATTTTGATCATGTATGACCAACCTGCCCGATGAATCATTTATTTTCCTGACAGGAAGCTTTTTGTATGCTTTTTTATTGATTGATACATTTATGCTTTTAACCATCGATGTCAGACTTCTTGCGTCTGTTTCACCAAATGATGATCCACTCTTTTTATTGGTTATATACCGCATTTCTTTTTGTAAAACACCTTTGGGTGTATTTGGAATAACGTTTTCTGTAGCTTCATCAGGTGTCCATCCAACAGGATTCAGCGTGTATGCCATTGTGGAATCATCAAGGTTGATATCTACTGCATACAAGATGGCAGGCTGATCCTTAAACCAGTCATTTGGTTCGAAAGACCTATCTGTTTCTACAAAAACGGTAAATTTCTCCAGAGTATCCGGTAACATTGCAGTTACTGAAAAGCTGCAATTTTTTTGTGTTGCAGAAGTTACTGCATTTATTTCAGATACTGACGATTTCGAACGCTTATTCATGTTCCAGAATGGAAGTGCCGTATTCGTTAAACCACCCTTGACAAGCGACTGGCATATTTTCAGATTTTGAATAAATGACGCCGCACTCTCCAACCAGATTACATAGATGTTTGTGTACCCGGCAGGAGCCAGTACTTCTCCAAATTCATATGATATGGTAAGTTCAACGAAATTATTTTCTTCAACCTCTTTTGTATGGGCACTTTGACAGCACAGAAACATACTCAGAAAAACAACTACTGCATACTTCATACTTTCCGCTTTTTGATAATCATTCATAACTACTTTATACTCAATAATAATACATTTTGCAGTCGTGAATATGTACTTCTTTTGATTTAATACAATGCGCAGCAGGTGAGACAGCCAACATCTTTTATTTGATTCAAAGGCTTACCGACAATCTCTGCAATAGTGGTTTCATCAAACCCTCTGGAAACCAGATTCCTGATAATCTCAGCCTCTTTTACCTCATGTGATACTAACCCCAAACATAATTTCCAAGTACTACTTAAAGGTAATTACAACTTACAATTTAAGCATTCCACTTGCATCATTTACTATAGCTATTTGACAAAAATGCTATTTCCCTATTTACCATATATTAGTAACCTTTTGTAAAATTTTATCCCTAACTGTAAACATATTCGACATCAACACTGATAAAACCTACAAAAAACGCATGTGAAACAGGCACGTTTATTGCTTTGTTCATTTTCAGTACAATGTTTTGTCTTACATTAACACATTACACTTCAACGGAAGGGTTACATTATGAACAAACTGTTATTATCACTCACAACACTATCACTTTGTGTATCAGCTTCATTTGCATCACTGTTTACAAACGGTGGATTTGAAGATGGCACATTTAATGGTTGGACATTATCTCAAGGTTACAACTATAGTGGAACCGGTACAATTGTCTGGACACCCGGAGATAACGGGCTCAATTCAATAATCAGTGCATCAAGCGCGTTGATGAGTGGTCAGACAGTTGATGTAAATCCGTACAATGGTACCTATATGGCACGATTAGATAACCTTGAGGGCAACTATCATGCTTCAAAAATCTCTCAAACTGCTACAGTTGGTGTGGAAGATATTGGTGATACACTTTATGTCAACTGGGGAGCAATGCTGGTTGAACCTGAAAATGTTCATCCCTCAACTGATTGCCCCTATTTTGGAATCTCTGTATTAAAAAACGGCGTTGCCATTCAGAATTTTACTGCAGATGCATCTGCCCACGATGTATCATGGTCAGTTGCAGGTAATCTTTATGGTACAGCATGGTACAAACAAAACACATGGAGTTACGATCTCAACTCATTCTCTGTAGATGATCAGATTACTGTGGAGATGTTTGTTGCAGACTGTTCATGGGGTGGACATGGTGGTGCAGCATTTCTTGATGGTATTGGCACAAAATATATTCCACCTGAGAATGTACCTGAACCAGCAACTCTTTCCCTCTTCGGTCTTGGACTCCTTGGCCTTGCAGGTATGAGATCAATCAGAAAACGTAAGTAATTTTTATCACTAAAACCCATTAAAAAGGTAGGCGTTTTATGCCTGCCTCCTTTTTATCACTGTGGCAGACACCTGTTGGTTAGTTGTACTTGACATTCAAATACAAACTGACAGTTGAGAGTTTCCCCTGAAATCACCATTAAATTTAACATTTTTAACAAGTTTAAATAACGCGTTATCAAGCGTAGTACTATCAGGATACGACTGATGCAACCTGAAAAATTGATCCCAGTGATCATACTTGTTTATCTAAAACTTGTTGCTTTCCAAAAGAAAAATTGATACACATATTACCGGATAATGCAACTAAAAAAAGAAAAACGCACATCATATATCGGAGAAGCTGATTAAAACCGTTAAAATTACAAAATGTGATAACACACTATAATGTAAACGTTTTGAAATAGCGGATTCATACGACTTCTGGAACATAATAAATAGCTTGAGCTGAGCGCCATGATTCACCTATTGATTTTATACTCCAATCACATCGTCATCACCCATCGATTTCCTCACTATTAAAATAACGCGCAGCAGGTGAGACAGCCAACATCTTTTATCTGATTCAAAGGCTTACCGACAATCTCTGCAATAGTGGTTTCATCAAACCCTCTGGAAACCAGATTCCTGATAATCTCAGCCTCTTTTACCTCCATACCCTGTTTCACCCCAATAGGTAGTCCCATCTGGACGCCATCACTGACTCCGCGATCATAGATTTTCTTTACCAGTGCGGCGTCCTCCTGGACAAACGAATACTGAATTTTTTCCTGAAGCGTTTTTATATCATCGGGCTTAATGGTATTTGCAATAAAAGTAACAATAGAATCAAAGCTTTTAAGTTGCTTATCAAAATCGAGATATGAGTCAAAAACGTGATCAACAATTTTCGGCATGCACTGCAAGCAGTCATCAGAATTGAGTGCTTGCCTGGATACGGTTAATAGCTGTTGAAGTGGCTGCGGTCCTTTAATCAGATGTTCCGGGATTCCCATTAAATTAAACTCATTAAAAACAAACTCCGGTATAAACTGCTGTACTTCATGAGAATCACTGAACAGTTCCTTAATAGATCGAACCTTCGACCATTCTCCATCCCGGAAATTTAACACCACAGGGTATAGCGCCGGGAATTTTTTATGTTGAGATTCCGACTTTGCAAAGGTATCAAGAAAGTGCACAATTATTCTCAGCAACTGCGACCTGATTATCTCATTTGAATAGGGTTCCAGTTCACATAAAAAGTAAAAATAGGAACGATGACTGGCAATTTCAGCGGTGTAAAGAAGATCTGAAAAATACAATTCACTGCTTGCATTAACAAAACTATGATGTAATAGTTCGAGTGATTCAAGATTTGTTTGCTGTACTATTTGCGGTGACAAAAACTGCTCAATAAAACCCGCAACAACTTCCTTTTTTGTGAAAGCATCTTTAAATGCATTCTCTTTGTAAACATTTTTGTGTCTGATCATATGGAATATCCTACGTCTGATACATCGTTTTTTCAACACGAATTTCAGTTACTTTTTTATTACATACAAACTACTTGTCAAACTGTTAAGTGTAAGCGAAAGTATCTGTGTGTCGAAAAAAATTACACTTAACTATCATTTATCAATAAACCGTTCTGTTTAATGGCCTTTAAATATAATTAATTAAACGGCACACTGATTGCTTATTGAAGGTTTAAATTACCCTTTAACTTTTCTCCACAGGAGTCATAAATGACAAAGTATTTACTATCACCCATTGCAGTCCTGGCATTATCATTAAATGTGATCTCAACACCTATCACATTTGAATCAACAGCCGGAGATCAGGACTTTGCAGCCAGCCGTAGCAGCTTTGATGCAGCAACAAATTTTGACTACTATGTATTCAAACAAGGATCAGACGAAATTGGACGGGCGACAAACAGCAAAGGGCGAATCGATTGGAATTACATACTGCCAAACGAAATTGAATCTGCACTTGCCGGTAGTGTCAGCATCAGAGCCTGGGATATTGACCCATTAGATTTAGTTAAGGTTTATTTTGATTTTGGTAGTGAAAACAGGGTATATGCAGGATCGCTTCAAGGAACAAATGGTGGGAATTTTGACGCATGGGAGAGAGCTGTAGCTAACGGTACTACATCAGAATTAATTGGATGGTCTACAACTACATTCGCACTTAGCCAGTCAGTCATTGCTGCGCTTAGTGGCACATCAGGATGCACACTCTCATTGAACGTAGCTGAGGAAGCATACCCGTGGGCAGCAGTGCTGGATTATGCCACTCTTTCACTTACCTATGAGCCCGGTAAAGCGAATCCGGAATTTAATGTACCGGAACCAGCAACACTTTCCCTCTTCGGTCTTGGACTCCTTGGCCTTGCAGGTATGAGATCAATCAGAAGACGTAAGTAACTTCTCTAAATCCATTAAAGAGGCTGGGGTATTATACCTGCCTCTTTTTTATCTCGCAGTAGACACCTGTCGACTTTCTTTACACCTAATATTCAATCACAAACTAACGGTTGAGAGTTTAACCCGAAATCTCTTTCAAAAACGACACAAAAATCACAGATTCAAGCATATTGTGTACTCAAATTACACCACCTGTTAACGCTGCTCATTTACGGCATGATTATTGCATTTTAAGTCTCTCAACTTTTTTAGGAGGTACTATGTTACTAAAGAAACTCTTTATCGCAACCGCAGCAATAAGTGCTGTATTGACAGGCACCAGTTTTGGTGACATTATTCACGAAACAACCAAATGGCAGAGTATTGGAAAAGAAACCATTAAAGATGGAGTAAACACCAATTCTGATAATGGCGTGTTTTATTCTATTGACAACGGAACATCATGGGCTAATTTGACTGACATTATCGAGTTTACCGTTGGTCAAAGTGTTGATTTCAGAGTCGATATCTGGAAAGAATTCCAGGGTACTCACTACTCAGATGTCGCTAAAGTCTGGATTGATGGTACTGAAGAACAAAAAGGTGAATGGCTGCTATCAGAGAACGGCAACAAGGTAGACGTTACTACTGGATATAAGAGAGTACACGGGAAAAATGTTCCAGTAACAACCTCCTACTCCTACTACGACGGAATCGTCGCCAGCACAACTCTGAGCCAAAAAGCAGGTAATCCTGAGTTGTTAGGTTCAATGGGTTTCGCTTACACATTCACTGAAGCCCGCACATACGAACTGATTGCCCGTACGATGTGTAGTGATGATTTAAGAAAACTTGTTGATGACTCAAATCCAAAGAATGTCACATTTGTAGACGAATCAAACAAAGTGGTAACTCAGAATAAGTTTTATATTCCAACCGAAGCAGACTGGAATGCATTCACAGCAACAAGTCCACTTTCAACACTTCAGGGTGAGATCGAAAAATACACCTTTAAAGTTAAGGATGTACCGGAACCTACAATGTTGTCACTCTTTGGGTTCGGCCTTCTTTCACTTGCGTTCTTCCGTAAAAAAAATAAATAAGTACTATTTGGGTATGCGATTGTTGGAAAAAGGCAGTGTTTCACTGCCTTTTTTATTTTGTGTGAGAAAGTGACCAGTGATGCGTAACGGGTGACAAAGCAGAACAAAGATTAAGGTTGAGGATGAAGATAGAATAAAAACTTGTTTTGTCTTATTTTTGTTGACGTTTCCATTGTCGTTTTATATTTTATGGATCACTTGCAAAGAATCTATGCACCATTAGCTCAGTTGGTAGAGCAACTGACTCTTAATCAGTGGGTCTCAGGTTCGAGTCCTGAATGGTGTATTTAATACTGAAAGCTTATAACGCAGATTGTGTTATAAGCTTTTCTTTTCTACCTAAATTGTTATAAGCTTATGGATACTTTTTCTGTTTATATCTTGTATAGCCGCACTGCTGACAAGTACTATGTGGGGCATACCAATGATATTCAGCGACGGTTAGATGAACATAATGACACGTCTGCCAACAGCAGTAAATTCTGCAGCAAAAATGGTCCCTGGCAACTTGTTTATTGCGAAGCTTATTTTCCTACCCGAAGCGAGGCTGCCAGTAGGGAAAAGCAAATAAAAGCCTGGAAAAGCAGAAAAAAAATTGTGGCGCTTATCAACTCCTGTCGCTCAGTTGGTATCCCGATTCTGAATCGGGATTAATCAGTGGGTCTCAGGTTCGAGTCCTGAATGGTGTATCAATAAGCCTCTGTAAATCATTCGATTGCAGAGGCTTGCTTTTTTTGGCTTTCGTGCTTATGCCCCTCCTTTTTAGGATAATATTAGAAAATCGTTTTCCAGTTTCAGCTTTTATCCCATAAAATCCGTTATTTATCGATAGATGTACTCATATAAAACGTTTGAGATTAGAATTCATGCAGTAGCAACTTTCTGAGCGAACCATTTTGGAAAATTTCGGTTCCAGGCAGCAAGATTGAGTACCTGACAGCTCTGGGCAAGAGGTTTTATCCACCGTGAAGATGCTTTACCTACAGGAAGATCAATTT
This sequence comes from Fibrobacter sp., assembly GCA_012513915.1. Lineage (GTDB taxonomy): Bacteria > Fibrobacterota > Chitinivibrionia > Chitinivibrionales > Chitinispirillaceae > JAAZBG01. The sequence continues at coordinate 8,466 of JAAZBG010000159.1, forward strand.
TGAGCCCTTTTTTCATTTTTGAATTAAGAGCATCATCGAAGTTTAATAAGCATAGGTATTGTATTGGTTTTTCGGTTTTATTCTCAGCATGCCGGTAAAGATAAGAATCACGGAATTTATACTTCAGATAGCGTTTCAGCCATTTGTAATTATCATACTCTTTACTGTTTTCTGCAAAATCTGCGTCATATTCCTCCGGTCTATCAAATTCCTTTATTTCAACGAAAAGATATGCCTCGGGTAACTCCACAATAATATCGACTGCTTTCATGGGTGCCCCGTGGAATGTCAGTGATTGCGGATTATTATCATCGAATTTAAACGCCAAAATTGCATCGGGAAAATTAAACCGATATCCATCTGCTTCCACAATCATTTACCCAACCCTCCCATTTCCTTACTTACCTGCCTGTCGATAAGTGAGCCGAAAGTGGAATCGATCGCATTGGGGTCAAGATTATCAAGTGAATCGCTGCTATTATGGCAAATTGTTCCAGCCTTTTTATCCCGGTACAACGTATGAAACTGTACTTTATCGTCTTCACGCAAGGCAAGGTCAAATTCTTTTAGCAGAACATAATCATGTGTTGCAATGAAGATCTGAACACCAAGTCTTTGCAGTTCCAATAAGATTGATACTACTGTTTGTTGTAAACGTGGATTCAAATTGGTTTCGGGTTCATCCCAAAACAGGACACTTCCATTGAGTAAAGTTCCATTCTGGATAAGAAGCCAGAGCAACCCTAATTTCCGAAATCCTTCTGCAAGTAGTGTAAACTCCAGTTCACCCTGTTTGTTTTTGAGAAAAAACTCCTCGTTTTTAGTGACCACTTTACCATCGATTGCTTTCTGAAGAATCTCCATTAATTTGGAGCGGTCTTTATCCATCGGACCCTTTAGTGCTGGCAAAAAAGCCCTGTCGATAATATCTGCATAGATCTCTTCAAAAGAAAGATTACGCAATGAATATAATGACCTGAAACCTGGTGCATTGGCCATCATGTCCTTAACCGGAATAAAAACCGATTCCATTGGAAAATCTGACCATTTTGCAAAACCATTTACCTTCGCACCTTCCAAAGTAGTGGTGTGATTCGAAAATGATAATTTCAGGACTATATCCTTTCCGGTCTTGATATCCCTGGATATCTCAAGAAAACCATTACTACTACCTTGGGAACGTTTTACTAATCTTCCAAGTTGTTTTCCTGATGGATAAAACACATCATTGATCTTTTCGGCAAAGTTTTTTTTACTTCTTGTGATATCGCAGGCTGAATAGACAGCTTTAAGAATATGTGTCTTACCTGTTCCATTTTCTCCAATAATAATATTCACTCCAGGCGAAAAGGAGATATCCAGATTATCAAATGCAGTAAAACATTCGCATTTTAGTCGAGTAATCATTGCACTGTACCTCCTGATGGGGAGCTATTTTTAAATATTTCATTGGAACCAATATGATAGTGCCCAATTTTGACAAATTGTTGAAATAAGATTACACTCGCTGATTCAGGAAGAAACGGAGCAACAATGGTAATACCTTGCTTTATTTCGTTTTCCATCAAGACTTTTGTGTTACCGTTACTATCTTATTGTTCAACTGTTAAATATACCAATTTGTGGTGAAATGATGAAGAATTAAGTTCTGTATCGGCTAATTTCATTAAAAGTCCAAGTTCTAATGCCGTTTGCTGTTCATCCCTCCTACCTCCTCCGACAACCTCGCAAATGCCCCCTTTACTGCATCAACAAGCAGCCGCTCGCCAATCCCCGGTTTCCTTCCTGGCAAACGCAAGAGTGAAATCCTGCTGCGTACGCTGTTGTTACTAACATTGACCGATACAAGTTCATTCGTTTTTAAATACGATTGTACCAGATAGAGCGGGACTATGCCAAATCCCATTCCGCATCTAACAGCATTGATTACCGCATGCACACTTTCAACTGTTAGCACGACGTCAAGTTCACGGATATCCTCATCAAAATGATATATAAACCAGTCGTGAAGCTCCGGAGCCTGTTGCTTGTATGCAATATACTGACATCGCTGCATCGCCTTCAATTGCGGCCCATCAGGTAAGTTGGTGTGCACATACTCTGAAGAACCTATAAGCACCAGTGGTTCATCAACAAGCGGTTCCTGAATCATATTCCAGGATTCCTCCTCCTTATTGCCAAAAATATCCACCAGTGCAATATCCAGTTCACTGCTACGGTATGCATCAACAATTGACCGCTGATCCGCCAGCATCAATGCGACCTTTACAAGAGGATATTTTTTTCGAAACTCCGATAGTATCCCCGGTAAATACTCCGCACCAAACACCGGCGGCGCCCCGATTCGTACGATTCCCTGTGGATGCTTGTCTGCTGAATGAATCGATTGAATTGCAGTATCTATTGATGTAAAAAACGGCATAATTGATTGATATAATTGTTCACCTGCAGTTGTCGGTACCAGACGCTTCGGAAAACGATGAAACAACGAAATATTCAGTTCCAGTTCCAGTTTCTGTAAATTCTGACTCACCGCCGATTGTGTAACAAACAACACCTGAGCCGCTTTCGCAACACTTGCGTTTCGAAATACCTGATAAAAAAGATGTAGACGATTAAAATCAGGATGCATTAGACCTCCTTATGTATTACTTAATATAATTTAATTTTACTAATCTTTTCAATCCCTGTATATTTAGAATGCAACCTGCACAAAAGAATGTTTGACCGAATCACTATTCTATCTATTTCTAAAGGAGCACATTTATGACTAACGATTTTATTGTCAAGGATATTTCACTTGCTGAGTGGGGACGAAAAGAGATCACTATTGCTGAAAAAGAGATGGTCGGTCTTATGGCGATACGTGAAAAATTCCATGGTGAGCAGCCACTTAAAGGGGCACGTATCATGGGATCACTGCATATGACCATCCAAACCGCCGTGCTTATCGAAACGCTAAAAGCCCTTGGCGCCGATGTCCGCTGGTGCTCGTGTAATATTTTCTCAACACAGGATCATGCTGCTGCTGCGATTGCCAAAGCCGGTATTCCCGTTTTTGCATATAAAGGTGAGACGCTTCAGGAATATTGGGATTTTACGCTGAAAGCACTGATATGGCCGGATGGTAAAGGTCCAACACTTATTGTCGATGATGGCGGTGATGCAACACTGCTTATTCATGAAGGTGTCAAGTGTGAAAAGGAACGATCACTGACAACAAGGAAAACCGGTAATACCGAATTTGATATTCTGCTTGCTACTGTGGCCAAAGGTCTTCAAATCAACAATAATCTTTTCAGCACTATGGCATCACAGATTAAAGGCGTTTCTGAAGAAACTACTACAGGTGTAAAACGTCTTTACAAAATGTTTGACAATAAAGAGCTGCTTTTCCCAGCAATTAACGTTAACGATTCTGTCACGAAGTCAAAATTTGACAATATCTATGGATGCCGCGAGTCGCTGGTTGATGGGATCCGTCGCGCAACTGATGTTATGCTTGCAGGCAAGAAAGCGGTTGTCTGCGGGTACGGTGATGTCGGAAAAGGTTCTGCACAATCACTTGCCGGAGTTCGCTGCCAGGTTGCAGTAACCGAAATTGATCCAATCTGTGCGCTTCAGGCATGTATGGACGGTTTCGAAGTTAAGCGAGTTGAGGACACTCTTGGCTGGGCGGATGTTTACGTAACAACAACCGGCAACAAAGACATTATCCGTGTCGAGCATATGCTCCAGATGAAAGACCAGGCAATCGTCTGTAATATTGGCCACTTTGATAATGAAATACAGGTAGAAGCGCTTGAAAAAACTCCTGGTGTACGCAAAGAGAATGTAAAGCCACAGGTTGATCAATACTTTTTACCAAATGGTAATTCTATTTTCATTCTTGCGGAAGGCCGTCTTGTCAATCTTGGCTGCGCAATGGGACATCCATCATTTGTGATGTCAAACTCATTCAGCAATCAGACGCTGGCACAGATTGAACTATGGACAACGCAGCATGAGATTGGTGTGTACCGTCTGCCGAAAAAACTTGATGAAGATGTAGCACGGCTTCACCTTGAGAAAATCGGCGCTCGTCTTACGGTTCTTACGGATGAACAGGCTGATTATATCAGCGTTCCGGTTGAGGGTCCATATAAGGCAGAGCATTATCGTTATTAATCTTATTTGAAATGTACCGGTAGAGAAACTGCCGGTTTTCTTTATACCCAATGATTCCTAACCTCGCACTTTTACCCACAGAACATTTCCCTCATTTATTTCATTCACGATATGTTTGGCTGTTGATTTTTATCAGAAATCATCCAAACAGGATTAAATCTTATTAGGTGACGTCACAAACATTATACATTTTATTACATAGAATGTTGTAAAATGTATATATTCTTTGACATTTTATGTGCTAAAATGTATACTATTTATACCACGATGATAGTTTCAACAAATTAGGATATAATCATGTTTGAACGTAATTTAATGAAAAGCTTACGGATATGGAGAAAAAAGGCTAACAGACTTCCATTAATCCTGCGCGGTGTGCGCCAATGTGGTAAAACTACACTTATTTGCGAGTTTGGGAATGAGTATAAAAATTTCATTTATTTGAATTTTGAAAACACAGATGACCGAAAACTTATCTCGTCATCGTTTCAAGAAACTTTAATGGCTATCGAATTTAAAAGTGGGATAAAGATAAAATCTGAAGAAACGATGTTGTTTTTTGATGAAATTCAAGCGTGTCCGCAAGCGGTTGCACACCTTCGCTTTTTTGCGGAAGAGATTCCACAGTTAAGTGTGATCTGTGCCGGATCATTACTCGAAATAAGAATGTCTGATAACTCTATATCGTTTCCAACCGGTCGGGTGGAATATCTGTTTCTTACACCTTTCAGTTTTTCTGAATATCTTATTGCAACAAACAAGAAGCAGTATGCCGAATTAATCTCCACTACACCAACAACAATCCCCGATACGATACACAATCTTATTATGGAAGAATATCACAACTACTTATTGATTGGAGGAATGCCATCAGCAATAAAAGCATACACTACAACGGAAAACATTCTTGACGCAAGGAATGTCCACACAAATCTTTATCAATCAATTATTGATGATGTTGGAAAGTATCTCAACAAATCAGAATTCAAGTATATAGAAGCGGTGCTTGATGGTGTTCCGTATCTGACAGGCACACGAATCACTTTTGAAAATTTCAACAATTCAGGTTTTAAAAGCAGAGAGATAAAGAACGCATTGACAATTCTGGGAAAAGCGTTTCTCGTATTTTTATCTTACCCAACAACATCAATTGCATTACCACTTACCGCTAATACCCGTAAAGCATCAAAAGTATTCCTGTTTGATATAGGAATAATGAATAGCCGATTTGGAGCCCCACTGCATTTTGACATAACAAAAACAGATTGTGGTATAAGAGGTGCAATAAGCGAACAGTTTGTATTTCAGGAACTACTATCATCTTCCTATATTATTCCTGATATACCATTATTTTGGACAAGGGAAACCAGTAACAGTAATGCAGAGGTTGATTTCTGCATCGCACATGATGATCTGATGATTCCTATCGAAGTTAAATCCGGAGCTAACGGGAAACTGCGTTCCCTTGGAATGTTTTCCCTTTTATCAAATCAAAAACAATGTGTCAGACTTCATAACGCTCCGCCATCAGTGCAGCAAAACGTTGCTACCGGATCTGGTGATCTATTTACTCTGATCAATCTGCCACTTTACTACGCAGGGAATATACATGATGCGATTAGTAAATTTATCTAAGCCAGCATCATATCGCACCATGTAAGCTAAACCACAATCAATAAACAAACGTATCCGTTTTTGTTTTGATTGTCACTTTATTCTCAGCAGAGCCACTTGATTCAACGTACCCGACAATCTTACTGTCAATGCCGTAATTGTTCGAAATGGCAATAATTTCCTCGGCAACCGATTTGTCACAATAGAGTTCCATGCGGTGACCCATATTGAAAATCTGATACATCTCTTTCCATGCGACATTACCGCTTTCCTGAATTGCAGCAAAAAGCGGAGGTGTATCAAACAGTGAATCCTTTACAAAATGAATTCCTTTACCAAAAGACCTGCATTTTACCTGACCACCACCGGAACAATGCACGATACCCCGTATTGACAATTTGAAATTATCAAGCACGTCCCTGATCACCGGAGCATAGGTACGTGTCGGCGACAGCAGCGCCTCCCCAACAGTCAATGAACTTCCGGGAATGTGTTCTTCATAGCGGTATTTTCCGCTGTAGACATTGCTTTTTTCAATTGTATTTGAGTATGTCTCCGGATATTTATCGGCATAATATTTGGAAAGCAGCATATGACGTGCCGCGGTAAGACCGTTTGAACCGATACCGGAGTTCTCTGCCTTTTCGTAAACAGCTTTACCGGTTGATGAAAATCCCACAATGACATCACCGCATTTGATATTTGAACAATCGATAACATCCGAGTTGCGCATACGAACAAATACTGTCGAGTCAGCAATGATTGTCGCCACCAGATCACCGACATCAGCAGTCTCTCCACCTGTCAAAACGATATTGACACCATAACGGGTCATTGTGTCAGCAAAATTCTGATATCCATCAATAATCTCTTTAAGCACTTTTCCATCAACGCGATGAGCGTTACGGCCAATCGTGTTTGATACAACAAACCCATCAGTCGCCCCTACGCAAATGCAATCATCAATGTTCATGACAATTGAATCCTGGGAGATCCCCTGAAAGCAACTGTAATCACCAGTTTCCTTATATTTAATATAGGCAAGTGCAGACTTTGTCCCGGCACCATCAGCGTGCATGATCGTACAATACTCTTTATCACCAATACAATCATCAATGATCTTACAAAAAGCACCCGGAAAAATCCCTTTGGACTGCCCTGCGATTGCTTTGTGAACATCCTCTTTTGTTGGTGATACACCACGTTTCAAATATGATTCTGCTGACATCAGTACCCCTTGGCCTCTAATATGATTAACTTCACCTGCTGCTCACACATTCAAATGCAATCAGCCTTGTAATATACAAAAAAGTCATGCTTTAAGGAGAGGAATTTGAGACGAGTGACGAGTGACGGGACGTGCGGTAATGCACGTCCCGTCGTTATAAATCAGGCGATTTTTTTATCTTTTTTAAGCGAATACACCGGTTGTGCCTGTTTAAGAATAACCTCACGGGAGACCATAATTTCTTTTATATCATCCCTTGATGGAGTCTCATACATTACCGGGACAAGCGCACCTTCAAGTACACTGCGTAATCCGCGGGCGCCGGTTTTTTTATAATGTGCAATCTTTACGACCTCCCGTAATGCATCACGGGTAAACGTCAGCCTGATTCCATCCATCGAAAACAGTTTCTGGTATTGACGAGTCAATGAATTCTTCGGTTCTGTCAGAATCTGCATCAGCGCTTCCTCATCAAGTTCATCAAGACCGAGTACCATTGGCAGGCGACCAACAATTTCCGGAATCAATCCATACTTAACAAGGTCATCCGGCTCGACCTTTCGTAAAACATCACCGACCTTATACTTCGACTTCCGTTTTACATCAGCATTAAAACCCATTCTGCTTTCGCCAATACGGGCTTCAATAATTTTTTCGAGTCCTTCAAATGCACCACCGCAAATAAAGAGAATATCGCGGGTATTAACCTGAATCAGATTCTGCTCAGGATGCTTACGTCCACCCTTTGGCGGGATACTTGAAATGGTTCCTTCAAGGATCTTGAGCATCGCCTGCTGAACGCCCTCACCGGATACATCACGGGTTATTGACGGATTCGCAGACTTACGGGATATTTTATCAAACTCATCGACATAAATAATGCCACGCTCAGCTTTTGCAACATCATAGTTTGCCGCTTGCAACAGACGCACAAGCAAATTCTCGACATCCTCGCCGACATAACCTGCTTCAGTGAAAATGGTTGCATCAACGATTGTAAAAGGAACCTTAAGCAACCGGGCAAGAGTCTGAGCAATAAGCGTCTTTCCCGTACCGGTGGGTCCAACCATAAGAATGTTCGACTTGTCAATTTCAACACTGTCTTCATTCTGAACAGACCCACGAGAGAGGATACGTTTAAAATGGTTATACGCTGCAACGCAAACTCCCATTTTTACCTCACTCTGACCGATAATATATTGATCAAGAAATTCACGCATTTCGCGGGGAGTCGGGAGATTCTCCAGATTAAGGTCGGATGGTGCAGTGCTGGTCTGCTCCCGGAGTATTTCGTTGCACATATCAACACATTCGTTACAGATGTGCACAGATGGCCCGGTAATCAGCTTATTGACGTCATCAGGACCTTTACCACAAAAAGAACACTTGATTCCCGCATAACGGGTTTTAGTTGACATACTACTATTATTCCCTCGCAGTCAGGATTTCATCAATCAGACCATAATTTTTTGCTTCTTCAGCAGACATATAGAAATTTCTGTCTGTATCGCGTGCGATTACATCTGCCGGCTGACCACTATGCTTCTGAATTATCTCATTAAGCGTTGATTTGATTCGGATAATCTCTTTGGCGTGGATCGCGACATCTGATGCCTGACCACCGGCGCCACCAAGCGGCTGATGCAGCATTACGCGGGCATGAGGAAGACAGTAGCGTTTTCCTTTGGTCCCTGCGGCAAGCAGTATCGCGCCCATACTTGCAGCCTGACCAATGCAAATTGTTGATACATCAGGCTTAATATATTGAATAGTATCGTAAATTGCGAGTCCGGCAGATACAACACCACCTGGTGAATTTACATACAATGTAATATCTTTCTCAGGATCTTCATATTCAAGAAAAATAAGCTGAGCCATTACAAGATCAGCAATCGTATCATCAATCTCTGAACCCAGAAATATGATTCTCTCTTTTAAGAGTCGTGAATAAATATCATATGACCGTTCACCGCGGCCAGTCTGCTCTATCACCATAGGAATGAGTGGCATAGTATGTTCCTTTCAACTTTAGCTAGTACTCATACAAGTATACTATACTGAAGCCATTTCAGGAAAGTAATTTGTGAGTACAATTCTATTCGCAATTACCAGTTTATAGCAAAAAGGCCCCCAGCGCTCACCGGAGACCTATTTTGTAATTCATTGCAGAAGCATCAGGTTACGCTTGTGGAGTATATTCTCCGATAAGAAAATCAAGCGTTTTCTGTTCTTTAATGTCATCACGTATCCGGTTGGTAGTGCCATTCTGACGCAGTGATTGCTTAAGCGTCTCAAACGGCTGATTGTACATATCTGCGAGACGTTGTACTTCCCTATCGACCTCTTCCTGGGTTGCTTTGATATTTTCTTTAGTCGCGATAAAGTCGATAATACGCTGACGTTTGATATTTTTAATCGCAGTTTCATGATAATGAGCAGCAACTTCCTCACGTGAAGGAACCGGTTGACCGGGACGATTATACCGTGTTGATTCATGGTACATATAGTCAATAAACTGCTCAACACGTGCCGGAGGAACATCAAATGGATTATCAGCAGCAATTTTCTCAATAGCCTCATTGTGTGCTTCATTTTTAGCACGGGTAGTCTCTTCACGTTCAATATTTTCTTTAACATTTACACGAAATGCGTCAATGTCCGTGAAATTACCGATTTTCTTCATAAACTCTTCATTAACTTCAGGAAGCTTTTTCTCCTGAACTGCAGTAATTTTAACTGTAAACTGAGCAGATTTTCCTGCAATGTCAGCCTCAGAGTAATCATTCGGAAAATTGATATCAATTTCGACAGTTTCACCTGCGAGACGACCAGTCAACCCCTTATCGAAATCCTTGATTTTACTATCACCACCAATTTCGACAGGATAATTGGGGTTCTGAATATCGGTACGCTCTGTGCCATCAATAACGACTTTTACATATTCAAACTTTACGTAATCACCTTTTCTTGATTCACGTTCAACAGTAGTGAATTCAGCAAAACGTTCCTGCAATCCCTTGATCGCATCTTCAACGTCACTATCTTTAATTTTCTTTGGTGATGCCTTTACCTTAAGCTTTTCGTAGCCTTTAATATCAACCGGAGGATCTACCTCAGTTTCGATAACAAATGAAACCGGCTCATCTTCCTTGTCAGCCTTCACTTCTTTTACTTTTGCTGGTGCAACCGGTGTAACCTGATTTTGTTCGCAAGCATCTTTGAACGATTTCTGGACAAGTTCATCGATAGCTTCACCACGTATTGATGCACCAAAGCGCTGTTTGATCAATGCTACCGGAATTTTTCCAGGACGGAAACCAGGCATTTTAATCTCTTTTTTGTATTTTGTCAGCTTTTCTTCAAAAGCTGCGGTTACTTCCTCGACAGGAATTTCAACTTCGATGACACGTTTCCAGGATTCTGGAGCAGAAACTGTTGCTTTCAAGGGAAAAACCCTCCCGAATCAAAATGTTAATAACAACTTACTTTTAATCACGTTTTGAGGTAATGATGACTGTGAAGTATTATTCAGATGTGCTGTAAGTACAAATCACTGTTCACCAGTTACAAAAAAATGCGAGAGGGGGGAATCGAACCCCCACATGTCACCATACTAGATCCTAAGTCTAGCGCGTCTGCCAGTTCCGCCACCCTCGCAAATATTTTAATGAGCCACAAAAAATAAGTTATTGCAGATTAAAAACCAAGAAAAGTCTTTCGTACAGGTACATTTTTTCTATGTATCTCTAAACCCACTACACGACTCCAGTATAGATTCATCTATGTAAAACAATGTAGAACAGCATATTACAACAGATGCTGTTAAACAGTACCAGTATCATCCAGAAGCCACTTCCATACCGGGACAACATTGATCACCAGTGAATCAACCATCCGAATTGCTTCTGTATCAAGTGTTACTACAACTAAATCCTTAATCCCCAGGTATTTTGCTGCAGCAATCAGAGGTGTCAGCTCACGTTTCTCTGTTTCCGGTGAAGCAATGTCATAGCACACCTGAACAAGTTTTACCGGTTTTCCACTGGAATCACAAACAATAAAGTCGACCTCACCGTTTTGACGGGTTGCGAAATAGTTGACACGGTGATAATTTCTAATAAGATGGCAGTAAATAATGTTTTCAAGCGTTCGGGAGTGTGAACCATCCCATGACTTACTATTTACATGAGCAAGTGCCCAGTCAATGCTATAGAGTTTTTTATAATTTCGCTCCTGTATTTTTAGCGAATCAGAAAAAACCGGTATCGTAAAAAACAGCCATGAGTCTTCTGCATACGTAACCCAGTCTCCAACCACCGCTCTGCTGATTGATTCACCGGTTGCTTTTATGGCATTAAACGCTGATAGTATTGTAACAGGTTTTCCAACACACGACAGCAGATAGTAATACAGTTCAATACATACTCTTGGCTTACTAATGTTGTAACGTTGTATAACATCCTTTAATACCATTGTGTCAAAATACTCACGTAACACCTGTTCTTTAAGTAATGAGTCAACTTTAGGAATAAGGGGGAACGAGCCCCACTTTAAGTATTCATCAAAACACCGGCGTATTTGAGCACTATTTGATGTCGAAAACTTTGTTTTGTCAACATCTTTAAATACCAGGAACTCACTGAATGATAACGGATATAACATTGTTGACAATGCCTTACCTCTTAATTGAGTAGCAATGTCAGTTCGCAGCAGCTTCGACGACGACCCGGTAACAATAACTTTCCAATTGGGATTTCTTGACAGTTCAACAACAGCCAATTCCCAATCCTTCACCACATGTATTTCATCAAAAATAAACAGGAGCGGGGTTTTGATTGTTGTATCCGGCGTTATTGATAAAAAAATCTGTGGAAGACCTATTAACTGTTCAGCGGTCATTTTGGAAAGTACCGGATTGTCAAAATCCAGATGACAGATATGGTTTATTGACTTAATACTACCGGATCTCAACATTTCATCTGCAGCCTGCATTACCCTGAAACTTTTACCCGAGCGGCGTGCACCAATTACCGTTGAAACCATATACTCTGCCATGAAAATCCTACCACTCCGCGAAACAAACGGCGTAATTCCATTTTCTCTAAAATCCTCAATTTTACGGACAATTTCTTCCCGGCTCATTTTGTCAGAACTCCAACTGATGTTAACTGATTATCGAAGCTACCATTGCAACTTGTGATTTATTTCCAATCACAATATACCACTTTTGTGATTTATTACCAATCACAAAATGCCGCTTTTGTGATTTATTTCCGATCACAATGCAGCGGTTCAACCCACTAAAAAGTGAAAAATGCATAATTTCGCACCGATCATACCAGGATATATTTGAGCAGAAAAGATTTTCGAGGATTACGGAATTAAAGATGATTCAACCACCCCGCTATTACCGGGGTGATTGAACGGTGATTTATTAACTATTGTTTCGGCAAAGCCGGTTTAACCTGCACTTCGGTTTCGCTGTACTCATTTGAATCACAGAAGTCGTCAAAATACTCACACCCTATACAGGCCTCATTGACATACTGAAACGAAATTCCCTCAACCATGCCCTCAACGATCCAGCACGGATCTTTCGTATTTGAAACTTTCTTGTAACATTCATCACAGCGGGTTGCGTTTGCGGGATTTTGACCCTTCCAGTATATCCAGCATGGAACACGTGTTTTGATAACCCGGGGAGGCTTAGGTGCCGGCCTGCTTGCTGCTTCAATGGCCTCCTGTTCCTTTCGTGCCATATTTTGAAAATGCTTAACCGCATCCTCTGGATTATCGTAAATACGAAGCAGCTTTTCGAGCTTTGTTGACAATAAGATAGTGCGTACAGTATCTTTTACACCAACAATAAGCAGCACCCCTTTATGAGCCTCACACTCCTTATGTATCTTGATCAGTTGTCCAAGCCCGCAGGAGTAGATGTTCGTCACATTTGAAACATCCATCAGAACTTTAAATTTTTTATTTGTCTTTAAACTTGTCCAGACCTGATCCAGGGCACGGGTTTTATCGTTATTAATCGATCCCTCACAGGTAACAATAGCGACATCACTGCTCAGGCTCGATGATATCCCGGTATTTTGATGCATCTTCTGGTAATAGGGGCATTTGCGGCATTTTTGAAACTGCTGTCTGTTTTCTTCCTGATAAACACCCTTGATAACCCAGCACTTAATATTTTCCATCTCATTCGGAAGGTCTTTGTATGTTTTCCAGACAATACAATTCTGACGTTCCTGCTCGCTGCATTTCGTTATTTCAAAGCACTTCACGGGGTATACCTTTCAAGCATTGTTTGATTGGAAAAAGAGAAACCAGGTTAAGATTGAGGTTGAGGTTAAGGCTAAGACTAAGGATGAGAAGAAAATACATTCCTCATCCTCTATCTTAATCTCTATCTTAACCTTAACCTTAGCCTCTCACCCTCTACCTTCCCACTACCACTAAGTATATAAACAAACCATCATCACTGCAAGTTTAACATATCCTGGCGCACCCGGATTAATCCCTTGCAATTGACATAACTGTAACAGATTCACAACCGGCAGCTATGATACTATTAGCACATTCTGTGATAGTTGCACCCGTTGTAATGACATCATCAACAAGCAGTACCCGTTTGCCGGCAACCCGGGATTCAGCCGTCTTCCGAAGTGCGAATGCGTCCCTTATATTAGTGTTGCGTTCGCTCTTATCAAGCTTTGTCTGAGTACCGGTACTTCTCACTCTGTAAACAACATCCCCTGCAATCGGGATTTTTGTAATCGAAGAGATCCCTTTTGCAAACCATTCCGCCTGATTATAACCACGTTTCCGAAGCCGGGTCCAGTGCAGGGGAACCGGTATAATAATATCAACATTGCTATTCAATGATGACAGTCCGGGGTGATACCCTGCAAGATCTGCGGCTAAGGCACGTTTGCCATTGTATTTAATATTGCGAATCAGGGATTGGGTATGTTCATTGTAGTCGAAAATAGAAATGATCGATGTGAAAGGAAAATCCCACGCTACGGAACAGGTGCAGCTCCGAATGCTCTGATTCAGGCCACACCAGCCGCAGGCATCCCTGCTGCAACTGTTTTCTTTGAGTTTTGAGACACAGGCAGCACAGAACCATTTTTCATCCGGATGACGAACCGAGTCACAGATGATACATAATTCAGGAAAAAAGTATGTGTATAATCCTGAAAAAAAACCGGTTTTAGCTTTTTGAAGCAACCCCGGTATTTGCATTCTTCTCATTTCCTGACGATTCATCTTTAAAGAGATAGTTTTTAAGAATTAGTCCAGAGAAAACAATGAATAATACAATACAAACAACCTGATTATGGCTTAGAGTGCCCAACTTTTCCGATTCGCTGTAAAAACGGCTGAAGTCAACCATAAATCGCAGGATTGCATACATGACACCAACTACATAAAACTGCAATCCGACAAATGGTTTAAACCGTCCAATGAGTAACACCGTAAGTCCAATCACCAGCCCCCCTGCAGACTCAAACAATTGCGACATATAGAGTGCATCAGCGTGAATATGGGCCTGATACGCTCCAGCCGGGCTTGAAAGTGGGAAACTGGCTGAAAAAGGACCGTGTCCTGCTCCACCATAACAGCAGCCATTCAGAAAACAGCCGATTCTTGTAAGCATAATTCCAAATCCTACACTTGGAGCCATTGCGTCCGCATAAGGAAGAAAAGGAATTTTTTTTACTTTAAAAAAGATAACACCGGCAACAACAGCCCCAATAAAACCACCATACATTACGAGACCGCCAATGCCGATCGATCCACCCTGAAACGGATTAACAATCGACAACAAATTATCTTTGAATTCTTCAAAGTGAAGGCCGACATAGTAAAGTCTGGATCCGATAATCGCTGCGAGAATCACCCAGAACGCAACATCAGGAATAATGTTTGGATCAAGACCGGCCTTTTTAGCACGGTAACTGGATAATAAAATACCGAAAAGAAACGATAACGCAAGCATAACACCATAAGAATGGATAGGAAATGATCCGATATGAAACAACTCAGAATGCATATTCAGCCTTTCTAACTATTAATCATCAACCGATATTTATTAATCGCAATCCTTACACCGTTTATGACCAGCTATACCCCTCCGAAACTTGCCAGTGGTTATACCCGGAACTTTCTGCCTGAAACGTGGCCAGGATTAGCCATAAATATAATACGTATAGTAAACATTTTGAAACAAAATAGCACCATCAGTCCCAAAACCATAAGGAAAAACTCAAATTTCATCAACCTCCGTAGATGCTGTTACTGATATTGGAGTGTTAGTGGTTAAACTATTAACCACATTTTATTAGCTTTTTATACTTTTTCTAAAAAAAACGCTAATAATATTTGAATTTTGTTTGGTCAATAATTTATTTATATACTTGGTCAAAACTGCTGACATAGTAACGATATAGGTTGTATAGCAGTTATCAAAAATATACAAGGTATTTAATTCCCATCTTTTGACATACAATTATCAGGAGGAACAATGGAATCGGTTCATGAATTAATTGCAAGGCGCGCTTACGAGTTATTTCTTGCTCGTGGTGGTGAAAACGGTTACGCGATCCAGGATTGGGTTGCGGCAGAAAAAGAGATTCTCGCCCAGGTCGATAAAGAACGCAGAGAAGTCGCAAAAGAAAAAGCAGAAAAAGCGAGACCTGCGGCAGCACAAGCTGCTCCTGCACCGGCGCCAAAGGTTGAAGCTGTGAAAGCATCAACTAAATCAGCACCAGTAGAAATTAAAAAAGCACCTGCTAAAAAAGTCTTAAAGTAATTTTTGTGAGAGGACAACCAGCTTTTGATTGTCCTCTTTTAATAACTTTTTCCGTAAAACTTATATTGCATTCAATTCATGCATAATTCATTTTGTGTCGTTGTTTTTCATGACTTCCCCGATGATGTATTTGGTTGTTGTTGTTGTGATACAATAATACAGGATCGAGGTTGAAGAAAAAGCGATTATAACGTAACAAATCCATTCATCTCTGACCTTGCGGGACGCAACCTATGTTAAAACGATACGATTTACGGGATGGTGGAATTGTTTCCACAGAAGATGCAGATTGTCCAATACTTGTCTTTGTCAATCCAGATAAAGAAGAGATCGCTTATCTTACAACTACATATCAGCTTGACGATCACACGCTCAACTCAGCACTTGATCCTGACGAACAATCGCGTATCGAATTCGAAGATAATCATTTTGCACTTATTTTCAAACGCCCGCGAAATTATTCATCTGAGGAACAGTTTCTTTTCAAGGTTTCATCAATCGGGATATTTCTCTTTAAAGACAAGATGATTGTCTTGATTTCCGAAGATGTACCGCTTTTTGATGGTCGCCAGGCGTACAAGGTTACATCGTTGCATGATGTTCTTCTCAAGATATTCTATCGCTCTATTGCGCATTTTATCCAGCACTTACGGGTAATCAGCATGATCTCCGACGAGATTGAGCATAAAGTCAACGAATCAATGGAAAACAAGTACCTGCTGCATATGTTTACATTAGAGAAAAGCCTTGTTTATTATTTGAATGCGGTGAATTCAAATGCGATGGTGATTGAAAAACTCAAGAATGCATCATCAAGGATCGGCTTTACACCAGAGAATATTGAACTGGTTGATGATATCCTGATTGAGAATACGCAGTGCCTTAAATTGACAGAGATCTACACCAACATTATTTCCAGCATGATGGATGCGCGGGCGTCAATTGTTAACAACAATCTGGGCACGTTGATGAAAACGCTTAACCTCCTTACGATCGGTATAATGGTTCCGACCTTTGTTGTCAGTGCATTCTCCATGAACGTTGCAATTCCATTTAAAGACAACCCCTTTGCCTTTATAATCATTCTCGGTTTGTCAGCAACATCACTGGTGTCGTTTTTGCTGTTTTTCAAGTGGAAGAAATGGTGAACGGCCATTTTCTCATTGCAAAACAAAATGGATTCCGGCAGATGCAACTTATTATTGTAAATAAAAAAAGCCGCTTGCATGCGGCTTTTTTTATTATCGTATTTCTACAAAAGCTTATTTCGAAATTATAATCGACTCAGAAAAACTGATATTCTTTCCTTTTGCAACGACAAGGTATCTTCCGCTTGAAAGATTCTTGTCATTGATTGTAATCGATTTACCTGACGCAACACCTGTAAACAGTGTTGAGACTGTGTTTCCCATCAGGTCGGTAAGCGTTATACTCAGTTCCTGTGCCTTTGGCAGATTGAATGAAACAACAGAACCATTTACCGAGAAACCACTTACTGTTTTCGGTGCTTTAAGGTTGAATACTTTTGCAGCAGGAAACTTTAGATCATTATAGGTGACACCAACGAACTTGATATCATCAAGTTGCAATACTGCATCTGCGCCGTTTTTTGCCTGAAAGGAAATTTTATTAACTGCAGACTTTCCGTCTGACCATGTCATTGAATTTTTATCAGGATCTGAATACTGCTCCGGTTTCAGGTCACTCACAGGAATAGATACTTCAGTCCACGAAGATGACAGTGTTATTTCTTTACCATACCATCCCCACGTATATTTTTTTGATGCAATATCCTTTGTTTCAAGATGAACCCGAACCTTACCTGATCCTTTAGCTTTCATTGAAATTGCGGTCATCTTGGAGAGGTCAAGATATGCACCTATTGAATCATTACCGGTAAATTGACAGCCTATCCCTGCATATCCGTATTCATCAGTAGAAGTACTTGATGTAAGTTTTACGTAAACCGTACCATCAGGAAACATTGTCGCATCATCGGATCCTGTTAGAGGATCACCATCTTGATTCGTTACTGTGGAACCCAGTTTATCAGCAAACATATACCAATACCCGCCACCTGAATAAGGTTGGCCCCCACTGGATATTCCATAAACTTCACCAATATTACATTGTTGAGCAGAACCGCCAGAATAATTGTCCTCAAAATCGTCGAGAACAACCGGAGCATCAAGATCGACGCTTACCTGAGCAGATACTGTTGCTGCACATAACAGACCTGCACCAAAAATTGTACGAACGATAGACATAGAACACCTCTCTCCTTCGTGTTTTGTTGTTGTTTGTTACCAATTTAGAGGTAAAAAAGAGCTCTCAGGTTTACTCCTGACAGCTCTTTTTATTAAAATTACAGTAACTATTGTAACCGTTGAAGAATAATATACTGCAAAACTACTTTGAATACTTGATAACGATTGTAAGCTTCATCAGTTTGCCAGGTGAAACACGTATTCCAAACATTCTTTTGCAATCCCCACATTTATCATTCACCCCCCTTGTGATAAAAACTATTTTTATGGTATACTATTTGATAGTACAACTTTATTTCTTAGCATTTTTGGTGTTTTTAAGGAGTGACTCTTTTGAATCTTGGTTTCGATCTGTCAATGAGGCTTCAGCAGAAGCTCTCTTTTCAAATGATTCAATCTCTTAAATTGCTTCAGGTGAACACACTTCAGCTTGAACAGCTGCTTAAAACAGAGCTTGAACTCAACCCCATGCTTGAAACCACCGAGGAACTTGATACTGAGATGGAGCAATCTCAGGAGGAACCGGAAAAGGAACAGGCGGAGGAAAAAGAGGAAGCCGCCGACGAAATTGATGTCAATGAAGATTCTGTTGACTGGGAAGAGTATCTTGAGGAGGGATTTGATCTTGGCTATTCTTATAACGAAGAAACCGATCCTAATCAGGAGCGGTATGAACCAACACCGGTATACCAGAAAACGCTTGATGAACATCTTAATGAACAGCTTGCTGACCGTAAACTTCCCGAACGGAAAATGCTCCTGGTGCAACTCCTGATCGGCAGTCTTGACTCGGACGGGTATTTGAGATTCGACCTCAACGATCTTGCAATGTTTGCACAGGCAGATATTTTTGAAATTGAAGAGGCTCTACAGATCCTTCAATCGATGGATCCGCCGGGTGTTGGCTCACGGAACCTCCGTGAGTGCATGATTCTTCAACTGCGCAAACGGGGCTTCGAAAACTCTCTCGCTCTAAAAATTATTGATGAGCGCTGGGATCTGTTCGAAAAGCTTAAAATCCCTGACATCTCAAAGCATTTCAATGTTGAACTTAAGGATGTTCAGGATGCAATCGATATTCTTAAAACAATCACCCCAAAACCGGGCTATCAGTACAACACCGATGGATCATCAACAATAATTCCCGATCTTATTGTAGAAAAAATTGATGGGGAATTTGTGGTGATGCTCAACGACCGCTCGATTCCATCATTGCATATTAATAAAGCATATGCAAATCTTCTTAAAAAGGGAAGCACTGCCAAGGGTGATGTAAAAAAATATGTTCGGGAGAAATTCAACAGCGCATCGTGGTTTATAAAATCCATCGAACAACGCAAAAACACGATGCTCAGAGTGATGCATGCAATTTTGGAGCGCCAGACGGACTTCTTTGAAAAAGGACCACCTAATCTTAATCCGCTCAAGCTGCAGGACATTGCAGATATGATTGAAATGCACATTTCTACAGTAAGCCGTGTTACCAGTAACAAGTATGTTCAGACCCGTCATGGCGTATTCGAGCTCAAGTACTTCTTTACTGAAGCAGTCGGCCATGATGAAGAGGGAGCGGATATATCATCTGAGCGGATTAAAAATCGTATTAAGGAACTTGTTGAGGCCGAAAGTTCAAAAAAACCGCTTTCGGACCAAAAAATCGCAGAACTGCTTGAGAAAGAAAACCTTGGCGTTGCGCGTCGTACTGTCGCAAAATATCGTGAGCAGTTGAAAATTCTTCCTGCCAGAATGCGCCAGAAATATGAGTGATGTCAATTTTGATTTTTTATTTATTTGCATATAATAAAAATCACTATTACAACGTAGTATATATGAACAAGTTATGCAACTCGAAATGGAAACCGGTTCAATGATATCCGAACAAAAATCTGAACATACAACGAATACAGCTCCAGGCCGGTTCCCATCCTGGCTAAAGCGACCGATTGCTCACTGTGGCAAGCAGAAGGACGTGCTTGAAAAAATCCATAACAGCGGTCTTCATACGGTATGTGTTGAGGCCCGTTGTCCGAATCGTAGTGAGTGCTATAACTTGGGTACTGCAACCTTTTTAATTCTTGGAACAACCTGTACCCGTTTTTGTACGTTTTGCAGTGTTAATCACGGCATACCCGGACCTCCGGATCCTGATGAGCCGGGGAAACTTGTCAGTGCGGTTAGCAGTTTAAAACTCAGGCACGTTGTTATTACATCAGTTACCAGAGACGACCTCCCTGACGGTGGTGCATCAGTGTATGCCGATATTATCACCCGGCTTAAAAAAGAGATTCCAGGGATTACCGTTGAGGTTCTAATCCCTGATTTTAAGGGTGACAAGGATGCTCTTCTGACCGTATTTGAAGCAAAGCCGGATATTTTTAATCATAACGTTGAAACTGTACCCCGTTTATACAATCAGATCCGGCCACAAGCCATCTATCAGCGGTCTCTGGATGTACTTAAATACGCATCAGAGTATGGATTAGTGGTAAAATCGGGGATAATGGCAGGATTAGGCGAACAGGATGAGGAAGTTTTCGGGGTAATGCAGAACCTGCTTGATCATGGCTGTTCGATAATGACCATCGGCCAGTACCTGCGCCCATCACGAAGTCAAACACCGGTTGTTGCGCACGTTTCACCGGATAAATTTAGTGAGTATGAGAAGAAGGGTATTGATCTGGGCTTTCGAACAGTATTCGCAGGTCCATATGTTCGAAGCTCTTACATGGCAGAACAGATTCTGAACAGAACCAAATCAGGTTGTTCTTAACAGTGCAGAAACAGTCCTTTGCAAAGGCTGCTGCAAGGTTCTTTGAACATGTTCCGGTTATCTGTGCTGACAGCGGAACTCTTGCTAATTGTCAAAAAGATCAACGGATTATACCTGTATAATTGTTGTGATGGTTTTACAGCAACTATATAAAAGTAGTACCAATCTGAGCATAAGTAATGTAGAATATAAGAATGCTATTTTAGAGTGTCCATAAGCGATCAGCAGAAAGACATTCTGTATAACACGTTAAACCAAAGGAAAAGGAGGCGGTGACTATGGAAATTCAAATTACGTCACGTCACGGCAATAAAGCATCACAAACACTGCAGGAGACAATAACCGCCGAACTGCAGAAGCTGGAGAAGTACTATGAAAAAATCACCTCCTGTCATATTATTCTTGACAGCGAGCACGTTGATAAAACTGTAGAAATCACAATGAGTACACAAGGGCACCAGATTGTTGGAAATGCAAAGGCTGAAAACATTGGCAAGGCAATTGATGATGCAATTGCAAAAGTTGAACGTCAGTTGAAAAAGCTTAATGAGAAGATTAAGAATCATAAAGCATAATCGTATAACAACACTTTCATATTCAGGTATGAAAGTGTTGTTTAATCACTACTATAAAAAAATCTGGTTTTTCTTTTGGTGACGATACACTAAAAGAAAAGTTCCTCTTTCGGTAAGCGTAAGGAGGTTACGTAGAATCTGCGTGAGAGCAATGTGCATACTGGTAATATTGTGATGCTCTTTTAAAGACAGATTTTGCGTCTAATGTTTCAGGTAGGGTAGCGATTCCTGAAACGCTTAAAATTTTTACAGGTTCCTGAAAGGACAGAGCACTTGAAAAAGACGAATATGGATCTTATCGTAGGAGGATCTATCATAGTGGCTTTGTTCATTTTAGTCGCAGGCGTCCTGTGGTTAAAAGAGGTTTCAATTACCAGAAAGCTGGTCTCCTATACAGCACTCTTTCCCAATGTCGGAACATTACAGATTGGTGATCCGGTTATGGCAAATGGTGTACCGACAGGCAGTGTGGCAAATATCAGGCTTAGGGGAAATGCCGTTGCGGTTGACATCAAGGTTGATAGGTCCTTGCATTTAAACGATTCTTGCAGGATTATCGTTCAGAATATTGGTCTGATGGGTGAACGGGGTATTGGAATTCAGATGTCATCATATGGAAAAGCCTGGAAACCATCATCGAAAAGTGACACGACATTCATTCCCGGATATTTTGATACAGGTATTGCCGAGGCAATGGGAATGCTTGGTGATGTTCTTACGGAGGTAAAAACACTCGTTAAAAATGTCAATACCGTAGTTGCGTCAACGGTTGGTGACAGCTCCTTTAACGTGGTTTTTCATAAACTTGTAGTACGGCTTGATTCGATAAGTGAGGTAGCCGGAAAGCTGCTTCAGAAGAACGAACCGCTCATCAATAGCAGTATGAGAGACATTGCAGCAGTCACTACAGACTTGAGATCATTACTAAACCGTAACGGACCGTATATTGATTCCATCGTACAGAATGGTGCGTCCCTTACAAGCTACGGTATTGCAGTCGTCAACAGAATTGATACACTTGCGATAACTGTTCAAAATGTAGTTGATCAGGTTGACAGTGGAAAAGGTTCCATAGGACTTCTGATGAAAGACGAGCAGTTCTATCACGACTTGAAATCAACCATTGGTGATCTTGATACATTAATAAATGAAATTAAGCATGATGCATTAAAACTGCGTGTGAAGCTTGGGTTCGGAAAGAAAAAATAGTGGGAAATTCAGGGACATATAAACATGTTTGAGCAGACAATAACGGTTATCAATAAACTCGGGATTCATGCACGGCCATCATCACTGATTGTACAGACAGCAATGAAATTCAATTCAGGGATCACGCTTATAAAAGATGGTGCCAGTGCTGATGCAAAGAGTATCATGAGTGTGATGATGCTTGCGGCAGAGATGGGCAGTAAAGTTCAGATTAAGGCAAGCGGTCCGGATGAAAAGGATGCAGTTGCAGCAATTGCATTACTTTTCGAGAAAAAATTCAACGAAGAGTAATCTGACCTCACGTTTCCCTCTTATACCTCATTACTGCAAGCTCATGTGCGCCGCCCCGGATCCGGGCGGGTCCTGTAGTACTGTTTTGTTGCAGGTACCCGAAAGCGTATATACTACGCCTGACAGTACCCTGAAATAACTTTTTTGCAACGCAATAAGTAATACAAGATTTATTTTGTGGTGTTGAAATTGTATATATACTTAAGGAATAGTTGAAAGGGACCATAGATGAAAGAGATATCTATAGGCTTAATTGGTGCAGGAACTGTTGGCGGCGGCGTTATTAAGGTACTTAATAACAGATTAAAAGCAATTCGTGAAGACATGGGTCTTCCACTGAAACTTGCCAGGGTTGCCGACAAGGTGACATCACGCTTTAAGGATCTGCCGGTTGGTGATGCACTATGCACATCGGAAGCTCAGGATATTATCGATGATCCATCAATTGACATTGTTATTGAGTTAATCGGCGGTACGACATTTGCCAAAAAAGTTGTTTTGGCGGCACTCAAGGCAAAAAAGCATGTAATTACTGCCAATAAGGCACTTATTGCAGAATACGGTCCGGAGATTTTTGAATGTGCCGGGCAGAATGGTGTTTCTTTCTATTTTGAGGCATCAGTTGGTGGCGGTATGCCGATTATTAAAACGATCCGTGAGGGACTTGTCGGTAATAACGTACTTTCTATCAAGACTATTATCAATGGAACCTGCAACTACATCCTTACAAAAATGTCTCATGACGGGCTTCCGTTTGAAACGGTGCTGAAGCAGGCTCAGGAAAAAGGTTACGCTGAAGCAGATCCGACACTTGACATCGGAGGTGGCGATACCGGACATAAGGTTGCCATTCTTGCATCACTAATAAGTAATGGTTATGTCCCATACGAAAAGATCAGCAAAGAAGGCATTACATCAATAAGTAAAGATGATATCGTATTTGCAAAGGAACTCGGGTACACGATAAAACTGCTTGGTATCATTAACAGGAACGTTAACGAAAAAGATGTTGATGTCCGTGTTCATCCTGCTATGCTTCATACGGATCATATTATCGCATCTGTAAACGACGTGTTTAATGCTGTATTACTGGAAGGTGATGCAGTAGGCCGTATACTTCTCTACGGAAGAGGGGCCGGAGAAATGCCAACGGCATCGGCGGTGGTAAGTGATATCATTGATGTTGCACGGAATATTGCCAGCGGTAATACCATTCGCATTCCGATGGATTATTACTCGACAGACAAAGAGGTGCCGGTAAAGCCATTTGAATCGATTTCATCACGCTATTATCTGCGTTTTACTGTTACCGACAAACCGAAAGTACTGGCATCAATAGCATCCTATCTTGGTGAACATGGTATTTCTATTGCGTCAGTAATGCAAAAGGAAGGCTACTCGAAGGATAATGTACCTGTTGTCATTATCACACATACAGCATCAGAGCAGGGAATACGTGATGCAATTGCCGGCATTGAAAACGCTGATTATACAAGAGACAAAACTCAGATTATCAGAATTGTTGATTAGTCTATACGCCATCATGTGAACGTCTGTTTTTTTATACTGTCAATGTTAAATAAGTAATCTTAATCGGGACATAAAATGCATTACATAAGTACTCGCGGAAATTGCAATCCAGTCCGGTCCGCACAAGCGATCAATACAGGGATGGTTCCACAGGGTGGACTCTTTGTTCCGGAATTTATTCCAAAAATTGATATTAACAGTATCAATGGTTCTTATCAGGAGATCGCCTATACGGTTCTTCGATCCCTTCTCACTGATTATACCGATAGTGAAATCAACGATTGTATTGCACATGCATACAACAGCACTACCTTTGACAGTGACCAAATAGTTGATATTACAGGAATAGGCAACAATCGTTTCCTGATGGAATTATATCATGGACCGACAGCAGCTTTTAAAGATATGGCGCTGCAGATAATGCCGTATTTTCTCACCTATGCAAAAAAGAAGTCCGGAAATTCTTTACATACTGTTATTCTTGTCGCGACATCCGGGGATACCGGTAAAGCAGCCCTTGAAGGATTTAAAAATATTGACGGGATCTCTGTAATCGTCTTTTATCCCAATGGTGGTGTCAGTGAAATTCAGCGGCTTCAGATGGACACCACGGATGGTTTGAATACACACGTAGTGTCGGTTCGCGGTAACTTTGATGATTGTCAGACTGGTGTAAAAGAGATTTTCAGTGACCTTGAGCTGCGCGAACTTATCAGCAAAAATGACATCGAATTTTCATCAGCCAATTCGATTAACTGGGGTCGTTTATCTCCTCAGATTGTTTATTACTTTTATACATACAGCATCCTTGTAAAATCAGGAAGCATAAAATCCGGTGAGGCAATCGATTTTTGTGTTCCGACCGGTAACTTCGGTAACATTCTTGCAGGATACTACGCAAAAGAGATGAGCCTTCCCATTCGTAAACTTATCTGTGCATCAAATAAAAACAATGTACTGACTGACTTTTTTTCAACGGGTACCTATAATCGCAAACGCGACTTTCACAAAACCATATCACCATCCATGGACATTCTTATCTCATCAAATCTTGAACGATTTCTTTTTGAGATCAGCGGTCATGATGCAAAAGCAGTGACTGAATGGTATCACAACCTTGGAAGTACCGGATCATTTTCTGTTTCCAATTCTGTTAAGAAAACGATGGATTCAATTATCAGTGCCGGATGGGTTGACGAAACAGATGTACTGGATACAATCAATAAAACATATAAAGATCATGCAACGATAATAGATACGCATACCGCTGTCGGAGTAGCAGTAGCAGACAGACTCAGGACAGACTCGACTCCGGTCGTAATTGCATCAACTGCAAGTCCATATAAATTCAGTTGTGATGTTCTTAACGGAATGAGTGAAGCAGTAAACGCCGATGAATTTGCAGCAATTGAATCACTTTCGAAATTGAGCGGCAAGAAGATTCACAGAGCGGTTGACGGATTACGGAGTCGTCAGGTACGCCATAACAAAGTAATCGATATTAACGAAATGAAAGAATGTGTCAAGAGCATCATTGCAGGATCAATTCGCAGGTAATCCTGGTAACATTACCGGATAACCTCGTTTAATCAGGCAGCATGCAGACAATACAAGAGTAATTTACACTATGAAAAAAAAATATATCATTCTTGTCGGCGATGGAATGGCAGACAGACCGGTAGCATCACTTGACAACAGGACTCCGCTTGAATATGCACAAACGCCGGCAATGAATACACTTGCAAAAAGCGGGATAGTCCGTCTTGTTGCAACGGTGCCAGAAGGGTACCCCCCTGGCAGTGATGTCGCCAATCTTTCACTGATGGGATATGATCCACAGGTCTATTACAGCGGCCGGGCGCCCATTGAAGCAGCTAGTCTTGGTTTGCCGCTTTCTTCTGACGACACTGCATTCAGATGCAATCTTGTAAAGATTATCAATGAAACAATGATTGATTATTCAGCCGGACATATTGACACGGGTAAAGCATCACGAATAATCAAGGCACTTGCAACGGAACTTGACGATGACTCGATACGGTTTTATCCAGGAATAAGCTACCGTCATATTGTTGTTATCAAAAACTTTCCTGACGGGCTTACCTGTACACCTCCTCATGATATTACCGATACACCAACCACGCCTCATCTTCCACGCGGTAACGGTGCAGAGAAAATTCTTTCTCTTTTAAAAAAAGCAAGAACAGTCATACATGATTTTCATGCAGCTCATCCGGACTGCCTGACAGATGCAACAGATATCTGGCTATGGGGACAGGGGCGGGCGCTGCAGTTACCTCATTTGAAAGATCGTTTCGGACTAAACGGCTCAGTCATTTCGGCGGTTGATCTTGTGAGAGGTTTGGGTGTATTGGCAGGACTTACTGTCCGTTTGGTTGATGGTGCCACCGGGTATCTTGGAACAAATTATGCAGGAAAGGTGCAGGCTGCAATTGATGCACTTAAAAATGAGGACTTTGTTTATTTACACGTTGAAGCTCCCGATGAAACATCTCATCAGGGTGACTTGCAAAAGAAGATCCAGGCAATTGAAGAATTCGACCATTACGTTGTCAAAGAAATAATGCATTACCAGAAAGAGCATCCGGAACTTACAATACTCGTCGCACCAGACCATGCAACACCCGTCTCATTAAAAACACACTCATCAGAACCGGTTCCCTTTCTTGTATCAGGTTCATCAATCACTGCCGACAATTCATGTACCTACTGCGAATCATCGGCACAGGGAAAACCGATCTATTCCGGACCGGAATTATTTGAACATTTTATTCGGGGTTTTTAAGCATATGGCTCTACGACTTGTCGAAAAAACAACAACATTTGTTTTTGATGTTATCGCAGTAAATGTGGCACTTTTTGCGACGGTATGGCTGCGTTACAAGTCCAACATATTTCCGGCAAGCTATGATCAGACTATCCAGTATGCATCATATATAACCCCGGCAATCGTTATGACCAGCGCATGGATTCTTCTGTTTTTCTTTACAGGACTATATCGGGACTGGTATAAGGAATCACGAATTGATGAATTTTTTGTTGTTGCCCGGACTGTTATTATCGGCATGTTTTTTCTTCTTGTCATTACATCCGCACCACAGATTGTTGAGTTTGCACAAACAGGCAACCCCCGGATTCTTTTCACGCCGACAAAATTTCCTCTTTTGTTAACCTATGGTGGATGTATGCTGTTTTTTGCAACAACAAACCGCTTTACAATACACACAATACTGGCATTTCTTTTTGCAAAAGGAATCGCTGAAAACCGGGTATTGATCATTGGTGCAAACGATTCCGGTGCGTCGCTGATTAATGAACTTTCAAAATATCCACATCAGGGTTATAAAATTTCGGGATATATTGACAACAATGAAAGTCTTAAAAACAAGGACTTTCAGGGAACCCGGGTACTTGGAACCTACAGCGATATTCCGGATATTGTCAAAAAAGAAAAAATCCACGGTTTAATCATTGCTCATGTCAGTGCATCCGCTGATGAAATTCTTAAAATTCTGGAACATTGCGGTGATCATCGCCTGGTTATCTACATGGTTCCAACACTCATGGATGTCATTACAGGCCACCTTAAGACGCATCAGATTTTTGGTGTACCGCTCATGGTTCTCTTACAGGATCATATGCCTGCCTGGGAAGCTCAGATCAAGCGACTGATGGATATTATTGTTTCTATCAGCCTTCTTACGTTTGGTGCTCCGGTATGGCTGCTGACAGCACTTCTTATACGTTTGACATCACCAGGCCCGGCAGTTTACAGCCAGGTACGTGTTGGACAAAACGGTAAAAATTACACAATGTACAAATTCCGTTCAATGTATGTTGATGCCGAAAAACGGAGTGGTCCCCAGTGGGCTACAAAGAATGATCCCCGCATTACCCCGTTCGGGCGATTCGTGCGTAAAACCCGCCTTGACGAAATACCGCAGTTTTACAATGTGCTTCGCGGCGAGATGAGTCTTGTCGGTCCCCGTCCTGAAAGGCCTGTGTTTGTCGAGAAATTAAAGGTGGAAATTCCATGGTATGTACGGAGGATTAAAATGAAACCCGGCATTACCGGATGGGCACAGGTTAAGCATAAGTATGATGAATCGATTGAAGATGTAAAGCAGAAAGTATTGTATGACTTATACTATTTTGAAAACATGTCAATACTTCTTGACATTAAGATACTCATCCGGACTATCCTGGTCGTGTTTACAGGAAAAGGCGCAAACTAATGACTCAGGAATATGACTCACATTCTATTACAAATTAAAAAAACATCTCCACTTTTAGGAGGTGCCTTTTTAATCATAATCGTTCTTCATCTTTTCCCGCTTGATTTCTTTCAGTCATATATTCTCAACAGTGCATTTGAGAATCTTCTTCACCCCTACGGATTTGCATGTGTCGCAGCGTATCTGCTTTATGTCCTGTATCCATCGGTTCAACATTCATCACGCAAACACAAAATAATTCTCGTACTATCAACAACCGTGTTTAGTGTCGGTATCGGTCTGGCTTCTGAAATTACCCAGCGCTATTTCAACCGTGATGCATCACTTGAAGACTTGCTCAATGATACTCTCGGTTCTGTTGCCGGGGCACTTCTGTTTATAGCTATAACCAGGCATTCTTTTATAAAAAATAAGTTGTTACGTCTGACAATTCTGCTTAGCGGGATTCTGATATTATTATCCACATCGGTGACATTTGCCAAAGTATCATTTGCTGTCTATTGTAGAAATCATCAGTATCCGGTACTCTTCGGATTTGAAAAACAATGGGAACAGACATTCATCGATGCCAAAAATTCGACGGTATCAATCGTAAACGACACTACATTCAGAAGTGATAACAAAAGCAACCATTCACTCAGGGTCGACTTTCATGATCGTAGATTTTCCGGTGTCACCTTTTCGGATGTGTATCCCAACTGGTCTAAATCGGATACATTTTCATTCGCGCTTTATTCACTCTCGGATTCATCATACTCCCTTTTTATCCGAATTAACGACAGTGATCACACTAACGAATACGCTGACCGGTTTAACTCCAGAATTCAGGTCAATCCAGGGGAAAACCACTGCTCTTTTGCTATCAATGATATAGCAAACAGCCTTAAAACACGTACGATGAATTTAAACAGGGTTGAAACGATAATGCTATTTGGAAATAAAAGCAATTCAGGCAAATCAATATTACTCGATTCAATTCGCCTGAACCGTTAGTTCAATCTGCAACTAACGTTTTACTCTTTTTACCCAGCCCATAGAGACGGTCAGAACAAAACCTGCAACGAACAATACCATTGAGGTGATCATTCCCCCAAATTGAGACACTTCTGTATTACCATTAAATGTAAGTGTAATAGGAAAAGCAATCGCACCAGCACCCGTTACCAGAGAAGATACAAGCATGATGATTTTAGGAACTTTCATGTGGACTACTCCTTTTAAAGAACCAGCAATAGAATGTGTATAAAATATACAAGTAAAAGGAGAACCGGAACAGGTACATTTTAGGTACGCGTTATAAATTTAGCAAAAACATGTTGATATTTTGTAAAGACCGATACTATAATTAATCGTTTATTTTAAAATTTTCAGTTATTTATCACTGCCATTG
This sequence comes from Fibrobacter sp., assembly GCA_012513915.1. GTDB lineage: Bacteria > Fibrobacterota > Chitinivibrionia > Chitinivibrionales > Chitinispirillaceae > JAAZBG01. The sequence goes on from JAAZBG010000159.1 coordinate 38,587, forward strand.
GCACTGCATGTACATGCCGGTCCTGCTTTCGACAAGCCTGAGAACCTTCCAGCCATCAGGCCAGGCTGCCCCCACATCCATATTAAAATGTGCACCGGAGCCTGTTTATCAATAGAGTGATTTGCCTCCGCAGTCTTTTGCCCAATCCTTAAGTGCTTCCTCGAGCGTATACCCGAATTTGAAGCCGGAATTCATCAATTTTAGCGATGAGATATTTGTCGATTTTATCAGTTTTACGATTCTCTCGGGAACCAGTCCCATCTTTTTAATAAACGGCAGTGGAATGAGATTTACACATGCTGCACCGGCAGCAATAATTTTAAATGGGATAACAATTTCAGGTGCTTTATATCCGAAGGCTTTTTTAAACGTTTGAACAATCTGTTTTATTGTTATTTTTTCAGGATAACAAAAATTAAACAGGTATGAACCCGGTACCCTGTCAATCGACCCGACAATAAACGTACAGATGTCTTTTACATACAGACAGGCTTTAATCGTAGAGTCTCTGCCGGGATAGGCAAACAACCCCTTTTGAAGCGCATTTGCAATGCGGGTAAAATTACCACCTTCACCTTTTCCAAAGATCACCCCCGGCCGCAGTGTCATAAGAACACGGGTTTCGGGTGCTTTATTGAACCACTCTCTGTGAATATATTCTGCGATTATTTTGGATGATCCATACGGGATCGCCGGCATTGGGATCAGCTCCTCATTTTTTTCATCCTCTCCAGGTCCGTAAACAGATATCGACGACGTAAAGATTATCTTCTGACATCCTACGTTTTCAGCATATGCGCATATATTTTTTGCTCCATGAATATTTGCCTCAAAATATTCATGTGCCGGATGTCCGGGACTTGTATGAATCGCTGCGAGATTGACAATACAGTCAATAGTTCCATCAAAAAGTGTGATGTCAATTGGATTTCTGACATCACACTTGACATACACGATCCGCTTGTCATCCGGTAGTGATGTTCCAGGATGCCAGCACGGATTTTTTATATCTGCAAGGTATACTCTATCATACTTTTCAAGTAATAGCGGCGTTACATGCGTCCCTACAAAACCTGAACCGCCAAATACAACAACTGATTTCATGGATTAAATTCCTGTTTTTATTAAAATGATACTCAGGGGGAAATCCGGATTTCACCCTGTACGTTTTAAAATATATCACACATCAGGATCGCTGCAATATATCTGTAAGTTTCATTGTCTGCCAGCTGATTTTTGCATCTGCAGTAGCAATATCAGAAAACTCAAAGGCATCCAGCAGTTTTTCAAATTTACTAAATGCAGTTTTAAGACCATAATATGACTTGAATTTTCTCACAGCACTCAGTCCGTCAAGAACCGGTTGTTTGCTGTCAAAATCCCGTGGATGGAAATAGGTCATAACATATTCAGACTGTCGCATAAACCGTTTAATCAGTGGATATGGTAAAAGCCTGAAATATCCACCTCCCGAAAAAATAATCCGCTTGCCAAAGAATGGAACCGTATTGATAGGAAACTCTTTGAGGTTTCCATATTCGGTCTCAACAATTACCGGTTTGTCAGTTCCGAAATTGTCGAAGCCTCCGTGTCCCCGCGGGGCCGGGAATATTGATGAATCGAACTTAATGCCACATTCGACAAGAACATCCAAAGCCCAGGAATTATCACGGGTGATTGAAAACCCCGGAACCCTGTAACAGGTAACCGGCCGGCCTGTGATTCCCTGCAGCAGTCCAATCGACTTTTGCAAGTCATCACAAAACTCTTCTTTTGTCAATTCGTATGCCAGTTGATGATAGCAGGAGTGGCTGGCAATTTCGAATCCCCTGTCGCTGATTTTTTTTATTATTTCAGGATACCGCTCCGCCACCCATCCAACACAGAAAAACGTGGCCTTCTGTTTTCTCTTGCTGAGCAGATCAAGAATTCTATCGGTATTTTCGTGTATTCTGCACTCAAAAGCATCCCAACTGCCGACCGAACGGGTAGCATCAAAGTCAAGCAGATTAAACCATTCCTCAATATCAAATGTCAATATATACACCGGTTTATTCATTATACCATCACTTTCATCATGCACCGTTTACCTGCTCGAAAAAGAAAATCGCAGAAGAACGGTATTTGTAGCGAGATCAACAACAGCATCCTTGTTCGTTGGCTGCTTCAGTACGTAGCTGAATTCATAATCAAGCGTTACACCACGGGCAATCTGCCAACTTAGAATTGTATTTATATTAAAATCCGGCTTTGTCAGTCGATTTTCGGGATATAATGGTACAAAAACCTTTAACTCTGCACCGGCAGTTCCAAACCGGCCGACCCGCAGATTGGCAGATATCTGCCCAAGCGGTCCAAGCTCAAAAATCTCTGTTTTCTTTTCGTAACGAAGTAATACACTTTTATCAATTAATCGTGCCACTGCGCGGTCTGATGTATCATAATTAATTTTACTGCCGGAAATCTCTGTATATTTTTCGGGGAATCCGGAATATGAACTTCCTGCGCCCAGTCTGATTGCAATATCCATAAGATTCAAATTCAGAGCATCGATGTTGACTCCGCCACCGACATCAAAGGTAACCGGACTAAAAGAGGGATTGAGCCGATGAACTGCACTTGAATCGATTTCAGTTGTTGTCCTTACCGAATCATCAGTGAGAATAAGAAATAATTCCTTATCACCCCGCCGTATATCTTTCGTAAGCAGGTTCGTTTTAGCCTCTACAGATCCGTAGGGGCCAAGCCATTGAAAGAACCGCCAGATAAACAAGGTGCGTACTTTAAAATCATCAGTTGCGCTCATTATCGACCATGATGATGATGATGATGCCTGCTTTACAACATTAAAACCTTCATTAAGCGAGATGGTTGTTTCCCATTCCAGAGGATTTTTATGATAGCGTATCCAGGTGCTTGAATTAAGATTCAGGAGTGATGAATAGTCCGATTTCCGGTCATCTTTTTTGTCAACATTATTTACAAATTGAATATTGCCACCTACCGACCCGCCGAATTTCCAGTTTGATGTAATCTTTCTGCCCGATGCCACATCTACATTGCCCCCCCCAAGAATCACGAGATCTTCAGGGCGCTGAATCAAAACGATTCTCGACAATTCTCCCGGCATTAACCGAACAGTTATGAAATTTTTGAGCGTATTATAACTTTCACCACGTCCGAGAATCTTGTATAGACCCGGTTTTAAAATCCATGTTTTAACGGTTTCCCCTAATGATACATCAGCACCATATCCACGACCAAACGATTCGAATCCATCAATGCGTACAAGCTCATATTCGCCTTTAATTGAAGCAGCATTTGTATCAATTGTTTCGATAATCAAACCAGCCCAATGGGGAATCACCGGCATAGTACGGAATTCCACGACCTCCACTTTTCGGACAATCCGCTGCTTATGTGTACCACTTCCAAGCATGACATAATAAGAACCGGGTTCAAGCGGATAGGTTACTCCGGTTTCCCCACCCCCTACTGACACTCCCATAGAGTCAAGTATTTCGATATCCGGCTCCTTATGAAGTTGTGTCATCCGGGGAATAAAGATACCACCCTTGCCCATCGGTACGATAGTATTATCCTTTGACATTTGATCGGTAAGTGATGGTGCGTCCCAGGTACTCGCCGCCTTGTCATACCAGAGTGTCACCGAACGCAGCGTATCTTTTGCTCCTTTTCGTATAGTGTCCTGAACAAGTGTTTTTCTTAAGACATGATCTGTAATTTCCTCACCAGGAAGAGCCGGCGGCAGTTCAGCCCGCAGAGTATGACACAAAAGAAGAACAGGTAGTATGACAAGACACAAACGCAACAACGTATCAGGTTTTGGTATATTGATAAAATACGAAATAATCCGTCGGTGATCATTATGTATAGGGCTACGATATCGCGTATTCATATTACTTCGGACTTTCTACGTTGAGCGAATCCGGGATAACATCTATTGAAGTGCCCTCCGGTTTGGCACCTGTAATCCCGCTTTCGGCGGCAAGTTTACTGTCAATATCCTGGATAGCCTGAGAAATAGCATATTCAATAAGTGCCGACATCTCCCTTATGACAAGTTCCGGATTATGCTCAAGAACTTTCTTTCGTAAATCAAATCTCCGGTTATAGACAATATTGCCATTTCTCAGATTAACAAGATTAAACCTCAGTGCGATATGTGAAAACCAGAGTTCATCACTGTCATATTCCTCAAGCGCCTCGACCATACCGCTTAGCTCATATTGTGGTTTTGATCCTTCGTCATAACGCCGGATAACCGATGATACCAGATTGACATCAAGAAGATGTTTATAGACAAGATCTGTTACCATTCGTGATGGCTTGACAGCCCATACGCGGTAGGCATAGTACCGAAGTTCAAAAGGGCTCTGACGATACACGATCTGGGGACGGTTATATGCTTCTTCTATATCGAACTCTTTTAACCTGATAGTAAAAGGATACGGTTTATCGCTTTGTCTGTCTGCAATCAAGCCGGGCAGATAATTTAACTGATAATACTTTTTATATGGCACATTTGCGCAACCTGTAAACAATACCAGCGCCAGAAATCCAATACTGGTAATTGCAATAATTGATCGCAGACTCATCGTATGTTTCGCTCCCTTAAATTTTCACCACGCAACAGCAATGATGGATTTTCAGCTACTGATTTAGTAAGGTTATTTGCACTCTCTGATGCTTCACGGATATTTTGCATGCTGACCGTAAAGTCTTCACGCGTTTGACGAATCATAAGTGCAAGATTCTCTGAGAGTTCCTTAAGTGCAATTGTCGTTGAATCCACCTGATTGATGATAGTAACAAATTTATTAATCGGCATACTGTCAGCAAATGTCTTTGTAATCCCGTGTACATCACCGGCAATGCTGTCTACTTTTGCGATGATTCCTGTTGATGATGATGCAAGTTTAGTCATATGCGGTTTCGCCTGGTTGACAAAATCCTTGATATCCACAGATATTGATTGAATATTTGCAAGAGTACTTCTCAATGTCGCAAGACTATCGGGATCGGAAATCACGTTAAGATTGTTGAGAAGAATCTCTATTTTCGCCATGATTACTTCAGCCTTACCAGTTATGGTACCGATCAGTGATGCCTTCGTTGGAACTTCAGAACCTTCCTTTAGCAGCTCGGCACTGTTTGTTCCACCGGTGATCTCGATGTATTTCAGCCCAGTTATTCCCATTGCATTTGTTGTTGCCACCATGTCAACTTTCATCGGAAAATCATCCTGCAGCTTCAGCTCAACCTTTACACGAGATAAATCATCGGGGAGATATTTGATACGTTCAACTTTACCAACAGGCACTCCATTAAACTTGACAATTGACCCCTGTTCAAGCCCGCTGAGCGATTCCCCGCTGAAATACGCGGTATATCGCTTGAACTTATCTGTCAATTTGACACCCATCGGAATTGCAATAAAAGCTGCAAGCAGTACCACGCCACTTATTATAAAAATACCCAGACGGGCACTTTGTGCTCTTGACAAACTCATTTATACATACTCCACGTTAAAGTCAACACTAACAGCGCGATTACGTTTCTGTAATGATTCCTGACGTGCATAAAATTCCGCTACCGGTCCGCTCTCAATTGTTCTTGACACCTGATACGTTCCATCAAACAGTTTTGATCCCTTATGAAGAAATATGATCGAATCGGCGATCTTCTCTATGGATAATAATTCATGCGTGACAACGACGATGGTAATTCCAAGCATTTTACGTAATTTCAGCAGCAGTTCATCCAGACCTGCACTGGTGACCGGATCCAGACCCGCTGATGGTTCATCACAGAATAACAGGGGCGGATCAAGTGCCAGCGCTCTGGCAAGGGCTGCCCGTTTTCGCATACCACCGCTTAATTCACCTGGAAACAGATTGACCGCATGCGGCATATCAACCTGCTCAAGTTTCATCATGACAATTTCCCTGATTATTTTCGACGGTAACGCAGTATGCATCTGTAAGGGAAGGGCAACATTAGCGCCGACAGTTATTGATCCAAGAAGCGCACCGTTTTGGAAAAGAACACCCACCCGTTTAAGGACATCAACTGTTTCCGGCTCATCCTGATCACTAATTGGTACTCCAAACAGCCTGATTGTTCCCGAGGCTGGTTTTAATAAACCGACAATCGATTTAAGAAGCGTTGTTTTTCCGCATCCTGATGTTCCAAGTATGACACGTATCTCACCTGGAGTAACCAGTGCGGATACATCACTGAGGATCGTACGGGCTCCGTACCTGACCGTTATCTTTTCTACATCGACAACTGGAAAATTGTCTTTCATTGTATCATCCTATATGAAAGAAAATGCTGCATCGGCAACAATAATTGCAAAAATACCGGCAACGACACTTGCAGTGGTCTCTTTCCCGACAGCTTCAGCGCCTCCATGCACGCGGAATCCATACACTGCGCCGATCCAGATAATCAGCCAGCTGAAAACAACCGATTTAAAAAATCCAATGGAAACATCCTTAATGGTCAGGAACATACCGAGATCCGACCAGTACATCTTTGGTGCAAGATCAAGGTAGAACACAGCAACTAAAAAACCACCAACTATTCCTGCTGCGGTTGCAAGCAGCGACAACGTAGGCATGGTTACGGTAATAGCCCAGAACTTTGGTACCAGAATAAACTGGATCGGATTGATCCCCATCGTTCTTAGTGCATCGATTTCCTCACCCACACCCATTGTTGCAATCTCGGCTGTTGTTGCACTTCCGGTACGTCCGGCAAGGATAATAGCCGTTAAAAGCGGCCCCAGTTCCCGCACCATTGATACACCGATCATTGGTGCAAGAAAGACACCTGCACCATATGTTGCAAGCTGTATCGCGGTTTGAAGCGCCAGAACCACACCAATAAGGAGTGATAGCAGCATAACAATTCCCAGTGCCTTAAAACCGAGCTGATACATCTGCTCGCCGAGGACACCTTTTCTGAAATCACGTTTTTTAAGTAACCCGATCGTTCCCCAATAGATCATTTCGGTAAATATTGAAAGTGCCTTCACTGCTTCATTTTTCATGAAGACTACCGAATTGCCGACATTTACAGCCACATTTTTCTCAATATCCGTCTGAATAGTATCATTATCCGGATTTGCACCACGCAAACGTAAACTCTCCAGCAGCTCCTGCGAAACGTTTCGCAGAACCAGTTTTCCGCCGGCGGTAGAAAAATCCTTATGAAGCAGTTGAATAAAACATACTCCGGATGAATCGATACGGGTAGTCGATGACATATCGAGTGTAACCAAGGATTTAGGATCAAACTGATTTGAATGTTGTATCACCCAGTTCCGGTCAAGTATTTCAGGAATTTTTACAAGCCTGTTTCCGGACAATCCTTTTATTTCATAACTCATTGTTTGTGGCCGACCGTTGATGTTTTATACCATGATATTACAAAAGTTGTCACCATTTAGCATGAAAATAATATAATATTATGGGAACACATGAATTTGTACATAAAATTATCAGCATTCTTGACCAAAAGGTATAGCACAAAGTAAACAGAATTCATTCGGGGTTCACGCCTGGCATCTTGCATTGGCAACAATCAATAACAAGCTAATTTTAAACATGTTACAATGGAAAACAAAAACATTATGTCAATTTAAAGTAAAAAATAATTAAATAAACCATTTGCTTTTTTTTGCTTTTGTCGATATATTATAAGCGTTCTTTCATAATTGCTGGGTTAAAAAAACAGAAATTTTTCTCTCCATATACTCTCTTTTTATCCGTGGAGGATTTCCATTTATGCAGCTACCTAAATCAAGGCGACGTCAAAAGCTTCGTGAGAAAAAATGCCAATATCCCGGTTGCGGGAAGATCTTCTTTGGTATTCATATCTCGAAATACTGTCCGGAACATAGGCAGGACCGGTACAGAATCAGAAAAAGGACCAAGCCTGAAGATGTAAATATCAAAAATCAGACATTCAAACACAGTTACACCGAAGTGGTGACACTGGTGATGGATTGTGCTCTTGAGGGGTGCGATCATCAGTTTGAAGTTAAAGTCTATCCACGTCAGTTCATATACCCCAAGTATTGTCCGGAACATCGAAATGAGTACAAACGCATTCGACACCTGCAACTTATTGGCCGTGAGGATCTTATTGAGCAGATGAAGAGTGAGAGTGAGAGTTTTGAGCTTGACGCGATTGGTGATGGACTTGATGAAAACAACAGTGAGGGTGAAGCAGAAGATGTCGGTATAGTCGACGACGTTGCTTAACAAATACACTCATCCTTAAACAGACAGTTAAACTAGGTGGGGGAGCAACTGCTTCCCCTTTTTTTTCCCTCGGTAAAAATACCCTTAAAGGGTACTATAAAAATACATCAGCAGGATTTTGATATGGAAAGAGTTATAACGGGTGTTCCTCATACTTAAGTAGTACGTTATTCAGTAAGCGGCAGCAGAAGTCAGGATAAAGCAATTCTGAATGACACATTTGATGATATCCTTATAGCAATTACGTTATACTTGCATTATATTTTTCAATTGATTTAAACCTGCGCAGAATCATGGTATTGTGCGTATCACACTAAACTCACGGGTAAGTTTTAATGAAACCGTATCAGAACGAAGTAAAAAAAGTCACCCCGAAGCTTGCATCATTCTTTGAAAGTGCTTTCAGTAAAATCACCATTGATGGGCCCAAACTGGATCCTGCTAAAATTCAGGAGCAGCCACTGATGGCGATCAGCACCCACAGAAGCCACGTAGACTACTTTTTGCTTGGTCACAAACTTTTTCTGATGGGTTTTCAGAATCTTCGTTTTGCAGCAGGCGATAACCTGACAAGGCTTCCCTGGATCGGTCCGAAGTTTCTCAATTTTGGTGCGTTTACCGTCTCCCGCGACACTGGTTTCGAACGGAACTATGTTCGCAATCTCTGTTCAAGCGTTGTAAGGATGATGGATGACGGGGACTCGATTATTGTGTTTCCCGAGGGCGGACGAAGCTACAGTGGAGCAACCATTGAAATGAAAGGCGGAATCACCCTTGCAGCGATCATGCTTCAGGCACAGAGCCCTAAAAAAACGGTTCAGTATCTGCCTGCTGCAATTTCATATGAATGTATTCCGGATCTTCCCTATTTTAAAATGCTGTTGAAAGGTAAAAAGCTTCGTAAACGCAGCAACTCCTTTCCCAAGCGGCTTATCGGTAATATCTACTATTTTGGCGGCGATATCTGCGCGTTTGTTCCGTTTCTTAATGCAAAACGGTTTCATAGAAATTATGGAGAGGTATTTATTGATTACCTCTCTCCAATTGCGGTAAAAGATATTATTGACATTGAAGGAAATCGTCAGGAAAACAGCCGTGACGAATTCTCGGCGCACCGGGTATCCATGCAGCAGTTCAGTGACAGGCTTTTTGTTCAACTGAAATCACTGTACCGCCTGCTGCCGATGCATGCAGTTTCCTCGGTATTAAACGAGACAAGAACAGTATCATTGCATGATTGCAGGGAAAAGATCAGTGCGCTTACCGATTCAATCAGTACATTACCCTATAATCTTAAAACACTGTCAACATTGACATGCGACCAGATCCTTGAACAGGGAATTACCCAGCTTCGCCGCTTCAATGCGATCAGCGCAGACCATGGAATCGTCTCTATCAAAAAACCGGAGATAATCAGTTACTTTAGTGCGTCAATTGACAATAAAGGAGCATGACACCGATGCCGTTTGAACAATACCTTACCATTCCGTCAGTCGTAGAACTTGAATCAAAAGACAAAGAGGAAGCAATACGTGAACTTGCACTTATTTCATGCAAAGCACTTGATGTCCGTAAGCAGAAGGCAATTATTGACGAAATCATGAAACGTGAGGAGTCATCTTCAACGTTTATCGGTCAGGGTATTGCGATACCGCAGGCACGCGGTCCGATCAAAGAGGAATTCGCAATTGTTGTAGGACGTACCAGGGATGGCATCAAATATGATGCAGCCAGAAATGCTCTTGCTCATGTTATTGTTCTGCTTATTTCTCAGGATGATGCTGATAACGAGAAGCAGGTACAGATTCTTTCCGATATTGCTGCATTCTTTAAATCCGATTATGTCAATAACGAAATCATGTCATTTGGCAAGTCCGTTGATATCAAGGATATTATCGATGAAATGAAAAACGGACCCGAGGAAAAAGGCAGGAAGGACACTACAAAAAAAGTTGATAACCCTGTAATAACCACTGCCACCGTACTTGCGCGGGAAGTCAAGGCAAGTGCAATAATGGTATTTGCCGACAGTACCCGCGACAACGATTTTCTTGACCAGTTCAAGGCAAAACCAAAGCTTATTATTGTAACCAGCAACAAGACCAGATTTGAAATGATCAAGGACAAGCGTATTGCCGGGATCCTCCAGGCTCCATCAATACCAACAGAACGTACTGGTCAGATGAAAATCGGAACACTCCTTGCATTGTCCAGAAATCTCATCGGCAGGGATGATACCGTCGTCTGTATTTCAGGAAATATCCGTAATGGCCATTTTGACACTATCGTAACAATTAACGTCTCAAGCGAATACGAATTTTTCTTTACATCAGCAAAAAACATTCTCCCGCCGGATGTCGAACCGGAAGTGCTGGAGCGAATTATCGGTCTTGCAGGAGAAATCGCAGTCGAGGGACGTGAGGGAAAACCGGTCGGAACGATCTTCGTCCTTGGTGATACCAATTCAGTCAATGCTTATATTCGTCAGCTGATAATCAATCCATTCCGGGGGTACAGCGAAGCAGAGCGTAACATTATGGATCCTGGTCTTGATGAGACGATAAAAGAGTTCGCAGGTATTGACGGAGCTTTTATTGTTACCGGTGATGGTGTTGTGCTGTCTGCCGGAAGCTATCTGCGGCCGCAACAGCAGTCCGGTGATGAAACCACCCCGCTTCCGGGTGGCTATGGAGCTCGTCACGCAGCAGCAGCAGGGATTACAGCCTGTACCAACTCTCTTGCAATAACAATATCTGAATCAACAGGAACTGTCACTATTTTCAAGAGCGGTATTATTATGATGTCAATTTCAAAACCGGTGATGAGGGAGAAGGGACAGGTTCAGAAGTATTTGTGAGGAACGTAGCAAGTAGCAAGTAGCCAACAGCCAGTATCCTGTAACGTTCATTTCGAAACAATCCGGCAGAACACTTTCGAGTTTGATACCACCTGTCCTTCCGTATATTATATTTTGAACTTATCGTTCTTTATATACGCACCTGCTCTCAGTGACATTTTCATCATTGAAAACATCTGGCTGAAAAATGGCTTTGAAGCAGACATATTTGATATAATTACCTAAAACATTCAAACTTAAGGATAGAGTATGGCTCAGAAAATCAGTTACAATGACAGTTTTCTTAAAGATATCATCGCCCCGGGAGAGCTTGATGGGTACAACGAATCAATAGCATCTGCAGAAAAGATGCTTCAGTCAAAAACAGGCCCGGGTAACGATTTCCTCGGGTGGCTTAATCTGCCTGACGCATTAAAACCTGAAGTAATCAGTTCTATCAGGGAAAAAGCTGAAGAGATCAGGAAAAAGGCAGACATTCTCATCTGTGTCGGTATCGGCGGATCATACCTTGGTGCCAAAGCAGCAATCGAATATATGTCATCATCCTTTGAAGATCAGCGCAAGCCAAGAGTTGTGTTTGCAGGTCATTCAATCAACTCTGATTATATCGCAGACCTCCTTGATCTCGTAAAAGACAAGGAAGTTGCAGTAAATATTATTTCAAAGAGCGGAACCACAACAGAACCGGGTATCGCATTCAGAGTGATCCGTGAAATGATGGAAAAACGTTACGGCCGCAAAGAGGCTGCATCACGGATTATCGCAACAACCGATCCGGTCAAGGGCGCATTACGGAAACTTGTCAAAGAAGAAGGCTATGCGTCATACGAGATTCCCGATGATATCGGGGGACGTTTCTCGGTCCTTACTGCGGGAGGTCTCTTCCCTATCGCAGTTGCAGGTGCCAACATTCAGGAACTTCTTGACGGTGCGAAAGATGCAATGGGATTCTGTAACGGATCAACATTTGAAACGAACCTTTCCGGACGCTATGCTGCAATACGCAACATTCTCTTCCGCAAAGGTTACACCACCGAAGTGCTTGCATCATTCCAGCCGCAGCTTCATTTTGTCAGTGAGTGGTGGAAACAGCTTAGCGGTGAAAGTGAAGGGAAGAACAACACCGGTATTTTCCCGGCAGCACTTGACTACACAACAGATCTTCACTCACTGGGTCAATGGATGCAGGAGGGTGTCCGTAATGTTTTTGAAACATTTATGGTGCTCAAGAAAACACAGAAAACAATTACAGTCCCTAAATTTACCGACGATAGTGACGAACTGAATTATCTCGCAGGCAGAAGTTTTGAAGAGATCAATGCGAATGCATATAAAGGGACATTCCTCGCACACGTTGACGGCAAGGTGCCATGTGCAACGCTTACCCTTGATGACCGTTCAGAGCGTACTCTGGGCCAGTTGTTCTATTTCTTCGAAAAGGCAATTGCACTTTCAGGATATATTCTTCGTGTCAATCCGTTTGATCAGCCCGGCGTGGAGGCTTACAAAAAGAACATGTTCGCGCTGCTTGGCAAAAGCGGTTACGACAAACTAAGAAACGACCTTTCATCACGGACGAAAAATATCGATCTATGAAATCACATCGTACTGTTTTGACATTTAATACTCCGCACCGCAGAGATTATATAAACATTACAACCGACGTTGAAGCCGCTCTTGCAAAGAGCGGCATTCGCGAAGGTTTGTGCCTTGTCAATGCGATGCATATTACCGCAAGCGTATTTATCAACGATAATGAATCCGGACTGATTCAGGATTTTGATGACTGGCTTGAGGAACTTGCACCGCATGAACCAGTTGAGCATTATCGTCACAATGGCGGTGAAGACAACGGGGATGCACATCTTAAACGTCAGGTGATGGGGCGCGAGGTTGTTGTGGCTGTTACAAACGGCAAACTCGATTTCGGTCCATGGGAACAGATCTTTTATGGTGAATTTGATGGCAGGCGCCCCAAAAGAGTGCTTGTCAAAATTATAGGAGAATAGTGAACAATGTCAAATCAGTTACCGGTGATCGGTGTCATTGGCGGCCATAATGCATCAACAGGAAATCTTGATCTGGCGTATGAAGTCGGTCAACATATTGCTGCACGCGGGGCAGTACTTGCGTGCGGTGGTCTTGATGGAATCATGGAAGCCGCGAGTAGAGGGGCATTTGAAAACGGCGGAACGGTACTTGGAATACTTCCGGGAAGTTCCAAGGGTGATGCAAATCCATATGTAACGATCGCCATTCCGACATCACTGGGAATATCCCGTAATATGCAGGTAGTCAATGCATCTGATGTTATCATTGCATTTCCGGGAGCTTACGGGACACTCAGTGAAATAGCACTCGCACTCGCGTCAGATAAAACGGTAATCTGCTTCCCGGGTACATGGGATATTAAAAGAATCGGCATCGTTGATCTTGCAAAATTCAAAGAGGCATTTGATGCCCGGATGGCGATAGGGTTTGCGCTGGATGCGATACGGGTTGCCACATCCAGACTATAGCAATTCTATTATTCCATAAAACCTGTTCATCAGTGAACTCCACGATCGCAATAAGTGTATAGTTTTTCACAACACATTACATTTAACTCGCATAAAAACTGCACATTTTGCTTTTTCCAGATATTTTCAGCATATTTCCCTTACTATTAATTTAGTCATAATTTATTCAATGACAGAGACTTGCGAAAATCATTCCAAATCCTGAGCAACCCTGGCAATTGACTAACGTACTTTCCTGAATTAATTTAATTAAATAGTGTTAAACTCCTACTATTCATACACATATCACTGTCGGAGGAATTGGTTTTGAAAAGTCTCAAAAATATCCTCGGAAAACCGGCCCCTGAATCCTATCCATGGGCGATCTGGAACTGGAATGGTATCATTACTCCAGAAAAAATCAATGTTCAGTTCAAAGGGTTTGTTGACGCATTATTTGGCGGTATTATCATCCGGCCATCTGTAGACATGTCACCCGGCTTTCTTTCCGATGAATTCCTAACATACATCGAACAAGTAGTCGCCCTTGCAAAAGAGCACTCCGTGCAGCTTAGAATCTATGAGGATCTCACATTAAAGAAATCCACTCTTTTTGCTGCATCAATCAGTCAGTCGGTAAAACTTCGGGCCCAGCGGCTGGTACTTGAACAGTCAATTACGCCATCGGAACAGGATGACTTTACGCTGCACATCGACAATCCGGAAACAGCGATTGTCCTCGCGGTTAAAGTTAATGATCATCAAATTAATATCGCCGATACAAAGCAGCTTGCCATAAAGTCTGACAAAAACAGCATCGTATGGAAAGTGCAGGCTGGTGAATGGCGGCTGATAGTTCTTCGTAAGCAGTTTGTCTATGATACCGACAACCGCTATCTACCCAATCTGCTTAACAGTAAAACTGTCTCCACCTTTACACAACAGGTTTTTGATCCGCTTAAACAACTGCTTGAGGCATCAGGTGTTGTTTTTAACGGATTTGTTACATCAATTCCATCAATTAATCCGTCCGACAATGGAATTCCCTGGGATGATGATCTCATTGCTGCCTATAAGACAGCTTTTAAAAAAGATCTCATAAAAATGCTCCCGGCATTCTTCTTTGAGAACTGTACACAAGCACAAAAAGTCCGTCAACAATTCTATACGTTTGTTTTTAACACTGTCAACAATAACTTTATTGCCCCACTTGAAGCATGGTTGAAAAAGAACCACCTTTCGACATGGATACTTTTTAGTGATCTTTCAAAGCGTATAGTGTCAAATGAACTTGATGGTGAAATGATCAGTTCTGGCTGTGTATCGCCGATATGTGGGCTTGACAGTAATAAAGATATAGCTGAAAATCAGGGGGCATTGCGGTTATTTGCAAACAGACGCGTTCTTGAACGGAAGGGTGAATGCGTGACAATTATTGGTCATAATCAGGCAAATACTTCAGCGATGCTTCAGCATTTTAAGCGTAACGTCGATCTGGTAACAACAATAGCACCGGGTACAATTGTCTATGATGGTTTCTATGTTAACCAGGAGTACAATGTATCACTAAATAGTTCAATAAACATATTCACCTATTCCCCGGAATGGCGTTTCATTGGCGATCTTTGTCAGTACACAGCACGAGTCAACGAACTTGTTAAAAATGTCGCATGGACAAAACAGGCGCTTGTTCTCTCTCCGCTAACAGAAATGCTTTCTGATTACTTTCCAAACAACAATTCGTACAGCAGAAAAGGGTATGAGCTTTTCTCAAAGACAATTGCAACGCTTGACAGACTAAGTATTTCATACGACGTTGTCAGTGATGACTGTCTCTCATCATGTGAAATCAGCGAAAACGGCGGTATTTCAATTGCACATTTATCAAGAAGCGGAATCTGTAATGCCATTATAATACCATTCGCTCCGCTAATTTCAAAAACGACGCTTTCATTTATCGAAAAAGCAGTTCAAAAAAATATAAAAGTATTTTTTATTGATGAAGTACCGAAGGGGACGCTTGAGGATGGCATTACGCCATCAATTACCAACAAAATTATGAAGCTGCTTGACCCAAAGAAAAATTATGTGTCAGTGGTCAAATCGGACTCTCCCGACAGCGGTCTGGCAGAAATTGAAACGCCCTTTTTTACAATAGCGAACTCACACCGCGACAGTGATATCCTCGTCTCTTATGGCAAATCTGAAAACTTCGACATTTATTTAATGCACAACACATCTGATGTTAAAGATCAGGTGCTGCATGTCACCATGCCTGATTATAAACATATCAGCGTTGCAGACATTGAAAAAGGTGAACTCTTCGAACTTGAAAATATTGAACGGGGGGATGGCGCAGCGCATCTTGACATGTGCTTTATGCCTTCAGAAACATTTATTCTCCTGGGATCATCAGTAAAAATCGCGAATACAGTTTTCGAAAAGTTTGCTAAAACAGGTGTCAACCCATTTGCTCTCTATCACCGGTGTTACAGGATTATTTTAAAACCCCAGTGGAACTTCACAACGCCATCACAAAACTCCCTGCCGCTTGGCAATTGGAGCATGCGTATGGGACTTAGTCGTGACAGTGGTGTTTTTTCTCATTTTTATGAATCCAACATTCAGATCAGGAGTTCACTATCAACGTGCTATCTTGCACTGAACGACACCCTGCTTTTCAATCCTGATAAATGTTCTGACGACCCAGGTATTGAAATTCTTGTCAATGGTATCAAAATTGACAAGCAGTTAAACTACTCACTTCCCGGGGGAGATAATGGTACTGATTCTCAGCGATCAGATTTCGGAATACCCGATATCGAACTCAACCAGATTTTGTGCAGCCATAATTCGATTTTTAACATTGTGCCACTTCTTGTCAATGGCGGAAATCGTATTTCAATCAGAACGACTGGCAGAAATCCATTACCGCAGGCAATGTATCTTCCACCGCAGCTTTTGGGTGACTTTACAATCATTAAAGACAAGTCCGGTCTGATTCTTGACAAGACACCGTCAATTGCAGGATACGGTTCCTGGACCAGGTACGGCTATCCCTTTCTCAGCGGTAAAGGTATCTACAGTCAGACATTTGAAGTCCCGAATGAATATGAAAAAATAATTCTCCGGTTTCTTCAGGTAAGCGGATCATTACAGGTTCGTATTAACGGTAAAAACCTCGGCATTATCAACTGGCATCCGTTTGAACTTGACATTACAAAACACTGTATCCCCAAGCGAAACGAGATTGATATTTGCGTTGTCAACTCAGCCGACAATGTAATACGGATGAGCAGTCAGGCATCTGGGCTAATTGGTGAAGTATTCCTTGATGTGTACTGATACGTTCCACATAGCGCTACCAAAATCGCCCGCGGGAGGGAGACATAATTGGTTTAAGGACAGTATTACAGCTATCAACTTTCGTCTACCAATTCATAATACTTGCCCTTTTATGTATCATAAACTATTTTATGTGAAATTTCGGGCCAATAACTCAGTCGGTTAGAGTAGCGGACTCATAATCCGTTAGTCCAAGGTTCGAGTCCTTGTTGGCCCATTATTATTTGATTTTCTGTGGGAGGAATTTTGCAAACATCACTGGTTTGCGGTAGTTTGTTTGTGATGAGATGCCCACTTTAAAAAGCACCCCTCTATTTATACAGCGGTGCTTTTTTTATTTGTAATACTTTTCGGAGGAACCATGAATCAGGAACTTGAATACCTCGTACAGCTTCAGGAAATAGATCTTCGCATACGCGAACAGGAATTGGCTCAGGAGCAATACCCCTCAGCTGTTACAGAACTTGAACAGGCGATTGCAAAAGCTAAAAATGCACTCGATCATGCTTCAAAAAAGCTCCAGAAATCAGAATCGGAAAAGAAAACATTTGAAGATCAGATTGAACAGGTAAAATCACAGCTTGACAAAAGTCAGGAACGTCTTAATTCCATTAAAACCAACCGCGAATATGATGCTGTTCATGCAGAAATTGAAGCTCAGAAACATATGCTTGCAACCGCAGAGACCAAGAGTAAAAATTTTCTTGATGATCTTACCAGGATGCAGGCAAACGTTGATAAGTGTGCTGCTGAATTTGAGCAAATTAAAGGTGAGAACGAGCCTAAAATTGCTGATCTTAAAGAAAAAATCGGCTCTATTGATTCCAAAATCGCCGCTATTTCTAAAGAACGTGATGTTATTATTCCGAAAATCAGCAAACAGTACCTCCGTTCCTACGATTTAATCCATAAAAAGCGTAAAAATGGCAAGGCAATCAGCTATGTTGCTACGAGAACCTGCGGAATTTGTTACAAAGTGCTTGAACCTCAACTTATTAATGAGATTAAGCGTGGATTGAAAATGATACTCTGCCAGAACTGCGGATCGATTCTGATATGGGAAGACAGATCCAAGGGAAACACCTGATTAACTGGTGAATGATGCTGGAATCTTCAACTCTCCGGAAAAAGCAGTTTGACTTATGAAAAGAAATGTAACACTTTACCGGAGAATGCTTTCATACCTCCTTGTATATTGGCCCTGGATACTGATTTCTCTTATCCTGTCATTTCTTGTCGTTATTTTTGAGGCATCATCACTTTGGTTTGGTATAAATGTTATTCAGACACTTTTCCAGCCGGAAACAGCAACAAATATTGTAAAACCACACTATGACTTCAAGGGAATTGGTTCCATAATCAGTGATCATAGTACGTTTCTTACCTATTGTAACGAGTTACTTAAATACTATTCATGGGTTCTCATACGAAGAGACAACCCGCTTGACACACTAAAATTTGTGTGTGCCATGATGGCAGTTACTTTTCTTGGCAAAAATGTTTTTATCTATACGAAATCGCTTGTTGCCGCAAAACTCAATTTAAATATTGTCAAAGATATGCGTAACCAGCTCTATGACCATGCGATGCGTTTACCTGTCTCATTTTTCGACCGTTCGCGCTCCGGAAACATGCTCTCACTGATAACAAATGATATCCAGACCATTAATACATCAATTACCGGAACACTGGACAAGCTATTCACAGAACCCATGAGACTGGTTTGTTTTATTGGTCTGCTTTTTATTATTAATCTTAAACTGACACTTGTTGTGTTCCTGTTATTTCCAATTCTGGGCATCTTTATCGGCAGCATCGGCCGCGCGGTTCGACGCCGCAGTAAACGGGTGCTCGAATATATGGCCGGCTTACTTTCGATACTTCATGAAACACTTGGTGGCATCCGTGCAGTAAAAATGTTTAATATGAATGCTATCGAATCCAAAAAATTCTCTAAAGAAAATGATTACTTCATTCATCATTCCTATCGTTCAACAGCAATAGGTGCATTGTCAAGCCCATTCACTGAAGTAGTCGGTGTTGCAGCAGTAATAATCCTGATCTGGTACGGTGGTCATCAGACCATCTCGTCGTCAAGTTTCAGGGCCGAGGATTTCATGCGCTTTCTCGTTATTTTATTCTCAATTTTTAAACCGTTAAAACTCCTTACCGATGTTAATAACCAGATCAATCAGGGTTTCTCTGCAGCTGAAAGAGTATTTTCCGTACTTGATTCAAAACCGGAATTGCTTGTTGAACTGAAACAGGAGAATGTACCGGTATTTAACAAACAAATAGAATTCCGGAACGTCAACTTTACCTACCCCGGAACAACAAAGCAGGTACTTAGCGGAATTAATTTCACGATCAATAAAGGGTCTATCGTTGCACTGGTTGGTTCAAGCGGTGCTGGCAAGAGTACCATTCTTGATCTTGTTCCACGTTTTTATGATGTCTCATCAGGGCAGATCCTTATTGACAACAGGGACATTAGCAGCATGGATCTTGTCGGACTTCGTCATCTCTTCGGCATTGTCTCTCAGGAAACAGTTCTCTTTAATGATACAGTGTTCAACAACATAGCGTACGGTATCGAAAATGCAACCTTCGATCAGGTTAAAAGTGCCGCTGAAGCTGCAAATGCATGGGAATTCATTGAGAAGATGCCTAAGGGGCCTGATACGATTATCGGTGAACGGGGAGTGATGTTAAGCGGCGGCCAGCGTCAACGATTATCAATAGCCCGCGCGCTGCTCAGAAACCCGCCGTTACTCATTCTTGACGAAGCGACATCGGCACTTGATACAGAATCGGAAAAATATGTTCAAACTGCAATTAATACGCTTATTAAAACCCGTACAGCCCTTGTTGTAGCACACCGTCTCTCAACAATTCGCCACGCAGACAAGATTATTGTTCTTGAAGCCGGTAAAATTGTCGAGGAAGGCACTCATGATGACCTTCTCGCACTTGGTAAACGATACAAATATTTTTATGATATACAGTTCGCGAATCATCGTGATTCGTAATTCGTTTGTTTCTGACTTAGATTCCAGAGCCACAAGGGCTCTGGCTACAGGATTCTGAATTCTGGATTTTCCTTGCTACTTGCTACTTCTTCGGCTGCATCACCTTTGCGAACACATGCCGGTTTGGAATGATGTAATCAATAACTGAAAATGCTGTGTACAGCGCCACTGCAAGCATTATCCAGAACCCGGTATGATACCCACCGGTTTGAAGTGGAATTATGTCGATTCCGTAGTTATTAAGCAGTATGATCCCAACTATCAGATACGACGCAATCGCCTGGAACACCGCCTTTATTTTACCTGATTTTCTTGCCGCCTGAACGATACCATTGCTCGCACAGACAATCCGTAAAAGCTGCATAAATGCATCACGATAGAAAAATATCAGATACATCCAGAGCGGTATAATTCCTGTTAATAAGAAAGCGATAAACACCGTCTGACGTGAAACACTGTCAGCTATGGGATCACAGACTTTCCCAAAATCGGTCACCTCTTTGCGACTGCGGGCCACCATGCCATCAAACATATCTGACAATTCAATCAACGTTAAAAGCGCCAATGAGATCCAAAGCCATGCAACACCGGATTGTTCATTACCGTAGCCGGAAATGAATACATAGGCGAAAACCGGGGCAACAGCGACTCGGGATACGGTAAGCATTGTAGCTAAATTCATTCATTATTCCTTTTTGTAGCATTAGTTAAAACCGACTTTACTATCTGACATCCACACATAGAAAATACTCCAAAAGCATACTTAATATGTTTTATGCCCGGCTTGAACTTGTCAATAAATTATGTTTTTCAGAATTCGCACATCAGGCATTTCAGGTGTAGTGACAAGTGACGAGTAACGAGTGACTTGCAGAGTAGAATATTGTGTGTGATAAAGCAGGTCTTGAAACCACATTTCGGCGATTTCATGTTACAATAAGGCAGGGGATGACTCAGAAATTGAGTCACCCCCCCATAGTAATCATTTCTTTACGATAAGGGTTGCAAAGCTTTCGGGTGGAATTTCTATCGAATAAAATTTACCATCAATATTACCTGTGACAATGCGCTTCTTTTTATGCTCGTTTAATAGCTCAACAACGACACTGCCATTCGGAGTGGCGAATGCAATCGCTGACTCATAGGAACCCTTTGTGTCAACATACTGTGATCCTGTGGGAATATAACGGCTGAAGTGTTCGAACGCCCTGAACATCGGAGTATAAGTTACCTTTCTGGTAATCGTATCAATCACAATAGCACTATTCTGGGGCCAGCGTTTTCTTTTATCGATATTCATGCCATGCTGATCAAGAATAATATTCCAGAGCAAATAGCTTTCTGCACCCTTGGAGAAATAACTTTTCATGCGCGTCCATGTGTAGGCTGCATATTTGAAATCGTTTGCTGCATGGTCGGGATTAAAACCCGGTAACCAGTGCCAGTTACCACAATCGGTTTCGGTCTGCATAATTGGAATTCCGGGATGATTCGCTAAAAGCTCTTCGATCTGCGAATCGGCATTCCATTGAAGTCCGACGATACCGACGTACTTTTTAGCCTCCGGATCATCAAGAACAGTCTTAAGAAAGCTGCTATACTTACCATCATTAATGGTTCCAAGCATGATACTGGTTGACAGATTACGTTCTGCAAAAGTCGGGCCCATAAAGTCTTTTATAAAGGTACGCCATTGTTCAGGTTTCCACCCGCCATTAGGGTAGCCGGTTACCACTGTGGGTTCATTTTGAACTGCAACCGATGTAATATTCATACCCAGCTTTCCGTATTCTTCAGCAAACTTTGCAAGGTAGAGGGCATATGCCTTGTAGTACTTAGGGTCATCAATGAAGTTTCCTGCTTCATATTCGTTGTTATCTTTCATCCATATAGGAGGTGTCCACACAGATCCCCAGAGTTTCAGGTCAGGCCGGATCGCCTGCGCTGCTTTTATAAATGGAATCAAATATTTTTTATCGCGATCGAGCGTAAAATTTGTCATATCGAAATCATCTTCAACAGGCGCAAGTGTATAACTGTCCCCTCTCACACAAAAACCCCGCTAAACCACAAAAAAATCTCACAATAAATTCTTTTTAAGGGCAATTCAAAGAGAAAAAAGTAATGGCGGTTGTTAGTCTGGTTTATTTTCCTCTTAACAAA
>JAAZBG010000160.1 GCA_012513915.1 Fibrobacter sp.
CCCTGTTCTTTCAAGGAGGTCATCTCTTCCGGTTTCGAAAAGCCGGATGCAATAACAACCGGGATTTCCGGATTGATCTCACGAAGTTTTGTGAACGCCTCTTTCCCCCCCATTTCAGGCATTATCATATCAAGGATAATCAAATTAATGGACAACTGCATTTCCTTGAATTTATTAACACCATCAAGTCCGTTCTCTGCCAAAATTATTGAATATCCCAGTGACTGCAACAGTGCTGATGCCGTGCAACGAATCAGCTCATCATCGTCAATGATAAGAATTGTTCCGGTTCCGGTTGGGTAGTTCCTGTTTATGAGACTCTCCACAACCGGTTCGTTGCTTGTGGGCAGGTAGAGATGAAATACAGTTCCGACTCCGACTTCAGAATAGATAGTAATAGCTCCGCCATGATCCTGAACCGTTCCGTATACGGCAGACAATCCAAGCCCAGTGCCTTTACCCTGCTCTTTCGTTGTAAAAAATGGTTCAAAAATTCTGGATAAAACTTCCGGTGACATTCCGCAACCTGTATCACTAATAGAAATATCAACAAACAATCCAGGTTTTAGCGTAAAGGGTGATGCCGTACAGTAGTCTTCGTCCAGCTTAATTGTATCAAGTGAAAAGTTCAGATTACCACCATTGGGCATGGCATGAGTAGCATTAATTCCAATATTCATTAGTGAATTCTGAAGCTGTGATGCATCCCCGTTAATAGCCGGCACATTTGGCAAAGAATCTACAGTTATATTGATATTCCTGTCAATAGTATGCCTGAGAAGCTCAACGGTTTCATTGATTATTTTTAAACAATCGACTGTAGTATTTGAATGAATCCGTTTTCGTGAAAAAGCGAGTAATTTATCAGTAAGACTTGCAGCACGTTCGGCAGCTTTTATAATTAAATCCAGCATTTGCCTGCCATTTTCTGAAAGTGGTTCCAGATTTAATAATTCAGCACCACCAATAATACCTCCGAGAAGATTATTAAAATCATGCGCAATACCGCCAGCAAGCTGACCAATGGCCTCCATTTTACGCGTCTGGTATAATTGTTCTCTGAGTTTTTCTCTGTCAGCATCAGATTCACGCAATGCCCTTTCGGTTGCAACAGATTTGAAGAGCCGGTCAATTGCCACAGGAAGTATATCAAGAAAATCCATATCCTTGGCAAGATAATCAGTTGCTCCAAGTCTCATCATTTCCACAGCAAGACGCTCATCACCCTGACCGGTCATTACAATAAATGGCAGTGCTGTTCCACTCGCAATAAGCGATTCAATTATTTCACGCCCTTTCATATCCGGAAGATTCTGATCGATTAGAAGCGCATCAATCCCCCCGGCACCTACCATAGCAACAGCTTCGGCCCCATTTGCAGCACCTAATGTTGAATATCCTGATTTTGTGATCGCAGAATTAATAATTTCCTGTAAAGACTCATCATCTTCGACAATCAGAATCCTGAATTTTGCCCGATTATCCGGTTCAGTCATGGTATGGTCACCCTTGCAGATGTACGTACTCTTCTGTATAGGATAAGAGTATAGAATTAAATACAATAAAAGTAAAGGGCATACATTGCTGCATACCCTTTACTTTAAAATTTCCGATGCTATTAAAAATCTGAGTGGGAGAGTTGGCTTCTATGGAATCACCTGGCAAGCTTTTACAGGAACTGATACGCAACCTTAAAAAGATGCCAACTCCTGCACTGACCCATCATCTTAACTGATACGTTCTATACTCTTTTTTTCCTGAAGATAAAGTCCCGAGCACTATATGCATTTACCGACAACTGATCAGGATCAGTGAGCGTAAACAGATTACGTTCCCCCTCAGATTCATGTTCGTTTACAACATAAGACTCTACTATACCAGAATCATATGCTTCTTCCGGAAGCTCCCGGACAACATCATTGTTTTTCTCAAGTATGATCCCTACCTTCTGCCACAACTCAGCAGTACGAACCGGCTGGCCCTGGCGTGGTTTAAAGGTTTTCATGGAATTTGATATCTCATCGTCAATTACATCACGACCCATATCGTAATACTTGTGAAAATAATCGTAAAGCGAACTTTTTGAATTCCAGCGGAACCTGCTGGTCCTTTCTATGACGGCGTTAGCCATAGCACACCCCTCTCTAACGTGCGTCTAATAATAATATAACTAATTATCTGAAAATCGTATCAATATTTCTGAAAAATCTGATTAAGCGATAAATCTTCCATTATTTCAGTTATATTCAATAAACGAATCAGAATTCGCTGTTTCATTCTGACTTAAAGACCGGTATGAAAAAAAAATGCCGATTCCATACTGTAATGCAAGAAACATTGATGCAATACCAATATCAAAAACCAACACTGACGTTATCCTGACAGGTGAGATTTTAAAATCACTAATGCCATAGTCAAGCCTTTCTTCCGGAAGCTCCTGGACAACATCATTGTTTTTCTCAAGTATTGTACCCACCTTCTGCCACAACTCAACAGAGCGGGGTGCTTTTCCCTGACGCGGTTTAATGGATTTTCTGGAATTTGAAATCTCTTTGTCAATGGTTTCCTGATTGATACCGTAATACTTATGAAAATAGTTGTACAACGAATTTTTTGAATTCCAGCGAAACCTTTTTGTTCTTTGGATATTTGCGGTACTCATATTTCCCCCTTTAACAAATTCATATTATCAATAGCAATATTTAATAAATGCAACAGTAATTATACGAAAAAGATGGAAGAAATTATATAAAAAATATCAATAAATTTGAAAAATCTGATTAAGCGATAAAGTAATATGTTTACATTTCAAAATGACTGGTTGCGATTAGAACTTTACAATTAAGATCATTTTTTATTGCTTCTGCATGCTTTAAACTCTCAGCGATTCCAATCACCGTTGATCCTGATCCGCTCATGACAGATGCAAGGCATCCCTTTTCAGCAAGCTGTTTTTTCAGTGCTTCCAGTGCAGGATTTTTTTTAAATACTGTCAATTCAAAATCATTATGCATTAATGGATACACTGATACAGGATCATTGCGAAGAAGAGATTCTTCAAGTAATTGCGTTCTGTCTACAGACTTTCCAATCAGGTTATAATCAATCCCCTGATATGCATCCTTTGTTGACACACCAAAATCAGGAATCGCAAGCACAAACGTAAATGCGGTTGTGTGACGTATCGGACGGATTACACCGGTTGCCTCCGTGTCAAATGCTGTATCACTAGTAAAATAAAAAGGAACATCCATACCAAGCAGGCGACCAAAGCTGACCAGGTCATTCATTGACAAGTTAAGATTCCAGTAAGCTGACAACGCAGAAAGTGTCGTTGCTGCATTTGCACTCCCGCCAGCGAGACCTCCCATGACCGGAATATGCTTTTCAATATTGATTTTTACATTAGAGCGTATCCCGAAACGTTCTTTTAATAGCAGCGTTGCTTTCCAGCAGATGTTGGAGCTGTCACAGGGAACCAGAGGGTTATCACAGGTAATTGCCATCTCTTCTGAATCGCTGATTTCGATATTATCATAAAGATCTATTTTATGTTTAATAATACCAAGTTCGTGATAACCGGCAAATTGTCCTTCCTGAATTTTCTTAACAATATCAAGTGCAAGAGTCACTCTTGTATACGATTTGACTTTCATCAATGCTCCAAAGTATTGTGACAAATCATTCCAGCCGGATAACAAACCATCAGAAGGCAATTGTACAATTGAAAGAAATTAATTGTCAATTTCCGTCTGGAATTGTAAAATCAATGAGTCGAAAATATATTATTGCATAATTATTAATATGAAAAGATTCACAGATGGTCAAAGATGAACGACGTAAATCTCCAAGGGTCGATGTTGATTTCGTTACAGTTGAGATATACCGTGATGATTCGTTTGCAACAGATCATGCAGAAATCTGTTCTGTTGTCAACCTTAGCCGGACCGGTATGCGGTTCGATTCTGATCGAAAGTTTAATGCTGATCAATTACTTAAACTTACATTCATTCTTCCGGAATCAATGGTGATTATCCGGGTGAATGCAAAGATCATCCACATGTCCGCAATCAGTAACGAAATGTACTCATACGGAGTTCAATTTACAAACCTTGGAACGTTTGAACAGAAACAGATTGAATACTTTATCCAAAAGTCACTTAATGATAGAAAATAACGCGTAGAGAAAAATTTTTATTTGACATGTAATTTTTTTTTGTTATATTAAAATTATGAACACATCAAAAAGTACCACTATAACCAGTCACAGCACTATTTGCATAAAGCACTCCCTGGTGTACTCCACACTCTCTCTACTTTCCCTATACCTACTACTAACACTATTCCTACGATTCTGAGCCGGAACTAACTTTTTATTACTATATATGCCTGCTCAGAATCCGAGCAGGCATTTTTATTTGTACAACCAATTTATTTACAGGAGATAAAAAATGAGTAAGTATGCACGTTCTCAGCAGTTCAGTTACCCGTCACGAACATGGCCATCACGAATGATCGAAAAAGCCCCCTGCTGGTGTAGTGTTGATCTTCGTGATGGAAACCAGGCACTTGCGAATCCGATGAATCCTGAAAAAAAATTGACCTATTTCAAGTACCTTGTATCAATGGGATTCAAGGAGATTGAGGTCAGTTTCCCATCAGCATCAAAGGATGACTATGATTTCACCCGGACAATTATCGAACAGGGATTGATTCCTGATGATACAACAATTCAGGTACTTACACAGGCCCGAAGTCATTTGATAGAGAAAACCTTTGATGCAATCAGGGGATGTAAACGTGCAATTATCCATGTTTACAATTCAACATCGCCTGCACAACGGGAGGTTGTTTTCCGGAAAGATCGTAAGGAGATTATCACCATTGCACTTGACGCAGTTAAACAGATTCGTGAATATGCAGTAAAACATGATGGGAAAATAATCCTTGAATATTCACCTGAGAGTTTCTCTCAGACAGAGGTTGAGTTCGCAAGTGAGATCTGCAACCGTGTCGTAGAGACCTGGAATCCTCAGAGGGATGAAAAGGTAATCATCAATCTTCCATCAACAGTCGAAATTACAACGCCATCAATTTTCGCTGATCAGGTGGAGTATATGATCGATCACTTTGACAAACGTGACAACATAATAGTGAGTGTGCATACACACAACGACCGGGGATGTGCAATAGCTGCTGCAGAGATGGCAATGCAGGCCGGTGCAGAACGGGTTGAAGGAACACTCTTTGGAAATGGTGAACGCACCGGCAATGCTGATATTGTAACAATCGCGTTAAACCTTTATTCACAAGACATTGATCCACATATAAATATCAATAACATACCTGAAATAAGAACAATGTATGAGGAGTGTACCGGAATGGATATCCACAAGCGTCACCCTTATGCGGGAGAGCTGGTTTTTACTGCGTTTTCCGGATCGCATCAGGATGCAATAAACAAAGGTCTTGCACATTACCGAAATGCCAAAGGCCACTGGAATGTTCCCTATCTCCCGATAGATCCTGCTGATATCGGCAGGACATATGATGCGGTTATTCGTATCAACAGTCAATCAGGAAAAGGGGGTGCATCGTATATAATGGAAACCGTGTATGGATTTCAGATTCCTAAAAGCATGCAGCAGTCATTTGGAAAAACAGTGCAAAAAACAGCAGATACGCTGGGAAGAGAACTGAATCATCAGGAGGTATTTGAATGCTTTAACAAAGATTTTCTTGCCCGACCGGAATGTTTTTCAATACAGAGTTTTTCAGGTGAGAATTTTGATGACGGTATTGAAACGCATGGAAATGTATCGATAAAAGCTGTTATCTGCGATTATGAAAAAAAGGTAACTATCAGCGGAAACGGAAACGGACCCATAGATGCACTTGTAAACGCACTTAAAGAGTATGGAATATCGTGTACGGTTTTATCTTTTCACGAACACAGTATCAGTCGCGGCTCAGATTCCTGTGCAGCTGCGTATATTGCAATAAGTGCTCTGTCCGACGCTGTTTATTTCGGAGCAGGTGTCGATACAGATATTACAACAGCCTCTGTAAAAGCGCTCGGTGTTGCAGTTGCAAAGATGCATCTGGGAACATAATAAATACAGGTACAAAGATTTATTCAGCCATGCCGGAGCTGCTCCCGTATGTCAAATTCATCTTTGTACCTTTATGTCAATTTTCTACTATATTATATATATACTTTTTATTCTTCTTTTTTGATACGATAATTGACAATTCAGTTATCTGATAACAGATCGTGATAATGAAAAAAATCACCCGGTGCAAAAACGGTATTAGTAAACGTTAAAAAACGTTTTTTTGTTGCACAAATCAATTTCATAAGTGAAAATGAGATCCCGAAATTACTTTTTTTCCCCGGAAATTCATGTTACCCCTACTGATGGTATACAATCAAACTGCCTTAAAAGCCGTATGAGCAGATACACTTACAAGTGTAAATTTTTTTTCCACTTATCACGTTGATTCTAAAAGCATTTAAAACCAACCCAAGGTATTGGGTGCTTTTTTTATTGACACACTATCGGTAGATTTTGTATAATCAGTGGTAGCGAGTTTTCACTGGACTCACGAGACGTTACCGTTCTAAACGCAATTACCCTGGAGGCAAAATGCAGGTTACGAAAGTATCATGCACGCAGTGTGCTCATTACAAGGACTGCTCACAGAAGACAAGGATGTATGTCAACTATTGTGGTTCAGATCACAAAAGAGTTGAGCATTCAATCAAGGATGCGGTACTTGAATGCAGAGCGAAGCGAGGCCACCTTTTCAAGAGAGGGTTTTATGTTGATGCGACCATGGCATCAACGCTCGACGAGGTAGTAGTCACCGTTTGACAAAATCCTGATTAAACACTATCTACACCCTTTAAACAATTGTAACACATTTGCTGTAAGCTGCAGCAGATGTGTAATTTTTTTTAAGAACATGATTTCCTTGCTTAAACACCGTTTCCATGATATAATTTTAGATATGCGTCAGGATGAAATGGTGTTATTCCGTTTTTCCGTGTTCTTTTGGTACTAAACAGTTGTAAAAGGTATATATTACGTTTAATGATGTATATTAGGTTATTAGTTGTACTTGTTAGTTTTACAGCGATAATAAGCTGTTCAAGGGTTATTTCGCAGAAATCGTCTATTCCGCAATATACGCAAGAATCTGCCACTGACACAACAAATCAATCAGTTACAGAAGTATTAGTTAATGACTCGACACAGGTAACTGCCGTTTTTGACACTATGTTAGAGGTGGATTATTTCCAGAAAATTGCAGAAGCAGAAACACTTTGTATACAAAACCGATTTCCGGAAGCAGATACTATACTCCGGTTTGTCCTGAGCCAGGTCGATTCTCTGAACGAATCAGAAATTGAAAATTTTCGGTCCGATTCCATAATGGAATCAATCCTGCGGCTTTATACAACTATGATGCCACCTGAATTTCTGCCGGATGACATCGCACTTATTCAGTTCAATCGCCAGATGCAGGCATCACTTGACTCACTTATCTACTCTTCGGCTGATAGTGCGATTATAGGCAAGCTGGTAAACCGCAAAGATATCAACTATGATGTCCCAATGGTTTGGAATGAGAAAGTTATCAAGGCTTTGAGTTACTATATCCGCAGTAAACCGCAAACAATCAACAGATGGCTTCAACGGGCTGATTTTTATCTTCCGGTAATGAAAAAAATGTTTGCAGACAGCGGGTTACCTCAGGATCTGGCTTACCTACCGCTCATTGAGAGTGGTTTCAATCCACAGGCATATTCACGAGCAAAAGCTGCCGGTATCTGGCAGTTTATACAGTCAACTGGTAAAATCTATGGACTACGGCATAACTACTGGCTTGACGAGCGTCGGGATCCTTTGAAATCAACAGAATCTGCAATCAGATATCTGAAAAAACTATATGGTGACTTTGGAAACTGGCATCTTGCACTTGCAGCGTACAACTGTGGTGAGGGAGGTGTTGGCAGGGCAATAAACCGCAGTGGAACCACTGATTACTGGCAGTTACCTCTGCCCAAAGAAACAAAAAATTATGTTCCAAGCTATCTTGCGGCGCTAACAATTGCAAAGAATCCGGATATTTTTAATTTTACATCAGATTCATCACGTGTTTTCGATTTTGACACTGTCACAATCAGTGAGTGTATCGATATGCGTGACATTGCAGATAGTCTGAATATTGATTTCGAGACATTTAAAAAGAGTAATCCCCATATTACTCACTGGTGTACTCCGCCGGATGTTTCAAATGTCTGCCTGTATCTTCCAAAAGGCAATGCGGAAACATTTTATGCTTTTGTGAACTCAATCCCTGATGATAAAAAGGTTCGCTGGTATGTGTATAAAATCAGAAAAGGTGATCTTGTTCAAACAATTGCAAAGCGGTTCAAAGTATCTGCTGATGCAATCCGGGAGATAAACAGACTTAACAAGAGCAGCAAAATTATTGCAGGAAAAACTCTTTTTATACCAATTCCGGCCAAGGTGGGAGTCGTTCAATATGCAGAAGTGACCACAGCGCCGGCACCTGTTACAAAACAAAAAGCTGTGCCAAACAATACCGGAAAAGTTCAGTACAAAGTTAAGCAGGGTGAGACCATTTCCGGTATAGCACTGATGTTTGATGTCTCTGAGGGTGAGCTTGAAGATTGGAATAATGTCTCAAATAGTAAGATCCGCGCCGGACAGATTTTAACGATCTACACAAATGGCAAAGCTCCCCAAAAAGCGGTAACCACGACTCAACAGGCTGGAACATATAAAGTTGTTGAAGGTGATACACCCTCTTCGGTTTGCCGGAAATTTAACATCACGCTCGATGATCTGGCAACGCTTAACAATCTTGATAAAAATAATCCGGTCATCAAAATTGATCAGATCCTTTCTGTACAACAGCAATCAGCACCGGAGAAGCAGAAGTCAGTTTCACTGGCAAACATGATAAAATACGAAATTGTTCCAGGTGATAATCTTTATAAAATTGCACTGAACTTTTCAATCTCCCTTGATGAACTGATGAGTGCAAATAACTTTAATGATAACACAGTAATTCATGCAGGACAGGTAATCAGGGTTCCATCAAACGGGACATCACGGGTAAGAAAATCCCAGGAAATTTCTGCAAATGTTGTTTACTATAAAGTAAAACAGGGTGATAATTTGTGGAATATCGCAGCAAACTTTGGCACGACAGTTCAGAATCTCTATAAACTGAATGATCTGAATAAAGACTCGATAATCATGCCGGGCGACACACTGAAAGTACTGAGATAGAGAGAGCCGTGAAAAATATTCAGAAAGTAATTATTGTCGGGATTCTTTTATTACCTGTGATTCTCGGAGCATTTATCGCCGGGCGTGGCAGTTCACCTGAGGCATCGTTCGGTGGGTCGACCCTGAAGAAAATC
Organism: Fibrobacter sp.; assembly: GCA_012513915.1. Classification (GTDB taxonomy): domain Bacteria; phylum Fibrobacterota; class Chitinivibrionia; order Chitinivibrionales; family Chitinispirillaceae; genus JAAZBG01. The sequence continues at coordinate 9,461 of JAAZBG010000160.1, forward strand.
GGTCTTGTCCGAGTTGATGGCATTATCATGGATGGCGAGGAAGTGATCAAGCAGCTCCGCTCATTCAGAAATGACAACTCGATTGCAGGTGTGTTGTTAAAAGTTAACTCACCCGGTGGTGCTGTCGCTCCATCACAGGAAATCTACACTGAAGTACTAAACTATCAACAGCAGAATAAACCACTTATTGTCAGTATGGGTACAGTTGCAGCTTCCGGTGGTTACTATATATCAAGTCCTGCAAAAAAAATTTTTGCAGATCCGGGAACTCTTACCGGCAGTATTGGTGTGATAATGACACTTCCAATGTATGAGACTCTTGCTAAGAAAGTCGGCGTTGAAATTCGTACATATAAAGCCGGTAAATTTAAAGATCTGACATCACCCTATAAATCTATGGGGGCATCTGAACAGGCATTGCTTCAGGGTATGCTTGATGATACTCATGATCAATTTATTGGAGATGTTGCTACTGCACGCAATCTACCCTACGACTCGATTAAGTTGTACGCTGATGGCCGGGTGTTTACGGGAAGGCAGGCTCTGAAGACACGACTGGTTGATACTCTTGGCGGTTACCATGATGCACTAAGATATTTACGGCATGTTACAGGTCTTTCAGACAAAGCAAAAATTATTGAACGAACTGATAAAACAACGCTGTTCAGGGAATGGCTTACAGAGGAGACTGTTAAGGTATTCCCAGGCCTCTATACGCTTATATCAAAACCCGGTCCGCAGTTTCTAATGAATTGAATTGCCTCTAATCTGCGATTATTTAAACTTTACACTGGCGTATTACCCGTCCCACGAATGATATTAAGATACACATTTAGATAACATTATTTCTATTGATGAACTGGAAAGAGGAGGAAATTATGAGCATCCAGAGCCTTTTAGATGAAGTTGAAACATTGAAAATGGAATATGACAAGTTTGAACGGGGTAACAAATCTGCCGGCACCAGAGCTCGCAAAAGCCTTCAGAATATTAAGAAAATTGCCCAGGATCTCCGTGTATTAATTCAGGACAGTAAAAAGACTGACGACGAGGAGTAAGGTACCGGGTTCTCCACAATTCTTCACAGAATTAACTTCTGTGAAGAGTACCTGTAAGTACCGTTCTTTTCAACCTGTCCGATGAATGTATATAAATTGCTGTGATACAGGTGTTTGCTTAAATTCTGACAATAATCTCATTACAAATTCGTAGTAAACCGTAAATCATGTTTCGCATTTCCTGATTCGAAAATCAGGGATACGCTGAGTGCTTCCAGATGAATCACAAACAGTTTACGCGGCATGATAAATAACCAAATAACATTTTGAATTTTTCATACAACGGGTGGTGACATTTATGAGTTCATCAAACAATGGTTTTATGTTAGAGGTCAAAGGCCTCGACAAAAGGTTTGGTCAGGTCCATGCCGTTAAAGATCTCAACTTTCAAATCAGAAAAGGTGAGATTTTTGGATTTTTAGGTCCTAACGGCGCCGGAAAAACCACAACAATGCGAATGATTACCTGTTACATGCCTCCGACATCCGGAAGTATACGTGTTGATGGTCTTGATCCTATAGAGCAAAGTCTTGCTGTTCGCCAAAAGATCGGGTATCTACCGGAAAATAATCCGCTCTATAATGAGATGACCGTTAGAGAGTATCTGCAGTTTGTAGGGGAAATCAGAGGCATTAAGGGAAGCAAGCTTTCCAGTCGTATCGATGATATGTATAGTGTTTGCGGTCTTAGTAGAATGTCCGGTCGGCAGTTGGGACACCTTTCGAAAGGATACCGTCAAAGAGTCGGTCTTGCGCAGGCCATGATCCACAATCCCGACCTGCTTATTCTTGATGAACCGATGACAGGTCTTGATCCCAATCAGATTATTGAAATTCGTAACCTGATCAAGAAAATGGGACATGAAAAAACTGTTATCTATTGTTCTCATATTCTATCGGAAGTAAGCGCAACCTGTGATCGCATTCTCATTATCAATGAGGGACAGATTGCTGCAAGTGGTACCCCTGATGAGCTGACACAAAAATCAAGTTCAGGGACAAGCTATAATGTACGCCTCAAAGGTGACAGATACGAAATGGAAACCAGACTTTCAGAGATTGCCGGTGTTTCATCAGTCAAAGTGCAGAGTGTCGAAAACGAGTGGGTCAGCCTGACACTTTCAACCGGATCAAAAGATGATATTGGAGAAGCGATCTTCAAATGTGCAGTGGATAATAAGTGGAGCCTCTCTGAACTCAAGGCAGAAACTGTAAGCCTTGAAGAAGTCTTCAAACAATTGACAAGGGGATAAACAGTGGAAAATATAATGGCTGTTTTCAAAAAAGAATTTAAATCGTTCTTTATATCACCGATCGCATACGTATTTATCGTTGTGTATCTGGTAGTGACAAATTTTCTCTTTTTTCAGGGATTTTTCCTGATCAATCAGGCAGATATGCGTGGCTACTTCGGATTACTGCCATGGATTCTTCTGTTTTTTGTGCCGGCAATCACCATGCGCAGCTGGGCTGAAGAAAAAAAGGTGAAAACACTTGAACTGCTTCAAACCTGGCCGGTTAGCGATATGCAGGTTGTTATGGGAAAATTTCTTGCAGCATTCTGCTTTCTGGCAATTGCAATTTTATCATCAATAACAATTCCGGTGACTGTTGCACTGCTTGGCTCACCGGATCCGGGACCGATTATCGGCGGATATCTCAGTGCATTCCTCATGGGTGCAGCGTATCTTTCGATCGGACTCTGGATCTCATCGATAACTGAAAACCAGATTAATGCTTTTATTCTTGGTGTTGTTGCAATTTTTATTCTGTTCATTATTGGAAGTCAATTTGTCACACTTGCAGCACCTCAGGCTCTCATTCCAATCCTGACATTTATTGGATTGGGAAATCATTTCGAAAGTGTTGAACGTGGCGTTATCGACAGCAGGGATATTATTTATTACCTTTCTGTCATCAGTTTTTTCCTTTTCCTGAATGTACAATCTCTTGGAAGCAGAAAGTGGGAATAAGCAAATATGGCAAACAATAAAATTAAAAATCGCGCAGAGCTTCTGATCTATATACTGGCGATACTTGTAATTATCGGTTTTATCAACTATATGGCGTCTCGCTGGTTCAAACGGATTGATTTAACCGAAGGTAAAGAATACAGTGTCTCCAACTCTACAAAAAAGGTTCTTAAAAACCTTGATGATATTATCAATGTAAAAGTCTATTTTTCAAAGAACCTTCCATCAAATCTTCATAAAACAGTTACCGATGTAAAAGATATTCTGAATGAGTATCAGGCATTTGCCGGTAAGAATCTGAAAATCACCTGGGTAGACCCTGCTGCTGATACAGCAGAAAAACAGCTTGCCCGGAGTTATGGCATCCCTGAACTGCAGCTTCAGACATTCGAAAAGGACAAGCAGCAACTCATTACCGGCTACCTCGGTATTGCTGTTCTTTATGAAGACAAGAAAGAAGCATTACCTGTTGTACAAAATCTTCAGAATCTTGAATATGATCTTACAATGGCAATTATGAAAGTATCGCGCAAGTCGGTACCAAAAGTTGGTATTGTCAAAGTCGATTCAATGCTTGATCTGCCACCACAGATACAGCGGCAGATGCAGCAACAAAATCCTGATAACGTACCAACTGAACAAAAATTTCAGAGTATCTACACGCAGCTTCGCAATAACTATGAAGTTATAACGATAGATTTATCAAATGCAGCGCCGATTGACTCAACAATTAAAACACTAATTGTTCCTGGAACTGCAACACTTACTGAGAGAAAACTTTTTGAAATCGATCAGTTTTTTATGAAAGGCGGCAATCTTATTGTTCTTGCTGATGCGATTGCAGTCAGTTTTCAGTATGGAATCAATGCAATTCCCGTTGAGTCGCAGTTATTCGACATGCTTGAAAAATATGGTGTAAAAGTAGAAAAGAGTCTGGTACTTGATGCATCCTGTGGTCAGGTGGAGATACCACAGCAGATTGAACTTCCGGGTATGGGTGTTGTAAATATGAACCATCCAGTCCCCTACCCTTATTTTACACGACTTAACCCGGAAAACTTTACCAAAAGCAATCCGGCGGTATCGCCGCTTTCTGATGTCGTTTTTCCATGGGTCAGCCCATTGTCATTTGCAGTTGACAGCGGGAAAACCGGTATTGAAACTACTGTTCTTGCCAGATCAAGCGAGAAAAGCTGGCTGGCATCAGGAAATATCGACCTGAACCCTCAGCAAAAATGGGCAATTCCATCAGAGAATACAATGAAAGCGTATAATCTCGCGGTATTTCTTAAAGGTAAATTCAATAGCCATTTCAATAGTATACCTGCTGATAATGCAGCCTCTGATGATACGCTCAGTAAAATCAAACTTTCTGCATCATCAGATCGCCCGATTACAGGTTCAACTGATAATGGCAGACTTGTTGTTATTGGTGATGCAGATTTTGTTGCAGGACAGAATGCGACACAGCAGAACGTTGCAATGCTTATGAATATCACCGACTGGTTTTCGCTTGATGACAACCTGATTTCTATCCGCACACGTGCAATTAAAAACCGTACCATCAATTCAGATATGTTAAATGGTAGTTCTGCAAAACCAGGAATTATTCGTGTAATTAATATTACACTAATGCCGGTAATTGTAATTATTATCGGCCTGATAATTTTCATGCGCAGACGGGAAGTCGTGCCATCAACAGCCAGTGCACCATCAAGTAGTGCTCCGGCTGCAAAACAGGAGGATAACTAATGAGTTCAAAAAAACTTATACCTATTGCTGCTATCGCGATCATTGGTATTCTTGTCATAGTTGTCAGCGAAAATCTTAGTAAAAAAAGGCCGTCCGAAAGTACGCTCAGGTTTTTTAATGAAAAGGCCAATTCTTTTGTTGTAAAGAACAAAACCGGCGCGGTAACACTTCATAAAAAAGGTGACCTCTGGTTTGTTTCGCGAGGTGTAAAGAACACTGCGGTTGTATCTGGCCCGATCGGATCACAACCGGATTCAAGTGGTGCAGATTATCCGACAGATAGCGCAACGGTTGTGATTGCACTGGAAAAACTTACCGCAATGAAAAAGGGTGACATCGTATCTTCAAATGCCGAAAAACAGGCGATATTCGAAGTAGACACAGTGAATGGTACATCCATTGAAGTGTTCAGCATTGGCGGGAAATCGCTTGGAACGATTATAATCGGAAAAACCACTCCGGACCACAACGGAAACTTTGTCCGAATGGTTGGTTCAAATGATGTTTACAATGTTGGTGGCAATGTCGGATATTCGTTTTTTACTGATATCGACCGCTGGCGTGATAGAGTCATAATGACCTTTGATAAGTCACTTGCAACAAGCCTGACACTCATTAATAATGCTGGCAAAACAATTTCCATCACAAAGGCAGATTCCGGAGATGTGTGGAATATTGTCACCCCGGAGAAAGTTCAGGCTAAAAACGACCAGGTTGACGGAATACTATCTGGATTATCAAGGTTTACTGCAGCTGATTTTCAGGATACTGCGCTTGCAGATTCTGTCAGCGGATTTGCAAAACCCGAGCTTGTCGTTTCAATCGGTCTTAAAGCCGGCTCTAAAAAAATTACCTTTGGTGCAAAGCGGGATGACGGTAAATACTATGCGATGGTTGACGGAAAGGATCAAATTTATCTTGTCAACGATTACGAGGTTACCGGTTTCAACAAAGAACTGAAAGATTTGAAAGATGCACCAGCAGTTGACCCGGCAAAAACAGCTAAGCCTGTAAAGGGTAAGAAATAGTTTAAACAGCCTTGTTTCTGATATACAGACAGCAGATTTTGCAATCTGCTGTCTTTTGTTTTTTAATACAACCTACTGGATATTTTACATGAGCAGTTTTGACAATATGGAATTTCATCGTACCGCGTTTATTCTGATACCGGACGATCATCTTGAACCTCACAATACGGTACTTATTGAATCTCATGACAAACAAAAGAATCGGATATTCTGTACCTGTTCCAGCAGAAAAAAATATGCGGACTGTGTCCATGCAAAAAAACTTGAGACACTTTACAGAAATTACTACGAACTGATTATTGACAAATCTGCAATCGATTCATTTTTCAACAGCATCTGCTTTAAGCTGCTTGAACCCGTCGCAAAGTATGCAATGACATCATCGTCAAGTCTGAAAACTATTCGCTCCGGATCATCAGTACTACTTGTTGATTTTAAGAACACACCGGTAATCAACTGGGAATCAACCGCAGAATCCTGTATCAGACTTGAAGAACGTATGATTTCCCGTCGGTTTACAAAAATGAATCAGGCGTTACATTTTCTGTATTCAGATCAGGAAAAAGGGCTGTTGTGCATGGGCCGTAAATCCCAGCGTCAGACAACTGAAGACAGTGTCTGGTACCGGTTCGCCTATCATCTTTTCAGAGAGTGCCCCGAGACACCTGATTTCAGCTATTCAGTCGACGCACAGACAAATACGTTTCAACTTCATATTACAACAGATTCCATCATCGCATCAGTTACCATACCGTCAAAAGCTGTCCCTGAAATTTTAAGACTGCTTGAGAGTTATTTTCCTTCGAAATTCTCATCACCAATTGAGAAAAATGGACATTCACTTTTTTTCCGGTTTTCTGCATCAGGCAAAGACGTTCTGATTGAGCCCTGTATAGACTCACCAGACACTGTATCAATCGACACATGTACAGTACTTTCAAAGAGCATGATCTTTAATTCGCTGATCTATCTTGACAGTCGTAAAACGTTTATTAAACCGGATGATGACAGTCTGAAAATTCTTGCATCGGGATGGAATGCACCAAGAACAATTCCATTAAAGGATTTATCATTATTCATCGAGAAAAACATTTCTGTTTTTTCAATAAGTTCACAGAATTGCAGCAGTGACGTACTGGAACAGGATCTTTTTTCTGTTACCGGCGCTGATGATCTGAAAAGAGTAATTCCTCCTGTAGTTACATCATTTGACAAAGTGGTATTGTCACCAAAAACACTCACAAACAACAAATTCAATCTCGGGCTCTCGTTTACAAACAACAATGTTGCCATTGATATAGTGGCTCTGGCTGCCGCCATTGCAAAAAAGACCCGTTTTCATATTGTTGACAATATAATGTACGATTGCAAAAGTGTTGAGATCAGAAATGCAGTCGCCTCTGTAAAAAAAACAAAGAAAGATGGTTCTGTTACTTTATCAAAAGCTGAAATTCTCCAGTTTCGCGGTTCAACTGCACCAGTTGAGTTCACCGGTAATAATAAACTTATAGACGAAATACGTTCACTGCTTGATTTCAAGCCGATTGCAGAACTTGAACCTCAGAGTATCTATACAGGAACACTTCGCTCCTATCAAAAACTTGGTGTCCAGTGGATGCTTTTTCTTTATGATAACAATTTCGGAGGATTACTCTGTGATGATATGGGACTTGGTAAAACACACCAGATGCTTTCTTTCATCGCCTATATCAAAGAACATCGTAAAAAGGACGCACAAATTCTCGTCGTCTGCCCTACATCCGTTATGGGACATTGGCAAAAAATCATTGAAACCTTTGCCCCGTCATTACGCATAACCGTTTTTAATTCACAGAATAAACTATCAGATCTTGACAATGAATTTGACATTGTGATAACATCCTATTCAATCATGCGTAATCACGATATTGCACTAAGTAAAGCATCTTTTGATCTTGTAATCTACGATGAAGCACATATGCTTAAAAACCGGACAACAGCATCACATAACTCGGCATCCTTTATTCAGGCACCCATGAAAATGGCACTGACAGGAACACCGGTTGAAAACAAAATCAATGACCTGAAAGCACTTTTTGATCTTACAATGCCGGGATTGCTCTCCAAAAAAGATGCATCCGGAGAAATCATAGACTCCTTTGTTGATGATAATGAGTATATCAATCCTGATTTTCTTAAAAAGGTTACAGAGCCATTCATCCTTAGACGTTTAAAGGAATCGGTACTGCTTGAACTGCCTCCAAAGATATTTGACAACAGAATCTGTTCATTATCCAACGATCAATTTGCAAGTTATCAGGCACTACTGGAAGTGAATGCGACTCCTCTGCTGAATAAACTTAAAGAGGATAACAGCGACATACCGTACATGCACATTTTTGCACTGCTTAACAACATGAAACGGCTTTGCTGTCATCCTGCATTACAATACGATAATCCCCTTGAAAACTATGAACGACTGGAATGTGATAAGTGGGAATTGTTCAAGGAGCTTATTGATGAATGCATTGAATCCGGGCAGAAAGTAGTCGTATTCTCGCAATTTCTTGATATGATTGCTATAATGGATCATTATCTTACAAACAGAGCAATCGGCCATGCAGTGCTCACCGGATCATCAAAAAACAGGGATCTTTTAGTGAAACAATTTGCTGAAGATCCGGATTGCAAGGTTTTTGTCGGAAGTCTGAAAGCTGGAGGTGTTGGTATAGACCTTGTTGCAGCTTCGGTTGTTATTCATTACGATCGATGGTGGAATGCCGCAAAAGAGGACCAGGCAACCGACAGAGTACACAGAATTGGTCAAAAAAAGGGTGTACAGGTGATTAAAATCACCACAGAAGGTACCGTTGAAGAAAAAATTGATAAAATCATCGCAGCGAAGAAAGACCTTGCAAATGAACTGCTTACAGAAGATTCACCAGACACGGTGAAAGTATTTTCACGTGAGGAACTTATTGATTTACTGTCTATTTCAAAGTAATTTCGTTACGTTTTGAAATATTTGCATCTGGTTTAAGGAAAAAGTATCTTTGTAATGAATATAGGATGATAAGGGTTATGGTTAAAATAGAGATTAAGTTAAGATTGAAAAACAGAGACTTGTCACTTGTAACCAGTTACTCGTCACTTCTCAGAGGAGTTTTATGATACGTGTGCTTGTTGCCGACAACAACCTTAATTCTCATGAACTGATTCATGACATTGTTCAGATTAATTTTCGTAATGTAAAAATTGAAAGTGTGCATAACAGCGAGAATTTTGTCTCAAAAATCACCTCCGCAAAACCACAATATAATCTTATTCTTTATAGTGCTCATATGGATGAAAGCACTGATAAAACAACACTATCTGAAGCAATCAAAAAGAATCCGGAAATCAGTGACCGGACGATAATAATGACAGAATCTGATTCTGTAAAGGTACCGGATATGTTCAATCATTTTCCAACAGTCACAAGACCCTACTCACTTGATTATTTCGGAGAGGTCATAAAAAAAACCTGTGCCAGCTGAACCAACTAATTCCAAATTTGTAAAACCTGATTCATTATCAATATGCATGATCGTGAAAAACGAAGCTGATCTGCTATCCCGTTGTCTTGACAGTATTAAAAATGTCGCTGATGAACTCATTATTGTTGACACTGGCTCTACGGATGCAACGGTCAGCATTGCACAATCATTTGGAGCAAAAGTAGTTTGTACCGACTGGCGTGATGATTTTGCATGGGCCAGAAATATCTCAATCAAAGATGCAACATCTTCATGGATTCTATGGCTTGATGCCGATGATGTTGTTCCACCGGAATCAATTCCGATCCTTGCATCACTGAAGAAGGAAAAACCGGATCACATTATCGGATTGACAGTAAGAAATCAGCGACCAGGTAATACCGGAACCGAGTTTGTACAGGCACGAATGTTTCCTAACCGGCCCGATCTTTACTTTGAGAGACGGATCCATGAGCAGATCATGCCCAGCGCTTTACGTATTGGTATGAAAATGGAAAGCCGTAATGCCGTTATTGAGCATCATGGATATGCAGATCCTGCAACGCTGAAAAAAAAAGCATTGCGAAACATACAGCTGCTTCTTGAAGACTATGATGATTCAGCGCCGGATGCTGTAACTACTGTCGAGATTGCAGATTCCTATCAATTGACAGATAACCATGAGTCCGCATTGATCTGGTATAAGCGGACACTCGCAATTCCGGGGTGTGAATCCATAACGCCATCAATTGCCAGTCAGGCATATCTTGGACTTGGTACTATCTACAATCTTCGTTCAGAATACTCAACAGCAATTACTTACCTCCGGCGGGCATCAGAGATTTCTCCCTGGCGTCCTGATGTTCTTTACAGTTTAGCAGTAGCTATTGAACAAAACGGCGAGCCGCAAAAAGCAGTTGCGATACTCGAGCAAATTCTTACACTCAAGGTATCAGCAGGCCAGGTTGGTGTGGATTTCAGAGCTGCAAAAATTAAAACATATCTGCGACTTGTCAGAATTCTTGTCGAACTTGGTAATATGGAACACGCAGCGGCAATCACCGCAGATTCGCTTGCATCAGAACCACTGCGTCCTGAATTGTATAACTCTGCCGGCAAATTCCTTATTAAATATGGAAAGCCGCTCGACGCCCTAAAAACATTTGAAAAAAGTATTATGCTTATTAAACAGGGCAATCTTGATGCATACATCGGTCTGTGTATTATTTATGTAAAAGCCGGCATGACATCCAAAGCTATTGAAACCATGGATTCTCTTGCAATTGACTTTTCAGCAAACAATAAATACCAGACATTCAGATCCTGTATCAATGGCACAACATTAACACCGGAACAAACAGAACTGCTTGCCAATCTCCGGCGTGAGTTCTTTAATGTATTTTGACATCAGTAGTTACTTAATGGGAAATTCTATTGTGAATACAGTACCGATTTCCTCTGATGAAACGAAATGTACCGTACCGCCCAGATAATGTTCTGTCAATAATTTGATACTGAAAGTGCCTAATCCCCTACCATTGCCTTTTGTTGAAAATGACTTCTGGAAAATCTGTAGTTGCACTTCGTGTGACATGAGAACACTGTTTTTTACTGCTACTATGACACGTTCATTCTTTAAAAAATAAGCTATGGTGACGTTTCCATCAGGCAGCGTCGCTTCCAACGCATTTTTCAACATATTGATCAGTACGCGCTTAAAAATGCCCTGATCGGAGAAACAACTGATGTTTTCATTAGTAAGAATCAGTATCTCCTTATTAGTACATATCGAATCCATCGAAAGAAATCTGACTGCAGATTCTACTACGTCAGAAATAGCAAACTCTTTTTTATTAACAACCAGTTCGCCGTTTTCAGCAAGCATAAGCATTTTTTGAGAATATATCTCGTTAAATAGCATGCTTGTAGAATTCTTAAGAAGAGAAATCAGATCAAAATTCCCGAGAGGATTTTCCTCTATAATATCAAAGCCGTTTACCAGCGCAGAAGAGTAATTGAGGATATCATGAAAGAAAATCCGTTCCATCATTCGTTTGCTATTTTGCACGCTTATATCCTGAAGAATAAGCAACGCGTAAACATCGTTATTATACGTTAATGGAATGGTATCAATACGGTATTCCAGTGTTTTCTCACCGAATCCTCTTTTAACCCGGATTCTGGTCTCCTCAGATGTTTTTTCGTTCCTTGAGAGACTTCCTACGATAGCTTTAAATGCACCACAAACTGTACACCCCTCAGCACTGCCACAACCACCTGATTGTAAGTATGCATTTACACAATTTAATGCTTCACCAGGACGCTCCCCTATTATTTTTTCAATTGACTCCAACTCAAGATGAGTCTTACAGGATTCATTTGCAAATACCACCTGACGTGTCCGGTTTACAATCAAAATGTTGACAGGAAGATAATAAACAAACGTATTAACAGCGTTATCATGTGAAAAAAAGTAATAATCCGCCTGAATTTTCTCTGGATGCACTCTTTGATGATCCAATGATTGTATATCGATTTGATTCATGCTTCTGCTTTCACCGGAAAAGAATACGGCATTGTTTCAGATAAAATAATAGTCCTTTAACATGCATTTAATGTGCACAGATTCTTTTTACAAGTATACCGTTTTTTCAATGAAGATACAATCGCTGAATTCAGGACATTCCGGGTGCAAACAATCTGGTTCCATTATACAACTGCCTTAAGTATTTTCTCATAACTTTTGTACTATTGCATATAAAAATGATACCATTATTTGGATTTTGAAGAATTACAGGCCGGTTTATGAGATGTTTTTTACTTAATTATTCCAGCAGTGACATAAAAGGTCGTTACGAAATAACGTTTTATGCAGTTACCGACACTCATACATTTATAAAAATTATCGTTGATTCGTTCAGGCCACTTTTTTTTGTCCCCTCCACAATCCCCCTGGAGAAAACAAACGCTGCTGCAGAACGAAAGACGCTTTCTCTTAAAGCAATGGATGGTACACCAGTTGATTGTCTCTATTTTTCTACCTTTGGAAGCAGTATTGAGTGCGCGCGAAAACTACGCAGTGAGGGATACCCGGTTTACGAATCTGATATTCATCCTGTTGACAGATTTCTAATGGAACGTTTTATATGCGGAAGTTTTGAGTGCAATGGCACCATTCAACAAACGGGTGACCTGCTTATGTCGAAGAATCCTGTGTTGCGCGGCGTTGATTTTACACCGGAACTTCAGGTTATGTCCATTGATATCGAGACCAATGCAGCAACCGAACAAATCTATAGTATTGCACTCAGTGGTTGCATTGATAACACCGTTTTCATTGTTGGCCCTCAGGTAGAATCGCGTTATAACTATTGCACCGATGAGAAAGAATTACTTAAACAGTTTATTCAATGTGTAAAAAAAGCAGATCCGGATATTTTTATCGGATGGAATGTCATTGATTATGATTTAAGGGTTATTCAATCACGATGTGCTAAACATGGCATTCCATTTGATATCGGCAGAGACCGGTACGCCCGGATTGTCCCATCCAGAAACAGTTCGCAGATGAGTGCACGAATTCCTGGGCGACTTGTTATGGATGTTCCTGTTATGTTACGATCATATTTCTATACTTTTGAAGAATACTCGCTTAATTTTGTTGCATCTGAAATGCTTGGAAAAACTAAAAACATTGAATTGACAGATCAGGACAAGATAAACGAGATAAATCGTCAATATGCAGAGGACAAAGAACAGCTTGCTGCCTATAATTTGCAGG
>JAAZBG010000161.1 GCA_012513915.1 Fibrobacter sp.
ACATTATATTCACTGGGGTGCATTGTATAAACTACTTAACACTATTAACAATATACTACTAACGTCATCAGATAAAGATTTGTCATCTCAGACCGTTTTACTTCTTTGTAAAAAGGAATTTGCAGAGAGTGAAAACGAATTGCATGCGTCGGGCTTTCGCAGAGATTTACTTACAATAGATACAGTTGATACTATACCTCAGATATTTGCCTATTTACTTGACGTTTAATCCAACCATCATGTAGTTGATTCCATATGCCACTTGATGATCCTAATTTTGCAGTTTGTCGCGGATAACATAATGGTATCACATTGATTTAGTGATCGCCTTGCCCTCACGGCCAAAAAGATTCCCTTTCAATCTGATGCGTCAGTACAGCTCGGGACCAGTTGTTTTCTATGGTTTTTTGCATATAATACAGGGTCTCTTCGTGACTTCTGCTCTTGCTTACTAATGGAAATTAAAAAACGTTTCCCCTACCATCATCAGATTGCTTCCACCGATACAGTGATGTGAATTACGAATGTATTGTTAGTGGCCCAAATCCCCTTCCGCCCTCATCACACCATGAAAAAGTTTCACAATCGTCTTGTGATCATATTTCGATGCTAAATCATACGCAGTACTACCATCAGCTCTTTTTGCGTTAACATCAGCGTTTGTCTCAAGGAGTAACTCCACGACAGGTACGTGACCATTCTGTGATGCGAACATAAGAGCAGTGGACCCATCAGTTCTTTTTGCATCAACATCAGCGTTTGCCTCAAGAAGTAGCTGCACAACAGGTGTATGACCATTCTGTGATGCTAAAAACAGAGCGGTAGTCCTATAAGCAGGAGTTTTTACATTAACATCAGCATTTGCATTCAGGAGTAGTTTCACGACAGATTCATGACCATTCGCCGATGCTAACATAAGAGCGGTGAACCCATTAGTACTATTTACATTAGCATCAGATTTTGCTCCCAGGAGTAGTTTTACGACAGATGCGTGACCTTCCTGCGATGCAAACATAAGGATGTTGTGTTCAATAGTAATTTTTCCATTGATTTCAGCTTTTGCTTCCAGGAGTAGCTGCACGATAGAGTCATGACCTTTTTGCGATGCGACCATAAGAGCAGTGGCCCCGACATCATTTTTTGCATTAACATCAGCGTTTGCCTCCAGGAGTAGTTGCACGACAGATGCGTAACCTTCCTGCGATGCAACCATAAGAGGAGTGGATCCATACTTAGTTTTTGCATTTACATCAGCATTTGCCTTCAGGAGAAGCTTCACGTCAGATGTGTTACCTTCTCGCGAAGCTTCATAAAGCCGGGTAAATAATTCAGTATTCTTTTTAGAACAACTTACTATTTGAAAAGACACTAATAAAAATATACTCATTGAGAAAAACGATAGCAGGCTTCTTACCATAAGCGCTCCAATGTATTAATTGTAAACATGTTTCAAATTTCTAATCCAATTAAAGATGTACTGGAATATAATAATTCCTTACATGTTATAACATGATTCCATTGTATATGACAAATTCCTTTTTAGTAGTCCGGTAGTACCATTAACAAAAGCAGAAACAATAGCTATTAAAGTGATCTACGGATTGACCGGGTATATTCGCGGAGGATACTCACTATACCAGCCGATTTGTTGCATGCAGCTATTGCAATGGTACTGGAAAAAAATAGCTGCTATACAGCCATCATTTAACCATCAGTTCCTGAGAGTGAACAATATCCATATCAATCAGAAGCAAACCTGCCATCAGGCGCACAATACATCGGGCCTGAAATGAATGAATATTTTCATAACACTAAGAAAAAGAGAATATACTCAAAGCTATTTCTCATTTTTTTCTTTCGTGAATTGCCCACTTTATGAGCAGTCCCCATTATAAGCAGGACCTTATCGTTGTGCAACCTCAACGCTTCCACATTTGAATACTTTTTGACATTAAAATAATTATTTAAATCCATATCACTATGATTATAAATGTATTACATATCTTTTCTGCTTCCATAAATGGAAGCAGAAAAGTTTAAAGACCAGAAAAAGGGTATTTACAGCACGCCAGTTTAACTGTATATTAAAAATGAAAGTTCCTGATTACATGCAGCTAACACTAAAAAATGGAGTGATATTATGAAAAAGCTACTGATAAGTTTTACTATAGCAGGACTTCTTGCCGGTTGTTCAAATGATCCCGTGTCCAGTAACAATACGGATGTAAAATTCGGAATCAATAAATTAAATGTGGACAGGAATATTGTCGTGTCAACAGATCCCAGGATTTCTGCAACAGGTTCAAGTATCAGTAAGTTTGCCGTAAGCATGTATAAACAGATTATTGAAGACGATAAGAATATATTTTTCTCGCCTTACAGCATTACAACTGCATTTGGTATGGCCGATGCAGGGGCAAAAGGAAATACAGACCTTCAGATTCGTCAAGCTCTCCAGGTAGCGCTTGACGGAGATGATTTTCATGGCGGACTCAATGGACTTGATCTGAGCCTGAAAAGTTTTTCCGATGCTACCGATAATCTTGAATTAAATGTTGAGAACAGCATCTGGGCACAGGATAACGTAACGTATTTTAAAATAGGATATCTTGACAAACTTGCACGCAATTATGGAGCCGGCATCTATATGCTTGATTTTATGAGAGAACCGGATTCATCACGCATTATCATTAACGACTGGGTTGCCCGGAAAACCAATCAGAGGATCAAGGATCTGATTCCTCCACCTGCAATAACTCCAGACACACGCCTTGTACTGACAAACGCCATTTATTTTCTGGCAGACTGGAAATACAAGTTCGATTCTACCCTTACATCAACAGGAACCTTCTATACAACAGATGGCAACAGTATCCAGACTCCAATGATGAGATTTACAGATGAACCCGCTACGATGCTCTATAATTATTCAGGTGGTGTCAGAATGCTTGAACTGCCATACAAGGGTGACAGGATTGTAATGGATCTGATTCTTCCTGATAGTGGCAAATATAAAGCATTTGAGGATTCAGTAACAGACGAAGGGCTTTCCGGAATTATTTCAGGTCTTGACAGTACAAAACTTAAAACAATAAAAATTCCAAAATTTCAGTTTACAACACCGTCAGTGTCATTAACAAAAGCGCTGCAGAAACTTGGTATGATCGATCCATTTACATCGGTAGCAGATTTCAGCGGCATTGCAGATATTCCCCTTACGATTTCAGACGTACTTCACAAGGCATTTATTAAAGTTGACGAAAGCGGAACAGAGGCTGCAGCAGCAACGGCAATCATTGTTGAAATAACAGCAATCTATAATGATCCTAATTTCTTTGTCGCAAACCGGCCATTCATGTACCTTATTCGTGATAAAGAAACGAATGCGATACTGTTTATGGGACGTATTATGAATCCGGCGGTATCTGAATAATAAAAGTTTCGTTTTTTAAAAGGAGCTTCAATTCCTGTATACTGATCAATAGACAAAAAACGATTCTCTGCATTAAGCAAAGGATCGTTCTATACTACACTACTTAAAACTGTCTTATTTATTAGCGGCCGGCATTCCAAGCATCTTTACTTACGATACGTTGCATCCTTAAATTTAAGTACCGTATTTCCAGTATCAATCTCCATATTTATCTAGTGCTTCAAGGATTGGTTTTACTGTAGAGTCGTTACCATTCGGCACCGTAGACATATGAGCGGTACTATCAGCTTTAGCTTTTACACGATGTAGTAGTTTCACAAGACGGTGGGGATCACTGCGAAGTCTCTCAAAATTTTTGTGATCACGATTAATTTTCGAAATAATGTTGAGATCATTCTCCGATGCTTTCATAATAACCGTGTAACGCCCAGTCTTAAGGGCGTTCTTTTTTTTCCGTAATCAACATTATTCCATTCCATGTCTCTGCAGCTCCAGTGTTCGCTAATTGTGTCTGTTGTAGGGTAATTTGACACTGCAATTCCAAAAAGGTACTAATTTTCTGGGAAAATCCTCAAAAAAAGTTGTAGCAGCCGAATAAATGTGCTATTTTGAACTTGTAAGTAAAAAAAGATCAAAATATTTATTCGCCTGCTAAAAAAGATCAAAAATATATATCAATTAATGAGGGGGTTTTCATGAAACTAAATCAAACATTTCTGATGGGGTTATTATTAATTCCAAGTGTTTTTGCTGCACCCGTTTTAGAAACACTTCAGGTGGGAAGTGATCAGCGAAAGATGCTCACCTATGTGCCATCGGGCCTTGAACCAGGATCACCGTTGATTATTTCCATACACGGAATGGACCAGGACCCAAATTACCAACACTCGAATACCCGGTGGGACCAAGTGGCGGATACTGCCCGTTTTGCTGTGGTATATCCCCAGTCCATGCAATCCGGATTTTCTACATGGGACATCAACACCAAGAGTTCATCGAATAAAGATATTCAGTTTTTCCTCGCTATTATTGATGATATGGAAAAACGTCACAAGATTGATCGTAACCGAGTTTACCTTGGAGGATTTTCCATGGGCGGCATGATCAGTTATCTTGCCATGGGAGTCATTGCCGACAAAATTGCCGCCTTTGCTCCTATCTCGGGTTACCTTATGGGTGGTGATTCTTATCACAGCTCTCGTCCCATTCCCATTATTCACACACATGGAACCTCAGATGGTGTTGTGAGTTATAGCGGAGTCGCGAATATTGTGTCAGGATGGCGGACGCGAAATGGTTGTCCGGGCCAGGCAACAACGACACAACCCAGGTCCGGTACAACACGCGACTTCTGGGGTCCGTGCGATGAGGGGGTGGACATGGTTTTAGTGACGATACAAGGAAAGGACCATGAACCTTCTGGTACGAGTGTTGAAATCTGGAACTTTGTTAAAAATTATTCCCTGGGTCCTGCAGGCTTTGGTTTTAAGACAAAAGCAAAAATCTCTTTGAATCCGGGCGTAACTCAAGTTGCGAAACTCGAAACCAATGGCGAAGGGACAGTTTCTTTTTCCATTAGTGCTGGCGCTGATAAAGATAAGTTTGTCCTCAATGAAAGTGACTTGAGTTTCAAAGAGGCTCCTGACTATCAAGCGAGCGGCTCCAATCAATATGCGGTCTCCATCACAGCGAAAGAGGGTGATAAAACAGCGACATTGGACATGACTGTGACTATTTTGAAACCGCAAACGCCTTACAAAGGTACAGCTTGGGCAATACCCGGCAAAATCGAAGTGGAAGACTATGATGTGGGTTCTGATGAAAATCCGTCTTATTCTGACCTCGGCGGTGGATCTGCTTCAGAACAAACGGATTATCGTACTGATCGAGTTGATGTAATCAAGAGCATTGGAAATGGCTACGCTGTTGGGCATACACAAACGGGTGAATGGATGGAGTACACGGTCGATGTGAAAGCAGAAGGTGAGTATACCCTGGAAGCTAATGCTGTTTCTGGAAATGATGGTTCTTCTTTCCGCTTGTTCATCGGTGATGAACCGATTACAGAGAATATCACGGTTCCAAATACGGATGCCAATTATGCAACTTATGACGTGGTCACGGCGAAAACATCTGTGCTCTCCAAGGGTACTCATGTGATTCGACTCGAAATCACAGGAAACTGGGTTGATATTGATTGGCTGAATTTCTCTAACGGAATCACATCAATTCGGAATACATTAAAATACAATATTTCAGATGTAAAGAGCTGTCGCCTTTATAACATCAAAGGTGCTTACATGGGAACATTTAATGCCTCTGATTTGACTTCATTGAAACATGAACTACAAAAATCAAATATGAAAGCTGGTGCTTATATGGTTCGTTCAACAGACGGTCATGTGAATAAATTTATCAAATTAAGAAATAATAAGTTCTGATTTTCTCTCAACAAAACACCGGATACAAAGCAAAAAAAAATTCTTCTCTTCACTCGAGAAGGATTTTTTTTTTGCTATTATAACCCTCTTTTCAGATTATTCAAAATTTATAATCCGTAAAGGCTGGTTAGGCTTTTAAAGCCGTTAAATTCACACATGAATCAGGAATGTAGCAAGTAGCCAGAGCTCTTGTAGCTCTGTTATTTCTGTTAGAATAAAAAGGCATCATTACGACATCTTCCCGATCCTCTTTACTTCAAGTACCGCAACCCCAAACTCCTGTGTCACTGTTCCGTAAAGAAGAAAGGCTGTATACCGTGTAAGATATGGTGCTGCAGTTTTGTAAATATCCGGAAAAAAAACGGTTTCAAACGTGCCGGTTTCATCTTCAAAGGTAACAAACTCCATGGCATCGCCATGTTTGGTTGATACCGTTTTAGCGGTGATAGACCATCCTGCAATAACGATATTTTTCCCTACCGAACTGTCAATAGCATCCGCCCGGATCCTCGGACCAGTATAGCTGCTTTTTACAAGCGTTATAGGATGGCATGATGTAAGAAACCCGAGAATCTGATACTGATACTGCAAATATTGATCAAGCGTCAATGGCTTAAGTGACGGAACAGGTTCATTGCGACCGGTACGGTAAAACCTGCGAACTACCCAGAACTGCTGAGGACGGCTCATTTTCGGTAGCAGCAGATCACATGCCCCCGCAATTACAAGCTTCTCGGCATCAGCCTCAGCAATCGCAACACGTTGCAGGAGATCCTCAATAGAATCATACAATCCGTTTTCTTTGCGATCTGCAACAATCTGTTGTTTGACATCATTGGAAAGTCCCTTGATCTGACACAAACCGGTTATAATTTCATTTTCCTCTGCAACGTAAATTGTATCACTGCGATTGACATCCGGTGGTACAACAGTAATACCAAGCCGCTGTGCCTCACTGATATACGCCTGTGTGCCATAATACCCTCCGTAATTTGAAAGTACAGCTCCCATGAACGCTGCCGGATAGTGTGCCTTGAGATATGCAGACTGAAAGCTTACCTGCACATAACTTGCGGAGTGTGGTTTACAGAATGAATACCCGCTGAACGAGAGCATCATCTCCCATACGGCATCAACAACCTTAGTGTCAACGTTATGGTTTGCGGCGCCATCATAAAATTTTTTCCTGAACTCATCAAAGGAACGTCCCTTTGCCTTCTTAGACATGATCTTTCGAAGCATATCGGCATCTTCAATCGAAAACCCCGCAAGCACTATTGCCACTTTGGAAACATCCTCCTGATATACCATAATTCCGAATGTCTCTGATAGTGTCGTACCGAGAGCAGGATGCAGTGGTGTATACGGCTCACCATGAAGCCGCCTGACATACTCGCTGATGAATTTATTTGCGGCCGGTCTAATAATTGACGAATGTATCGTAAGATGTTCAAAATCGCCTTTGCGTGTTTTCCTCTGAAGCATCCGCATTGCGGGTGATTCCACATAAAACACCCCCATTGAGCGGCCTTCAGCAAGCAACTGCTGTGTTAACATGTCTGACTGAGGATCCCACCTGCGTTCATCAAAGTCATCATGTTCCCTTTTGACATTCGCGATGGCATCACGGATCACCGCAAGCGATCTGTTGCCTAAAAGATCAATCTTGACAAGCCCCATCCGCTCTGCCCCATCCTTCTCCCATTGTACAATCGGATATCCCTTCGCAGAATACTGCACGGGAGCAACTGATTGTATTGGCACAGGTGTAATAATCACCCCGCCGCAATGTGTTCCGATCCCGCGGGGCAGCCCCATGATTCTGACTGCATCTTTGAGGATATCAGGCCAGGGTGGGTCAAACGGCATGTTTGCAAGTGTCGGCCACTGATGAAGAATTTCCTCAATGTTGTCATCCTTTTCCGGCGTGTCAACAAAATACGGAATTTTTTTACATACAGTACTGATTTCACTCTCTGTCAACCCATACAACCGCGCGACTTCACGAATCGCCATGCGTGCTCCGCAGGTGAGATGCGTTGCAACCATTGCGGCATGATTCGTTGTGTACTTTTTAAATACATAATCAAGCACATTGTCACGTTCATCCCAGGCGAAGTCAATATCAATATCAGGTGGATCTGTGCGTCCCGGATTAAGAAATCGCTCGAACATCAGATTGTACCGCAGCGGATCGACATTTGTGATACCAAGTGAATACGCAACGATACTTGCAGCTCCACTCCCCCGTCCGCAGGTACGCGGAGATTGTTTGACAATATCATTTACAACAAGAAAATATCCGGAAAAGCCTTTACTTTCAATTATTGACAATTCATAATCAAGACGTTCCTGTACCGGCACAGAGATTTCGCCATACCTTTTCTCTGCACCATGATATGCAAGATCTCTCAGCGTTTGTGATGCAACCCGGGGATCATCACTATAGGGCATGATCCATTGGCGTTTTTTGTATATATTCACCTTTGATAAATGTTCGAAAAGCAGTCGCGTTGTTAAAACCGCTTTTTCAAATACGCCAAACTGTTCCATAAGCTCATCAAACGTGCGAAATAACGCATTATCTGCAAGCAGTTCTTTTTTGTCCAGTTGTGTCAATGTTGTCGTACAATCAATGGCCCTGAGAATACGATGTGTATAGAAGTCATCACTGCTTATGAACGCCATTTGAGGAAGAATCACAGAAGGGATAGATGCATCGGTGATAACCTTTGGCGGTCGTTTAAATGACTGTATTCTGTAATAGACATTTGCAGAATTGTGAAACGATGTCAGTACATTGACAGTATCGGATACGATATGGAGTCCATCGGTGTTACTCTTCAGAGAACCACATAATGAAAAATGTGTACGGCACTGTTTTTCACTGATTATTCTGCACAGATTTCCAAAACCTGTTTCATTCTCAGCATACAGTACCGCACAGCCATCAAAGGCATCAATTTCTGCAGCCGCAACAGGAACAAGATCAAACTCATCGCATGCATCAATAAGTGCGGGAAAACCGTATAGATTATTCCTGTCGATGAGTGCGACGGAGGTATAGCCAAGTTTCTGTGCTTCTTTACAGATTGTGTATGGCGAAAGTACCCCGCGCAGGATTGAATAGTTACTGATTGCGTTAAGCATTGACCTTCTGACCCCTCTGACCTCTCCCCCCGGCCCCCTCTCCCGAAGAACGAGGGGGTGTAAGATTGATGGGTGTAATTTGTTCTTATTGTTAATTGTGTTTGCGAATATTTTTCCTCTATTTATGCGCGTGTTCTTGCATAACACACTTCTTCCTCCCCCCTCGCTCTTCGGGACGACGCATCGAAGTGGTTGCAGAACCAGAGGGGGGCCGGCGAGGAGAGGTCAAAACAATATTCCTTATTTCATCAAGAACTCTATTAATTGAAAATTTGACTTGTTCATTCGTAAATCGAATTTCTTGTAATCCTCTTTCCTCAAAAACAAGGCGCCGAAGTTGATCTGTTTTTTTCTGTTCCTCATTATCATGCACATCGCCATCAACCTCAATAACAAGTTTTGCAGACTCACAGAAAAAGTCAACAATGAAACCTTCAACAATCTGTTGCCGTCGTATTTTCACGCCTAATTGACATTTTCGTACTTTTTTCCACAAAAGCGTTTCTGATTCTGTCATTTCTTTTCGAAATTTCCTTGCAATAGTAAGTTTTTCATTAGCAATTCTTTGACGTTTTACAACACCTGATGTTATCATTTTTTGTCCTCATTGGCCTCTTTGACCTCTCCCCCCGGCCCCCTCTCCCGAAGAACGAGGGGGTGTAAGATTGAAGGTGAAACTTGTTCTTATTGTTAATTTGCGTTTGTGAATATTTTACCTATTTATGCGCTTGTCCTTGCGTAACGCACTTCTTCCTCCCCCCTCGCTCTTCGGGACGACGCATCGAAGTGGTTGCAGAACCAGAGGGGGGCCGGGGGGGAGAGGTCCCAAACCCGATCGCACCAACACCAAATGCATTTCTGATTGTATCAATTGCACTCATAAGATGCTCCTCCCGTTCAGAATCGTTAAACAGATCGAGTTGACCATAGGAAAATGTAAGTTCATCACAGGAGATTGCCAGTGATGCAAGGCGAATACGACGGGTGTATGTTTTTTTCAGTAGTGCGTTAAAGACCGAATACAGTGTCAGATCACCCCTGACAGGAGTAATGGGTCGGGAGGTGTTCCTTTCCGTTGCACCATCAGCATAGGTTATGGTAAGTGAGACCATTGCAGCGGCAAGCCCCATTGCGCGTATTCGTGCACCGGCATTTGACACAAGCGTAAAAAGATAGCCGCTAATAACCGTTGAATCGTTGGTTTTTTCTCCAAAAGTCACTTCCTCATCGACCGTTGTACGTTTTTCTCCGACATACATGACATCCGCATTGTCAATACCCTGTGCACGCCGCCGGAGTTCTTCTGCGGCAGGACCCAATACTGAATAGAGCGTTTTCAGTGGTATTTTAACAAGATCACGTATGAGATGGATATTAAACTGATGCAACTGTGTTATTATTTTTGTGTCAACGCCTGGCAGCATCGTTAGCGGAAGCGGATTCATGAACTCATACTCGCAACCATCAACAACAGTACAAAGTCCATCAGGTTTAACAACCCTTGTTGCAACTTTACTAACAAGACGATTTGACGCAATCCCGAGGGAACATGAAATGCCCGATTTATTCCTGATATTTTTTCGCATTTTATCAGCAGCATCAACTGCATTTCCGTGAAGCCGCGTGGTACCTGACAGATCAATAAATACATGTCCGGGGCCTGCCAGTTCTGCCTGCGGTGATAATGATAGCGCACTGTCAAGCATAAAACTATCGGTCTTTTCGTAAAGATTCGGCGCGGGATCGGTTATCACAAGATCGGGACATATTCGTTTGGCGGTGTCAGCGATCATTCCTTTTGTAACACCGGCACACAGTGCCTCCTGAGACACATCAAGCAGTACCCGCTGTGCCCCACCGGCCCGCACTGCAACAGGTCTGTTGTCAAGTGATCGGTCACGAAGCCGGGCAATAGTTACATAATAGTTTACAATATTAACATGAAGAATTGTACGTGCTATCATAGTTCAACCACTGGCTTTACGGTTCTGCTTTCCTGCATTGACAACTTCATACTTACCAAAATTAACAATTCTTGTCTTGTCTGGATGTAGCTGCAAATCAAACTGCGAAAAACGCTTCCGCAACAATTTAAATATACTGTTCATTTGAACAGTATGCAAGTTTTTTTAATTTTTTTACGAAATTATTGTCTGAAGATAACCGGGATGGATTTATAAAAAGCTTAAAATCAATAACATATAACAACTATTTTACAATGGATGTTCCAGAAAATGGCGTTCATACTTTTGTACTGTTTTTTTGTTTTACAGTGTTCAGTACATAAACAGCTATCGAAGGCTGCGAATATCAGGCGACAAGATCGATCTCCTGTATCGTTCCCACATCACTACTGTTTTCCTGATAATGCATTATTTTTGATATTTCCAGTTGACCTGGCCAGACATATCGACTTTATTGTAATTTACAAAACAATAAAAAATTCAGAAAAATGCTGTTTCAATTTTTCAGATAAGCTCTCTCAAACCAGCACCAGTAAGACAGTGCTTTACATTAGGAATTCCTTTTATTTCCAGTTTTGTCAGCCACTCTGAAAAATGGCGGCATTTTGCACGGAGCGTCTCTATTCCGATTTTGCCTGCAACAGAAACGCCTGCGGTAACTTTCTCATATTCGGGAATTTGTTTCAGGATACGCTTTGATGGAGCAGTTTCAGCCCCATCGTTAATCAGTTCCGGATTTTGCGTACCAACCATTGCACATAGATTTGCTATCGGTGTATCGTGCTCAAGGTACTCCCAGTCAAGCTCTCCCGGGGCGGCGAGTATAAGAGCTTCAAACTCATGCAACTGGATATAGGGAATAAAACGACGGTCGTTGATATCGGTATAAAGCGCTTCTTCAAGTAATTTGATCTTATCGTAGGGATCTTTCTTTTCCGCTGCTTCGGCATACCCCGGAAAGTCGGTCGGAAGTGCATAGAAATCGAACATGGTGGTAAACCGGCATTCCGCTTGATGATCTTCCTTTATCCAGGTAACAATGTCGGCTTTTGCTTTCTGGTAACTAAGCAGCCCGCCACGATATTCAACATGTGCCTTTTTATCTTTGCTGGTCAACACCGCACGAGCATCTGCAAAAATATTGAACCGGGCAAGGTGAGGAGAAAGCACTGATTTCACAAAAGCCTGTTCTGTTTGCCCTTCGGCCGTCACATGCAAGCGTATAATACTCATGGTCGCCCTCCGAGAACATTCTTTTCCCAGAGTTCGGAAAGGCTGTAGCGGGAGAGCCACTCTTTAAGCTCATTCTCTTTAAGCGGCTTGAAGATACTGCAATGCCTGGATTCATCCCTTTCCACGACGATTATGTTTTCAGCAGAAAATTCATCAACTAACCGGGTAGATTGTGTTGCCAGTATAATTTGCGCATGTCGGGAAGCAGTTTTGACCATACCGGCAAGCTCTGCTATTGCGGCAGGATGCAAACCAAGCTCCGGCTCATCAATGATTATTGTGCCGGGAAGCATTGAGGGTGGCTGAAGCAGCAGTGCAGCTAAAGCCATAAACCGCAAAGAGCCATCCGACAACTGATGCGGACCAAAGAGCGTTTCGCCGGATATATCGTACCAATTAAGGCGCACATATTTGTCATTATCAGGAGATGGATCAAGGTCAAAGTCTTTAAATTGCGGCATTACCTTTTGAATGTGTCTGACAATACGGTCATAGTACTTTTTGACCTTGATGCTTTGCTGCATTGTATAAAGAAACGCAGCGAGATTCCCGGCATCACTTCTCAAAAATCGCGAATCATCAACATATCCGGCTGCTTTGATTTTTGCCGTATCGGAGGTATCGTGGAATTGATAGACGCGAATTCCCGACAATGCACCAAATAACACCATCGATGCCTGACGAGTATCATCGGGTAAACCAGATTCACCATTACCTGATTCGATATAGAAATCTTGCGGTATTTGCATATTTTTCGGGCGGTCGCAGGTAACCTTTTCTGAACCAAAAAACGGACGATCGGGCATTCCATGCAGCAATTTGGCACTGTAGGTTGTTGTCCGGTGTTCACTATCGTCAGATTGCTGAAGTGTGACAGTAAATTCGATTTTTTCGGTATGCTTTGCCCCATAGTACAACAGAGCATCCGCGCTGCCTTGTTTACCAATAAAAACCTGTAGTCCTTTGCTGGTTATAAAATTCAACAGCTTGAAAAAAGAGACCAGATTGCTTTTACCGGAACCATTAGCTCCCAGCAATACCGTGGTATCACCAAAACTAACTGTTTGCCCCTGGGTGTCAATAGATTTATAACCTTTGACTTCAAGACTTTTGAGCTTTAATCTATTCTCATCCATTACATTTTTACCCTTTCTTTCCACATCCCACTTTTCCTTAGTCCTCTTCCTTCGTATTGCCATTCAGGAAACAGTAACAACTCTTCAGGATTGTTTGGAAAATTGAGCGTATTAATGCCGGACTAATTGCTGTCGTGTTAATTTGGTTATCTTTTGTCAAAAAATCGGTTTCCCGCAACATCCTGAATAAAACCTGCCGAATTCTCTTTCTGATTGCATCAGTTATATTTTCCAATTCATGGTGCCACTGCGCCTTGTTATTAAAAAAAAATCAAAATTCTCATATTCAAGTTTAAGATTCATACTCCCTATATGTACGTTTATGATTTCTTTTACAAACTCAACGATGAACAAATGTCTTCTACACATCGCGAGCCATACATAGCATGCTTTGCCTTTTTCGGCGGTATTAACAAATGTCTGCAATTCATTTTATAAACTGTATCTCTTTTAACACCTAAGTACTCGCCAATTCCATCTACTGAAAGCCAGCGGGTACTCATTTTTTTAGCACTCACTGATTGTATATCATAAGTTCCAAGATAAACATTGATTTAAAATAGGTTAAAACATGTAAAAGTTGGTTAAAATAGTATAAAAATGGTAGTAAAGTGCGGGTTGTGACGTGAATTCCCCATC